>NZ_CP044543.1:2362500-2681673 GCF_008932115.1 Bradyrhizobium betae
GGCTCCATCTGTTTGTAGGTGTCCGGTTTCAGGTCTATTTCACTCCCCTCGTCGGGGTGCTTTTCACCTTTCCCTCACGGTACTGGTTCACTATCGGTCGCTGAGGAGTACTTAGGCTTGGAGGGTGGTCCCCCCGCGTTCAGACAGGATTTCACGTGTCCCGCCTTACTCGTGGATACATCATCGCATTACTCGTACGGGGCTATCACCCTCTGAGGCCCAGCTTTCCTGACTGGTTCCGATTGTCTTTGATGTATCACTGGCCTGGTCCGCGTTCGCTCGCCACTACTAACGGAGTCTCTGTTGATGTCCTTTCCTCCAGGTACTTAGATGTTTCAGTTCCCTGGGTTTGCTTGAAACCTCCTATGTATTCAGAAGTCTCATACCTTCTCTTGATAACCGGAAATCCAAAACCTCTTCGATCGAAATCTAAAGGTCCAGGCATCTTCCATTATCTGGTCGAACCCCACACCACAGTCTTTCGACTGAGGTCTTGGAGTTCCGGCTATCGAAGGTGGGTTTCCCCATTCGGAAATCCGCGGATCAAAGCTTCTTCGCAGCTCCCCACGGCTTATCGCAGCGTAGCACGTCCTTCATCGCCTCTCAGCGCCAAGGCATCCACCGAACACCCTTAAGGCACTTGATTGCTCTCATTATCAATGTCCACACACTCGGCAGAATGTTGTCTGCAGAATTACCTTGCGGCACGCGCCCTCGATGAACGCTATCTGCAGCCGGACAATGATTAGAAAGACCAGCTTGCTTCGTAAGATCGTTCCGATAGCGAGGCGGTCAAGCTTCGCTAAAAGGATCATTTACAACTCACGCATCTCCCAGATGCAGCCTTGTGAGCTACACTGAAAGGCGCACGAGCGCCGAAATGATCCGGAGATAATGAAGTCTCGCGTGGCAATTGCTTGCCGCACGATCCAACTCGGATCGATCTCCTCTTTACGATGTCAGAAATCACGCAGCTTGCTGTCCATCCGGACTAACAAGTGCGAAGTGATGTTTCGCGGACGATTTTGGTGCACGATCAGTCGATCGATCAAACCATCTGGTGGAGCCAGACGGGATCGAACCGACGACCTCATGCTTGCAAAGCACGCGCTCTCCCAGCTGAGCTATGGCCCCGTAACCAGAAGACGAATGCTCACTCGATGAAAGTGGTGGGCCTGGGAAGACTTGAACTTCCGACCTCACGCTTATCAAGCGCGCGCTCTAACCAACTGAGCTACAAGCCCCTAACGCATATCCAGTCAAGGACCAGGGATCTGCAAGGTTGCAGCCCCAGCGCGTGTTCGTCCGCGAAGAAAGAGAAACGTAGACGGCGAAATCCCGCCAATGCAGCTCAACGATCCTGACGACCGTTGGCCACTGATGTTTCTAAAACGATCCGATAGTGAGCCGAAGCTCTCTGAAGGATCATCCTTAGAAAGGAGGTGATCCAGCCGCAGGTTCCCCTACGGCTACCTTGTTACGACTTCACCCCAGTCGCTGACCCTACCGTGGTTAGCTGCCTCCCTTGCGGGTTAGCGCACTACCTTCAGGTAAAACCAACTCCCATGGTGTGACGGGCGGTGTGTACAAGGCCCGGGAACGTATTCACCGTGGCGTGCTGATCCACGATTACTAGCGATTCCAACTTCATGGGCTCGAGTTGCAGAGCCCAATCCGAACTGAGACGGCTTTTTGAGATTTGCGAAGGGTCGCCCCTTAGCATCCCATTGTCACCGCCATTGTAGCACGTGTGTAGCCCAGCCCGTAAGGGCCATGAGGACTTGACGTCATCCCCACCTTCCTCGCGGCTTATCACCGGCAGTCTCCTTAGAGTGCTCAACTAAATGGTAGCAACTAAGGACGGGGGTTGCGCTCGTTGCGGGACTTAACCCAACATCTCACGACACGAGCTGACGACAGCCATGCAGCACCTGTGTTCCAGGCTCCGAAGAGAAGGTCACATCTCTGCGACCGGTCCTGGACATGTCAAGGGCTGGTAAGGTTCTGCGCGTTGCGTCGAATTAAACCACATGCTCCACCGCTTGTGCGGGCCCCCGTCAATTCCTTTGAGTTTTAATCTTGCGACCGTACTCCCCAGGCGGAATGCTTAAAGCGTTAGCTGCGCCACTAGTGAGTAAACCCACTAACGGCTGGCATTCATCGTTTACGGCGTGGACTACCAGGGTATCTAATCCTGTTTGCTCCCCACGCTTTCGTGCCTCAGCGTCAGTATCGGGCCAGTGAGCCGCCTTCGCCACTGGTGTTCTTGCGAATATCTACGAATTTCACCTCTACACTCGCAGTTCCACTCACCTCTCCCGAACTCAAGATCTTCAGTATCAAAGGCAGTTCTGGAGTTGAGCTCCAGGATTTCACCCCTGACTTAAAGACCCGCCTACGCACCCTTTACGCCCAGTGATTCCGAGCAACGCTAGCCCCCTTCGTATTACCGCGGCTGCTGGCACGAAGTTAGCCGGGGCTTATTCTTGCGGTACCGTCATTATCTTCCCGCACAAAAGAGCTTTACAACCCTAGGGCCTTCATCACTCACGCGGCATGGCTGGATCAGGGTTGCCCCCATTGTCCAATATTCCCCACTGCTGCCTCCCGTAGGAGTTTGGGCCGTGTCTCAGTCCCAATGTGGCTGATCATCCTCTCAGACCAG
Organism: Bradyrhizobium betae; assembly: GCF_008932115.1. Classification (NCBI taxonomy): domain Bacteria; kingdom Pseudomonadati; phylum Pseudomonadota; class Alphaproteobacteria; order Hyphomicrobiales; family Nitrobacteraceae; genus Bradyrhizobium; species Bradyrhizobium betae. The sequence continues at coordinate 2,365,166 of NZ_CP044543.1, forward strand.
CTACTGATCGTCGCCTTGGTAGGCCATTACCCTACCAACTAGCTAATCAGACGCGGGCCAATCTTTCGGCGATAAATCTTTCCCCGTAAGGGCTTATCCGGTATTAGCACAAGTTTCCCTGTGTTGTTCCGAACCAAAAGGTATGTTCCCACGCGTTACTCACCCGTCTGCCGCTGACGTATTGCTACGCCCGCTCGACTTGCATGTGTTAAGCCTGCCGCCAGCGTTCGCTCTGAGCCAGGATCAAACTCTCAAGTTGGACTTGAACTTTGAACCGGCTGATCACAACGTTTGACGAGGTCCCACCATTTGTCGACCGAGATCGACTTGCTGCCTGCGATTCACATCGCGGGCAACGATGGTGTTTCCTTGAAAACGTGTACCGCCGAAGTCTTTCGTCCCCTCTCAGAACTCAAAAGCCGAAGCTCTTCAGTACCCGAGAGGCGCAAGGACTCCGCCGTCCACGTTTCTCTTTCTTCATCTTCACTTGTCAAACAGCCCGGGACCATGAGGCCCCAACCCTCCGGAGTGGAAGGGTTCCGACACCCTTACCGGCGACGAATGAACTCCAACCGATTTGTGTCGGCTGTTGTGCACTCAACGAGGTGAGGAGCATCAGTGGCGCGTCCGCTCGCCTTGGTCAGTGACCCGGCGGCGCCGCGCTCAGTGGTCGGGTTATAGGCCCCCCCGCCCGGGATTGTCAACGCCCATCGTCAACAAATCGTCGCACAGTGGATCGTCGCGAAAAATGAAGCGATTACAGTCGATTAGAGAGAGTCAGGGTTCGCGGGGCGAAGTTGCTCGGCAAAAAATCTCAAAAAAAGTTTGCTCGCCAGGGGGCACCGGAGGGGGCTTTTGGCGCCCCCCGGACGGGCCACCAGCGCCCGGCCATTCAGGAAACTTTTTCCATATCGGACGCCGTACTTGAGCCACATTCCCGCGGCGTTCTGATAAGAGACAAGCTTGAATCGCGGGAATGCCAGTGGGGGCTGCCGCGGTTTTCATGGGGTCAGAGGAAGGCGATCTTACGGATGACGCGACCTTCCTCAGACATTCGAGAGACATCGAGAGCGCTTTTTCCGTCCAGCTGTTCGTAATTTCGGCCGGCCCCGAGCTGGGGCTTTCTGAGCGCGGGCGCCTGTGCGGCTTGCCTTTTCCGGCAATCCCCCTTGAAGAGGGCGGCCAGGACGAGGTTCGAAACCGGGCACCTTGGGTCGTTGATTGGGGGACTTCAGTTGAACCACAGGACGTCACGCGGCGCTTACGGGCGTGAGACCGGGATCATCGATCTCGGCCACGAGCCGCCGCTGTCCGTCGACGGTTCCGAAGCTGCCGTCATCGATCGCCGTCGCGTTTCGGTGCAATGGTTCAGCGGCACAATCCTGACCGGACTTTGCGGCGCAGCCCTGATCGGCGGCGCCGTTTTCGCATCTCTGGACGGCGAAATGACCTTCGCCAAGGTGCCGGAGCGCGTCGAAGGTGCGCTGCGTGGCGCGTTCGGCGCCGCCGATCGCGCCGCCACGCTGCACAAGAGCGACCGCCTGCCGCCGCCGAACGAATCCTCCGCCTCGCGCAACATCGTGCGCGTCTCGACGGTCGCCCGGGTCGGCAATCGCGACGTGATGCGCGTGCGCCCCTTCATCCGGATCGCCGGCAATTTGTCGATGACGACGAGCGATCTGTCGGCGAAGATTCCGCCGTTCAACGCGCAACGTCTGCTCACCGACGTCGGCTCCGATCCGAAGGCCGCGTCGGAGGATCCGAACAATCCGGAAGCCGTCGAGCCCGACGCCGAGGTCTCCTTCGTCACCAAGGACCTGTCGCCGGTGCTGCCGAAGGCGAAGATTTCCGCCGTGGTGGCGCTCGACGACATCCTGATGCGGGTGCGCGACGCCGCCAACTGGCGCGGCAATGGCGGGGTGCGTTACGCCTCGCTCGCCAATGCCGCCGCCGACGTTTCCGGCGCGACCGGCAAGTCCGACATCAGCGGGTCCGACATCAAGATGGCCTATGCCACCGAAGTGTCGCCGTCCGATCCCTATGCCGGCTTCGAGACGCGCGTGGTGCCGGAAAACGTCACGTTGCTGCCGAAGACCAAGGAACAGATCACCGGCGGTAATCCCAACGGTGAACGCGTCCACATGGTCAAGAAGGGCGACAGCGTCGGTTCCGTCCTGCGCGATCTCGGCGCGACGGCCGAGGAAATCAAGGCGATCACCGCGACGCTGGGGCCCCGCGGCCGCGACGGCGGCCTGAAGGAAGGCGAGAAGCTCCGCATCCTGATGGCGCCCGCAAGCCCCGGCGCGAGGCTGCAGCCCTACCGCGTCGTCGTCGCCAACGACACCATGGTCGAGGCGATCGCCGCGCTGTCCGATCTCGGCAAATACGTCGCGGTCGACGTCTCCAGCATGAACACCGTCGCGGACGCTGCGGCCAACGCCAACAGCGACGACGATGACGACGATGACGGCACCGGCGTGCGGCTCTACCAGAGCATCTACGAGACCGCGATGCGCAACAAAGTGCCGATGCCGGTCATCGAGGACATGATCAAGATCTACTCCTACGACGTCGATTTCCAGCGCAAGGTGCAGCCCGGCGATTCCTTCGACGTGTTCTACGCCGGCGAGGACGAAGGCGTGACTGCGAGCGAAAAGAACGACGTGCTGTTCGCCTCGCTCACGATCGGCGGCGAAACCAAGAAATACTACCGCTACCAGAGCCCCGACGACGGAGTCGTCGACTACTATGACGAGACCGGCAAGAGCGCGAAGAAGTTCCTGGTCAGGAAGCCCGTCAACAACGCCATCATGCGCTCCGGCTTCGGCGGCCGCCGCCACCCGATCCTCGGCTACGTGAAGATGCACACCGGCGTCGACTGGGCCACCTCTTACGGCACGCCGATCTTCGCCTCCGGCAACGGCGCGATCGAGAAGATCGGCCCCGAGGGCGGCTACGGCAAATACATCCGTATCAAGCATTCCAACGGCTACGAGACCGCCTATGGCCACATGTCGGCTTTCGCCAAGGGCATGGAGCCCGGCAAAAAGGTGCGGCAGGGCCAGGTCATCGGCTTCGTCGGTTCCACCGGCGCGTCGACCGGACCGCACGTCCACTACGAAATCCTGGTCAATGGCCGCTTCGTCGATCCGCTGCGCGTGAAGCTGCCGCGCGGTCGTTCGCTGGAAGGTCCGGTGCTGGCAGGCTTCGAGAAGGAGCGGGACCGGCTCGACGGCATGATGAGCGGCCGCAACGGCGCCATCGCGAGGATGTCGGACGCGACGGGCGGACCGTTGCAGGTGACGAACCGGTAGGTTTCACGTACAGACAGCGCGTCAGAACGAATAGGCCCCGGAGAGGAAAACCTCTCCGGGGCCTATGTCGTTTTCGGCCAGCAGCCGCTCAGTTCAGCTTCCGCTTCGACACCGGTGCCTCGAACTGGGCGATTTCCGCGGTCTGCGGGGCCGTGCCGTTGAAGGTCAGCACGTTGTCTTCGGACGAGATCGCGACCGCATCTCCGTCCTTGATGTCGCCCGCCAGGATCATCTCGGCGAGCGGATCCTGGACGTAGCGCTGGACCACGCGCTTGAGCGGCCGTGCGCCGTAGGCGGGATCCCAGCCCTTCTCGGCGAGCCAGTCGCGCGCCTTGCCGTCGAGCGTCAGCACGATCTTGCGATCGGTCAGGAGCCGCTCGAGGCGGCTGAACTGGATCTCGACGATCCGGCCCATCTCGCTCTTCTGCAAGCGATGGAACAGGATGATCTCGTCGACGCGGTTCAGGAACTCCGGCCTGAAATGCGTCCGCACCGTTGCCATCACGTGCTCGCGCACGGCCGACGTGTCTTCGCCCTCCGGTTGATTCACCAGGAATTCCGAACCGAGGTTCGAGGTCATGATGATCAGCGTGTTGCGGAAATCGACGGTACGGCCCTGCCCGTCGGTCAGTCGGCCGTCGTCGAGCACCTGCAACAGGACGTTGAACACATCAGGATGCGCCTTCTCGATTTCGTCGAACAGCACGACCTGATAGGGCCGGCGTCGCACCGCTTCGGTGAGCGCACCGCCCTCGTCGTAACCGACATAGCCCGGAGGCGCGCCGATCAGCCGCGAGACCGAATGCTTCTCCATGTACTCGGACATGTCGAGGCGAACCATCGCGGTCTCGTCGTTGAAGAGGTATTCCGCGAGCGCCTTGGTCAGCTCGGTCTTGCCGACACCCGTGGGCCCCAGGAACATGAACGAGCCCATCGGACGGTTCGGGTCCTGCAGGCCTGCCCGCGAGCGGCGCACGGCGGTCGCGACCGCACGCACGGCCTCGGCCTGGCCGACGACGCGCTGTCCGAGCTGCCCCTCCATCTTGAGAAGCTTCTCCTTCTCGCCCTCCAGCATCTTGTCGACGGGCACGCCGGTCCAGCGCGAGACCACCTGCGCGATGTGGTTGGCAGTGACAGCCTCCTCCATCATCTCGCCGGAGTTCTCCTTGGCCTCGATATCCGCAAGCTGCTTCTCGAGCTGCGGAATCCGGCCATAAGCCAGTTCGCCGGCCTTCTGGAATTCGCCGCGGCGCTGCGCGTCGGCGAGATCGACCCGCAGACCGTCGAGCTCTGCCTTCAGCTTCTGGGCGTCGGACAGCTTGTTCTTTTCCGCGCTCCAGCGCGCCGTCAGCGCGGCCGACTTTTCCTCGAGCTCGGCAAGCTCCTTCTCCAGCGTCTGCAGGCGGCTCTTCGAACCGGCATCGCTCTCCTTCTTCAAGGCTTCCTGTTCGATCTTCAGCCGGATGATCTCCCGATCCATCGAATCGAGCTCTTCCGGCTTGGAATCGACCTGCATCTTCAGCCGCGCTGCCGCCTCGTCCATCAGATCGATGGCCTTGTCCGGCAGGAAGCGGTCGGTGATGTAGCGGTTCGACAGCGTGGTCGCGGCGACCAAGGCGGAATCGGTGATGCGCACGCCGTGGTGCTGCTCGTACTTGTCCTTCAGGCCGCGCAGGATCGAAATGGTGTCCTCGACCGTCGGCTCCGGCACGAAGATCGGCTGGAACCGGCGCGCCAGCGCGGCGTCCTTTTCGACGTGCTTGCGGTACTCATCCAGTGTCGTCGCACCGATGCAATGCAGTTCGCCGCGCGCCAGCGCGGGCTTCAGCAGATTGGACGCGTCCATTGCGCCGTCGCCCTTACCCGCGCCGATCAGCGTATGCATCTCGTCGATGAACAGGATGATCGAGCCCTCGGCCGAGGTGACTTCCTGCAGAACGGCTTTCAAACGCTCCTCGAACTCGCCGCGATATTTGGCGCCCGCGATCAGCGAGCCCATGTCGAGCGACAGCAGCTTCTTGTCCTTCAGGCCTTCAGGCACGTCGCCATTCAGGATTCGCAACGCGAGCCCTTCGACGATCGCGGTCTTGCCGACGCCGGGCTCGCCGATCAGGACGGGATTGTTCTTGGTCCGGCGCGAAAGCACCTGAATCGTACGGCGGATCTCCTCGTCGCGGCCGATGACCGGATCGAGCTTGCCGTCGCGCGCAGCCTGGGTCAGGTCGCGAGCATATTTCTTCAGCGCGTCATAGGCGTTCTCGGCCGTTGCCGAGTCCGCAGTGCGGCCCTTGCGCAGCGCTTCGATCGCCGCATTGAGGTTTTGCGGGGTGACGCCACCCTTGCTGAGGATTACGCCGGCCTCACTGGTCTTCTCCAGCGTCAGGCCGAGCAACAGCCGCTCGACGGTGACAAAGCTGTCGCCGGCCTTCTCGCCGGCCTTTTCGGCGGCGTCGAAGGTACGGGCGAGCTCAGGCGCGAGGTAAATCTGGCCGGCACCGCCGCCGGAGACTTTCGGCACCTTGGCGAGGGCGTCCTCGGTCGCCTTGAGAATTGCGCGGGAATTGCCACCGGCGCGGTCGATCAGACCCGCAGCCAGCCCCTCATTGTCGTCCAGCAGCACCTTGAGGACGTGCAGCGTCGAAAACTGCTGATGCCCCTCGCGCACCGCAAGCGATTGCGCGGACTGGACGAAGCCCCTGGAGCGTTCGGTATATTTGTCGATATTCATATCTTTTCTTTCCCTCGGCCTGCCCATGGAGCCCACTCAGGCACTCCAAACGGCATCTTCATTGGGTTTCCGCCGGCCATGTTGACGCTGGTCAACCGGCAGTGGTCGTTATCAGCCGGCGCTGGCGTCGGCCTGACCCAAATGTGGGAAGCGTGGCCGCGGATCGGAAGAGGCGAGTTCACAATTTCGTGCGCGGATTCGCGTGCTTGGCGCCACCGGGGCGAATCCCCTAAGTAGCGTCATGACAGCCAGCCAGACCGCCGAAATCACCGGCCTTTACCGCTACCCGATCAAGGGGCTGACGCCGGAGCCTTTACCCCGCGTCCCGTTGCGGGCCGGCCAGACCCTGCCCGCCGACCGCCGCTACGCCATCGAGAACGGCCCGAGCGGGTTCGATCCCGAACAGCCCCAATGGAAGCCGAAGATCCAGTTCCTGATGCTGGCGCGCAATGAGCGGCTGGCGTCCCTCGACAGCCGGTTCGAGGACGCCACCAACCGCCTGACCATCCGGAAGGACGGCCAGATCGTCGCCAGCGGCGATCTGGAGACCTCCGCCGGGCGCGCCGCCCTCGAGGATTACTTCCGCGAGAATTTTCAGCCGGAGCTGAAGGGACCGCCAAAGATCCTGTCAGGACGCGACCACAGTTTTTCCGACGTCGCCCGCAAGGTCGTGTCCATCATCAATATCGGCAGCGTTCGCGCCATCGAGACCATGCTCGGCGCCGCCGTGCATCCGCTGCGCTTCCGCGGCAATCTCTACGTGAAAGGCTGGCCGGCCTGGTCCGAGCTCGACCTCGTCGGCCAGACGCTCGCGATCGGCCAGGCCCGGCTGAAGGTGGTCAAGCGCATCGTCCGCTGCCTGGCCGTCAACGTCGACCCCGAGACCGCCGTGCGCGATCTCGAGATTCCGCCGACGCTCTCGCGCAATCTCGGTCATATGGATTGCGGCATCTATGCCGAGGTGATCGCCGATGGCGAGATTGGCTTGGGGGATGCAGTGGCGGTGGAAGAGCCGAGATTGGTTTGAGCTGCGGTAGGGTGGGTTAGCCCTGCAGATGCGCAAAGCGCATCTGCTCGGCGTAACCCACCACGTCTGTCGACGCGAAAGCAGAAGAGGTGGGTTACGCCCGCGGATCGCGCTTCGCGCGGCCGCGAGCTAACCCACCCTACTTGCCTGCAACGTCAGTTCGGCATCACATACGCATAGATCCGGCCACGCGAGACCGGCGCCTCGCGGACACGGTTACCGTTGTTGCCGGAGATCATGATCGGATTTCCCTGCGCATCGACGCCGGTGATGATGCCAACATGACCGCCGCGGCGGCCGCGCGACATCACCGCGATGGCGCCGACCTGCGGGCCGGAGACACGGGTGCCGTAACGCGCGAACGAATTCGCCATGTCCGATCCGGTGCCATGGTGGCCGGTCTTCTCGAGCACCATGTTCATGAAGCGCGCGCACCACAGGCTGCCGCGCCCGGTCGGATTGCCGCCGACATAACGCCGAGCCTCGGACACGAGACCCGATCCACCGCCGAAGCCAGCGCTTGCAGCCATGCCGCTGTTGGCCATGCCGCCGCTGTTGGCGTTCGGATTGTAGCTGGCCTGGGTGTCCGCGAAGCCGCTCGCCTGCATCTGCGCTGCGCTTCGCTCGAAGCGCGAGCTGCGGGCATGGTGGCGATAATGATGATATCTGGCGTGATGCACGTGAGCGTGCCGCTCCGCGCTATGACGATGATGCGGCCGTGCCGAGGCCGGAGAGGAAAACGCGGCGACCGCCGCGAAGAAGAACGCCAGCGCGACAACACAACGCGACAGGCGAGACGCAAACAACTCGAACATTCTTCATCCTTCGTTGACACCCCCAGTTCCCGATCGGCCCGTGCACGGCCGACATCCGTCTGGCCGTTAAGCCGCCCGATGTGGCGAGAAAAAGACGCGGCGGCAGCGAATAGCTGCGATGATTTTGTGTCGACGCTGCCGCGTTGCGGACAACAGCATTAACTGCGATCCTCGGATCACGGCTTCAAGAGAGGGAAACAGTTAATGCCCCACGCCACGACCAGGGACGATATCCGCATCTATTTCGAAGAGGCGGGTCAGGGAACGCCGATTATTTTTCTGCACGAGTTCGCGGCCGACTACACCAATTGGGAGCCGCAGATGCGTTACTTCTCGCGCGGCCATCGTTGCATCACCTATTCGGCACGCGGCTACACGCCGTCGGATGTGCCTGAAGGCGAGGTCTACAGCTATCAGCATTTCTACACCGACGCGCTCGCCGTGCTCGATCATCTCGGGATCGAGCGCGCGCATCTCGTCGGTCTCTCGATGGGCGCCTATTCGTCGCTCCAGATCGGATTGAACGCACCGCAGCGCGCGCTGTCGATGACGCTCGCCGGCGTCGGCTCCGGCTCGGAGCTCGAGACTCTCGACGCGTGGCGCAGGCAATGCCGCGCCAATGCCGAACAGTTCGAGACGCTCGGCTCCGCCGAGGTTGCCAAGGTGACGCGGGAGGCGCCGAGCCGGATTCCCTTCCTGGTCAAAGACCCGCGAGGCCACGCCGATTTCTACGCCGCGCTGGCGCGGCACGACGCGAAGGGTTCGGCGAACACGATGCGCGGTTTCCAGGGCGGCCGTCCGTCGATCTTTACGATGACCGACGCAATCAAGAAGGCGTCCACATCCGCTCTGATCATCTGCGGTGACGAGGACGATCCCTGCGTCGGGGCAAGCTTGTTTCTAAAGAAGCATCTGCCCGCGGCGGGGCTCGCGATGTTTCCGAAGTCGGGCCACGTGCTCAACCTGGAAGAGCCCGCGCTGTTCAACGAGAGCGTGGAGCGGTTCGTGACGCTGGTGGAAGCCGGGCGCTGGCCGGTGCGCGATCCAAGGTCGCTCGCGGGGCATTAGCTGTCATTCCGGGATGCGCCGAAGGCGCAGGCCCGGAATCCATCGGACCGCAAACGCTGTGGGCCGATGGATTCCGAGCTCGATGCTTCGCATCGCCCCGGAATGACGAGAAACTACTTCCCCTGCCCGCGCGTCAGCAGGAACACGCCCTGCTCGCCGAACAGGTTCCACACCCACCACGGCATCCGCAGCCGCAGCGGGCGGCCGTAGAGATCGAGCGCCTCGGCGCGCTCCATCTTGACGCCGATCGCGTCGCAGAGCTCGACGAAATCCTTGATGGTGCAGAAATGAATGTTGGCGGTGTCGTACCAGCTTGCCGGCAGATTTTCGGTGCGCGGCATGTGGCCGCCGACCAGCAGCTGGAGCCGCATCCGCCAGAAGCCGAAATTCGGGAACGAGACGATGGCACGGCGACCGATGCGCAGCAGATTCTCCAGTACCACCTTCGGCTGCCGTGTCGCCTGCAGCGTCTGCGACAGGATCACGTAGTCGAAAGCGTCGTCGGGATAGTTGACGAGGTCGGTGTCGGCATCGCCCTGCACCACCGCAAGACCCTTGGCGACGCAGCGGTTGACGCCCTCGCGCGACAATTCGATGCCGCGACCGTCGATGCCGCGGGTCTCCAGCAGCTGGAGCAGGTCGCCCTCGCCGCAGCCGACATCGAGCACTTTCGAGCCCGGCTTGACCATCCCGGCGACCAGCAGATGGTCGGCGCGAAACTGGCCGGATTGCTCCTTGGCGAGGCCGTCCAGCGGCAGCACTTCCTGTACGGACATCGCTAGCCCTCCTTGCTGGTGAGCCCGCGCGCCTTGCCGGCCGATTGCAGGAAGGCGCGGGAGATGTCGAGGAATTCGGGCACGTCGAGCAGGAAGGCGTCATGGCCGCGATCGGTTTCGATCTCGGCGAACGACACTCGCGCGCTCGACGCATTCAGCGCATGCACCAGCGCGCGCGATTCCGAGGTCGGGAACAGCCAGTCGCTGGTGAAGGAGACGACGCAGAAGCGGGTCTCGATGCCGGCGAACGCCTTCGCCAGCACGCCGCCATGGTCGCCGGCGATGTCGAAATAGTCCATCGCGCGCGTCAGATAGAGATAGGAATTGGCGTCGAAGCGCTCGACGAAGGACGAGCCCTGGTAGCGAAGATAGCTCTCGACCTGGAAGTCGGCATCGAACGAGAAGGTCGGCAGCTCGCGGTCCTGCATGCGCCGGCCGAACTTGCGATGCAGCGCAGCGTCCGAGAGATAGGTGATGTGCGCGGCCATGCGCGCCACCGCGAGCCCGCGATGCGGATGGATGCCGTGATCGGCGTAGCTGCCATTGTGCCAGTCGGGATCGGCCATCACGGCCTGGCGGCCGAGCTCGTGGAAGGCGATGTTCTGCGCCGAGTGCCGCGTCGCGCAGGCGATCGCCAGCGCGGAGTACACGCGCCTGGGATAGGCCGCGGTCCATTGCAGCACCTGCATGCCGCCCATCGAGCCGCCGACGACGGCGAACAGCGTATCGATGCCGAGCCGGTCGATCAGCATCGCCTGCGCGCGCACCATGTCGGGAATGGTGATGACGGGGAAATCAAGGCCCCATACCTTGCCGGTCCCGGGATTGATCGAGGCCGGCCCGGTCGAGCCCATGCAACCGCCGATCACGTTGGAGCAGATGATGAAGTAGCGGTTGGGATCGAGCGGCCGGCCCGGGCCGACCAGGGTTTCCCACCAGCCCGGCTTGCCGGTGACGGGATGCAAATTGGCGACGTGCTGGTCGCCGGTCAACGCATGGCAGATCAGAACCGCGTTGGAACGGTCGGCGTTGAGCTCGCCATAGGTCTGATAGGCGATCTGGAACGGGGTGAGATCGACGCCGCAGTCGAGCCGCAGTGGCTGGTCCGCGCCGAACTGCGCAACCTGCGAACTCGGATGATCCACCTCATGCGACCGGTCGTCGGCACTGATCGCGGGACTCGGAATCGACTTGACGCCAACCATCATCGACCTCGTTTGCGACCGGTTGCCAAGCCGGCGCTGGATTCAGGCCATGAAAAACCCGGCCTGAACGATAGGTTCGGCCGGGATCGGAAGCGTCCCCGGCCTGTTTAGCGAGTTTTTTAACGTGGCTGCAAGCCGGCCGGCTCAAATGACCACGGAACAGGCAAAAACTACTGTCTTGGGCGGTTTTCGTCAAGTCGGGGTCCGGATTAACCAAAATAGTCCCTCACCGGGCGGCAGAGCAGGGCCAATTTCCCTTTGCATTTCTCTTTGCTTTCGCCGCTCCGACTGCCTAATCAGAACCTCGACAGCAGCGGGCCCGACCTTGCCAATCGACCTGGCCGGCCCGCATTGGAACGCCTCTCAACATTCCCTTGCCAGATATGTCCCAACGTCCGCCCGCGCCACCATCGCTCCAGGAATTGCGCAAGGAGATCGACGCGATCGACGAGGGCATGCACCGCCTGCTGATGCAGCGCGGCGACATCATCGACCGCCTGATCCAGGTGAAGCAGACCCAGGAGGTCGGCTCGGCATTCCGCCCCGCGCGCGAGGCCGCGATGATGCGTGACCTCGTGCAGCGTCATCGCGGCATCCTGCCGCTCGACACGGTCGAGAGCATCTGGCGCGTCATCATCTCGACCTTCACCTATGTCCAGGCGCCGTTCTCCGTGCATGCCGACATCTCGGTGAGCGAGCCCGCCATGCGCGATTCCGCGCGATTCCATTTCGGCTTCACGGTGCCCTACGTCGCGCATTTCAGCGCGCAGGCGGCGGTCGAGGCGGTGGCGAAATCCAAGGGCGATCTGGCGCTGGTCTCGGCGACCTCGAGCCGCACGCCGTGGTGGCTGGAGCTGGAAGCAGCGGGCGCGCCAAAGATCATCGCGCAGCTGCCCTTCGTCGAGCGCGCCGACCATCCGGCCGCGCTGCCGGTGTTCGCCATCTCGCGCGTCGCCGACAGCGCCCTGGTGACGGAGGTCGAGACCTTCAGTGTGCGCGTGTCCGGGTGGAACGCCGACGTCGCGCGCGCACTGTCGCCGCTCGCCGAGATCGTGGCGGTGCCCGATACCGCCTTCGACGGCGCGGCGCTGCTGGTCTCGGTCACCAGCGCAACCAGCATCGACAAAATCAAGGCTGCCCTGATCGAAGCGGGGGCCTCGGTGCGCTCCACGGCCCTCGTCGGCAGCCACGCAACGCGCTATACGGTGCCCCCGACCGGGCCGAAATCGTAAATCGCGAACCTAGCCTGCCATTCCGGAGTTGAAGATGTCCCGCCCCGTGCCGAATCCCGGCATTCTCGATATTGCGCCCTACACGCCCGGCAAGAGCCCGGTCGCCGAGCCGGGCCGCAAGGTGTTCAAGCTTTCGGCCAACGAGACGCCGTTCGGGCCCTCGCCGAAGGCGATCGAGGCCTTCAAGAGCGTGGCGGATCATCTGGAAGATTATCCGGAAGGCACCTCGCGCGTGCTGCGCGAAGCGATCGGCCGCAGCTTCGGCCTCGATCCCAACCGCATCATCTGCGGCGCCGGTTCGGACGAGATCCTGAACCTGCTCGCCCACACCTATCTCAGCCATGGAGACGAGGCGATCTCCACCACGCACGGCTTCCTGGTCTATCCGATCGCGACCATGGCGGTCGGTGCTAAAAACGTCGTTGCCGCCGAGAAGAACCTCACCACCGACGTCGACGCCATCCTCAAGGCGGTGACGCCGAAGACAAAGCTGGTCTGGCTCGCCAACCCCAACAATCCGACCGGGACCTATATTCCGTTCGACGAGGTCAAGCGCCTGCGCGCCGGCCTGCCGTCGCACGTGCTGCTGGTACTGGACGCCGCCTATTCCGACTACGTCTCGCGCAACGATTACGAGATGGGGATCGAGCTCGTCGCCACCACCGAGAACACCGTGGTGACGCACACTTTCTCCAAGATCCACGGCCTCGCGGCGCTGCGAATCGGCTGGATGTTCGGCCCGGAGCACATCATCGACGCCGTCAACCGCATCCGCGGTCCGTTCAACGTGTCGACCCCGGCGATGTACGCCGCCGTTGCCGCGATCGAGGACACCGCGCACCAGGCGATGTCGAAGCAGTTCACCGAGACCTGGCGCAATTGGCTGGCCGAGGAGATCACCAAGCTCGGGCTGAAGGTGACGCCGGGCGTTGCGAACTTCGTGCTGATCCACTTCCCGGAAACGGGCAAGACCTCGGACGCGGCCGACGCCTATCTCACCAGGCGCGGCCTCGTGCTGCGCGGGCTGAAGAATTACGGCCTGCATCATGCGCTGCGCATGACCATCGGCACCGAAGAGGCCAATCGTCTCGTCGTCGAAGGCCTGCGCGACTTCATGGCCGGCAAATGAGCGTCCAGCCGCACTTCCAGCGCGTCGCGCTGATCGGCTTCGGCCTGATCGGCGGCTCGATCGCGCGCGCTGCGAAGCTCCAGGGGCTGGCCGGCGAGATCGTCACCACCGCGCGCTCGGAGAAGACGCGCGCGCGGGTGCTGGAGCTCGGCATCGTCGACCAGGTCGTGGCGACCAATGCGGAGGCCGTGAAGGACGCCGATCTCGTCATCCTCTGCATTCCCGTCGGTGCCTGCGGGCCGGTGGCGCAGGAGATCGCTGATTATCTCAAGCCGGGCGCGATCGTCTCCGACGTCGGCTCGGTCAAGGGAGCGATCGTCAGGGATATGGCGCCGCATCTGCCGAAGAGCGTTCATTTCGTGCCGGCCCACCCCGTCGCGGGCACCGAGCATTCGGGGCCGGATTCCGGCTTCGCCGAGCTCTTCATCAACCGCTGGTGCATCCTGACGCCGCCGGAAGGCGTCGATCCGGCGGCCACCGATCGCCTGCGTGCATTCTGGGCCGCGATGGGCGCCAAGGTCGAGGTGATGGGCCCGGATCATCATGATCTCGTGCTCGCGATCACCAGCCATTTGCCGCATCTGATCGCCTACACCATCGTCGGCACTGCCGACGAATTGGCGCAGGTGACGGAGTCCGAGGTCATCAAGTTCTCCGCCGGCGGCTTTCGCGACTTCACCCGCATCGCGGCCTCCGATCCGACGATGTGGCGCGACGTCTTCCTCGCCAACAAGGAGGCCGTGCTGGAGATGCTCGGCACCTTCACCGAGGATCTGGCAAAGCTCACCCGCGCCATCCGCCGCGGCGACGGCGAGGCGCTGTTCGACCACTTCACCCGCACCCGCGCCATCCGCCGCGGCATCGTCGAGATCGGCCAGGATTCGGCCGCGGCGGATTTCGGCCGCCAGCATGGGCAGCTCGGCAAGAAGCCGTAGCGGCTTCATCGCTAGAACGGATAGTAGCGGATCTGCGTCATGACGACGTTGTCGTCGGTCTTCGGCGCGCCACCGACGCCGGCGAAAGCGAACCGCTGCGTGTAGGAATACTGCACGCCGGCTTTCAGCGTGCCGTAATTGCCCTGGTAGATGGTGTCGTATATCCCCGCCGTGATCTGGCGGACCTCCCTTGTGTTGCCGTTGCACGTCGCGGCCGGCGAGCTCTCGATGCCGCAGCCGGTGTTGTTGTAGAGCGGATTGCCATAGCCGAACGGCACCGTGCCGACATTGGCGAAATTGGCCTTGGCTTTTTCGAGACCTGCGTAGCTGTAGACCTCGAGGCTCGGCGTCGCATGCCAGATCAGGCCGACCGCCGCCGCCGTGATCGTCAGCGGCAGGATGGTGCCGTCCTGTGCGACCGCCGCGTCCGGGAATGGCGTCGCCGTGAAGCGGCCGAGCACGCCGCGCGAGCCATAGAGCTGAAGGTCGAGCGTTTTCGGAATCAGCTCGGCGTAGATGTGGCCGCCGAAACTTCCGGTGTCGTAGGTGTGATTGGCGTTGTTGAAGCGGTCGAACAGCTGGCGATAGAGCGCCCAGGCCTCGACATGCAGCTTGTAAGGCCCGAGCCGAGGGTCCCACGCCGCCTTCACCGTGACGTCAGGCACCTGGTTCAAGCTGACATTGTTGAGGTTGTTGAAGAAGCTGCCGCCCGGCCCGGTCAAATTGACCTGCAAATTCGGGTTGAGCACGCCCTGCGGTCCGGCGGCGGGGGTGCCGACGGAGGGCACGTTGCCGCCGAAGAACGCGGTCTGTGCATTCTCGACGGACGCGGCGAGCTTGAACTCGGGTCCGATGTCCTGCCAGACGCGCAAGCCCGGCTGCCGCGCGGCCAGAAATCCCGGAACGGATTCGAAATCGATTACGCCGGGCGCGTCGACGCCGCGAGGATCGATGCCGGACCTGGTCGGCGCGTTCAGCGACCAGGATTGTCCGGCGAGGAAATTTAGACCGAGATCGCTGCGATCGACCTCCAGGCTGAGCTGCCGCATGCGCGGATTGAACGAGTTGGTTGCAACCGAGCTCGCCGTCTGCGCCGCGCCTTCGAAGTCGATCTCGCCGTAGCCGGCCAGATGCGTGTCGGCATCGGCGTTGCCTTCCGCCAGCACCGAGAACCTGCTCTGGCGCGCGGAGAAGCGCGTTTCCGGAATGTTGAAGTTGCGGCTCTGCTGATAGGGGATGAAGTTGTAGACCGAGCCGGTGTCGGACGCGAGATTGCGCGAGCGGTAGATGCCGGTGAGATCGACCCAGCCGCCGAATGTCAGCGTGACGCCCTTGTAGCAGACCTTGCCAGCCGCGCATGGATCGGCGGCGAGCGTCTTGTAGCTTGCCGGCAGCTGGATTGACCTCGTCTGCGCTTCAACCTGCCGCTTCTTGCGTGCCTCCTGGTCCACGCGCTGCTGCAGTTCTTTCAGCTTCGCCTTCAGCGACTGGATTTCGGCTCCGACATTGTCGTCGGCACGCGCCTCTCCTGAACAGGCAGCGAGCATTCCGAGCATCAGTCCGCAATTGATGATCCGCACGTAGACCTCCCTCCACTTGGGAAACCCGCGCCGGCTGCGGCGCCTGCATGCTTCCCTGGTGTGGAGTGATTGGGGGCCGGCTGCGATTATTCTCGGCGGGCTGCATCTTCCGCATCACGTTTTCCTGACGGTCATGCTCGGAATAATTTCACGAGATCGCCGATCCGCACGTGCGATTGTCGCCATTGTCCGAGGTCGCGCGCATTGGGCCCGGCCGGGGCATGACCGAGCCCAACGACGCGACGTGCAAGTGGTGGACGGCATTTATTTGCCCTTGGTCGCGCGCATCACCGTGGGGCGCGGTGATTTCGGTGCGGGCACGGACGCCATCGTGTCCCGCGTTGCCGGGCTCGCAAGGCTGCGATCGCCGTTCGGATACATCGAGGCGTAGGCGGCCGGCTCCTGCGACTGCCATTGCCACTGCGCGAACGCGGGCGTTGCGAGCGCGGACGAGACCGCAATGGCGGCAACGAACAGTTTCGACTTGGTCATGATATCTCTCCTGCCTGGGCGAACCGCATCATCGTGCGGCCGACATGGAGAGAGAGCGGACCTTGCGGCTCCGCATTCCCGGCGTGCAATCACGATCCAGCGAAGAGATCGTGACGAGGGTTCTTCGCGCGAACGATGGAGAACCTAATACAACGGCGGGATCTGGCCGACCTTGACCGGGCCGAGCAGCACGGCGCCGTCGACGAATTTCAGCGGGAAGCTGCGGGCCTTCTTGCCTTCCAGCGTGCTTTCGGTGCCGATCGAATTGATGCCGGCGGCAAGTCCGGCATTGGCGTTCTGCTTGATGAGCTTGCCGAGACCAGGCACCGCGCGGTCGAGCGCGCCAAAGAGATTGTTGAGGTCCTGCGACTTCACGCCGGGCGCGACGCGGTCGAGCGTTGCCTGCGGCACGCCCTCTTCCAGCATCTTCTCGATACCGAGCGCCGGGATCACGCGCTCGAGGCCCGTCACCGTCATCTGCAGCTCGCCGTCGAGTCGGCCATTGGCCGAGAGTCCGAGCGTGCCAGCCGCGACCGCGATCATCTCGCCCTGCTGGATCCGCGACTGCACGATCTCGATATGGCCGCCGGCGGCCTGGATCTCGCGGAAGCGCTGCGGCCAGGGCTTTGGCGTGAGGTCGGAGAGGCCGGTGATCTTCGCGCGCGTGTCGGCTTCGAACGGCTCGGCCAGCAAGGGATGAACACCCTGGATGCTACCCTGCGCGATATGGGCCACGGTCTCGATCACGGGATGATCGGCCGGCGATCCGTCGGCGAGACGTCCGTGCAATTCGACCTGCTTGGCGCGCGCGAGCGGTACCTGCACGCTGCCGTCGAGACGGTTGAGGCTGGGATCGTCGAACACGATGGAGGCGCGGTCCGGGATTGCCGGCAGGCCGACCACGCTGCTGCGGCCCTTGCTCCAGTTCATCACGAAGGTGTTTTGCGTGACGCCGTCGGTCAGCGTCGCCGGCGCGGAGAATTCGGCGATGACGAGCTTGGGATCGTAGACCTGGGCGACGACCAGGATGTTGTCGAGCCTGGCCGTGAACGGCGTCTTGCTCGCATTCTGCGACACCAGGGCGACGCTGGCGCCCGAGCACTGGACCTCGAAGCGGAACGGGAAGCCCGCGATCGACCGCTTGGCGCAATCATAGATGCGGCCGGCTTTGGCCTCCTGCGCGCGCCAGGCATCTGCCGCCACCTCGGCCTGCGAGGCGGCATAGAACCAGAAGCAGCTCCACGCGACCGCGAGGATCAGGAGGAGAACGGGTGCGATGAAAAGGCCCCAACGGGAGCGCCGGCCTGCGGCAACGGTCATATCGGACATGCGGCGACCCTTTGACCCCAGATGATGGCAAATGTAAGCGAGGTTGGCTTGCGCCGAAAGGCGGAGAATTCGCTTCGCTTGGGGGCGCGGTTCTGGTAGCCGTGCCCGAAATGTCGGAAATCACCCTCCCCTCCGTCACCACAGCCAAGGGCGACCTCTGGGTGTTCGGCTACGGCTCCCTGATGTGGCGGCCGGGCTTCGAATTTACGGAACGCGTCCCGGCGCGGCTGGTCGGCGAGCATCGCGCGCTCTGTGTCTATTCCTTCGTGCATCGCGGCACGCCGGAAAAGCCGGGGCTGGTGCTGGGGCTCGACCGCGGCGGTGCCTGCCGCGGCATCGCCTTCCGCGTCGCCGAAAAGAACCGCACCGACGTCGTCGCCTATCTGCGCGCGCGCGAGCAGGTCACCTCGGTCTATCGCGAAGTGATGCGCTCGGTGTGGCTGGAGGGCGACGCGCGGCAGCGCGTTTCCGCGCTCGTCTATGTCGTCGACCGCGGCCATACGCAGTATGCCGGCCGCCTGTCGCTCGCCGATCAGCATCGCCACGTGCTCCAGGGCCACGGCCAGTCCGGCGCCAACCGCGATTATGTCACCGCGACGGTGAAGGCGATCGAGGCCGAAGGTTTTCGCGATACGCAATTGCATCAGCTCGCATTGATGCTGCATGGCGAGGCGCATTCCCCGCACGCTCCGGCTCCCGCGGAGGATCGAGAAAGCCGCTAGCTCTCCGACGGCGCGTAGCTCGGCGAGGCGCCGATGAGCTGCTCCTGCTCCTTGCGGCCCGCTTCGACGAGGCGGCCGGTCGCGTCTTCGATAGCGGTTTGCACGCGGAAGAGAAACTCGTCCTTCGGCAGGCCCGATGGCAGCGGATCGAGGAACTCCACCACCAGCGTGCCGGGATAGCGCATGAAGGTGCGGCGCGGCCAGAACAGGCCGGAATTGAGCGCGATCGGCAGGCACTGCACGCCGCAGGACGAATAGATCTGCGCGAAGCCGGTCTTGTAGTCGGGCGGAGCGCCCGGCGCGCGGCGCGTGCCTTCCGGAAAGATCACGAGCTGCCCGCCGCCGCGCACCGCATCGCGCGCACGGCGCGTCATGTCCAGCAGCGCCTTCACGCCGGCCTTGCGGTCGATCGCGATCATCCCGGTCTTGACCAGGAACTGCCCGAACACCGGGATTTGCATGAGCTGGCGCTTGAGGATGAAGATCGGGCGATTGAAGAAGCCCGGCAGCACGAAGGTCTCCCAGAACGATTGATGCTTGGCCACGATCACCAGTGGTCCCTGCGGGATCTTCTCCTGCCCGCGGAATTCCACCTTGATGTTGCAGACCACCCGCATCAGGAACAGCGTCGCCTGCGCCCACCATTTCGCGACCGTCAGCATGGCGCGCGGCGGCAATGCGAAGGTCGGCAGCGCCACGATCGCGAGGCACACCAGCACGGTGTAGAACAGCACGTTGAACACGAGCGAGCGCAGGAAAATCAAGAACATCGACGCTCCGAATAATTTGCCGATTAATTTGCCGATCAATTACCGGTCAATTGGCCTGTGCGGTGGCGGGCCGCTTCTGCTGCAGCCCGGGAGGCTGCTCCGACATCTCGGGCGAAAGGTCAATCCCGAAATCCTCCAGCCTCACCCTGAGCTCGGCCGCGATGTACTTGACATATTCGGACATCAGCAGCCGCAGCGTCGAGGCCGAGGTCCACCACGGCTCCTCGCGCCATTTGTCCCCGACCACCGCGAACGGGATCAGTGTCGCCTCTGGCATCGCGTGCGAGAATTCCACCAGCGCGCGCGGCATGTGGTAGTTCGAGGTGACCACGATCAGCGATTTGAAGCCGCGCCCCTCGGCCCAACGCCGCGCCTCGGCCGCGTTGCCGCGGGTCGAGACCGCGGTGCGATCGAGATCGACGCAGCAATGCATGAAGGACTGGTTCTCCGGCAACGTCCGCGAGATGTCGCTTGCCGTCGAGGTCGGATGCACGCCCGAAATCAGCAGTCGCTTGCCGTAGCCGGCCGCCAGCAGCTCCATCGCATCCGACACCCGCGAAGAGCCGCCGGTCAGCACCACGATGCCGTCCGCCTTGCGGTCCGGCGCGATCTCGGCGCCGCGCAATTGCGACAGGAACGCGACGAACCCCGCCGCCGCGCCGACGAAGACGAGCGCGATCGTCGATACCAATGCCGCGCGCAGCCAGCCGCGCGGCAATTTCGGCGATCGATCGTCGGTCGGCGAGGTCATGTGATGTCGGTGATCCCTTCCCCGGATGATTTTAGGACGTTTTGAGGCGAAGTGGAGTCCGGTTTCTTCACCCTCTCCCCTTGTGGGAGAGGGTGGCTCGCCGCTAAGCGGCGAGACGGGTGAGGGGTTCTCTCCGCGAATGATCTTGCACTGAGTACGCGGAGAGACCCCCTCATCCGGCGCTCCGCGCCACCTTCTCCCACAAGGGGAGAAGGAAGAAAACTGCACTCAATCCACATCATTCAGCGTCGCGAACAGCGTCTGGCGCGAGGCGACGGCCGTGATGGCGCCGATCAGCACCGCCTGCACCGCGAGCACGGCATAGCCGGACGGCCGCAGCGAGAAGGTGCCGAGCAGCGCGGCGAACTGGTCGCCCACGGGGGTTCCGGAAAACCAGCCGGCGATCGACTCGGAGAAGCCGAACACCAGCATGGCGGCGCCGCCGCCGATCACGCCGCCTTCCAGGCCGAGCCTGAGGAAATGGCGAAGGAAGCGATTGGCGATGTAACGGTCGCCGGCGCCGACGAAATGCAGCACCTCGACGATCGGGCGGTTCGCCGCCATGGCGCCGCGAGTCGCGAACGAGACCGAGATGATGGTGGCGACGATGACGAGCGCGAGAATGCCGAGACCCGCGAGCACCGTGGCGTTGGTCATCGAGCGCATTCGTTCGATCCAGGCGCGGTGATCGTCGACGCTGGCGCTTGGGGCCGCCTGGGTCACGCGGGCGCGCAAGGCGCCGAGATCGAGCGCCGTGCCCGGCTGCACGCGCGCGATGATCAGGCGCGGCACCGGCAGATCGTCCATCGACAATCCGGTGCCGAGCCAGGGCTCGAGCAGCTTGCCGCTCTCGTCCTTGGTAAACGGTTTGACTTCGACGATGCCGGCTTGTGCGCGCATCGCCTCGGTCACCGCCGCGGTGTCGCGATCGAGATCGCGGCCGGTCTGCGGGCGGACCTGGATGGTGATTTCGCTCGCGACATCCGACTGCCATTCGGCGGCGGAGGCGCTGACCAGCAGCACCGTGCCCGTGGTCATCGACGCCAGGAACGTCATGATGGCGACGACGGCGACCAGCGCGCGGCCCTGGATCGAGGCGCGCGGCACGATCGGCGACATGTTGCGCGCCCTGGCCGGAAGCTGCGGACGCTCTTGTCCGAGGTCGACCAGCACGCCGCGCTCATCGGTCCTACTCATAGACGTGCAGCCGCCCCTGATGCAGCACGAAGCGACGCGCCTCGTACTGGTCCATCAGGGCAATGTCGTGGGTGGCGATGATGACGGCCGTGCCGGACTTGTTGAGCTCGATGAAGAGCCGCAGCAGGCGGCGCCCGAGCGTCGGATCGACGCTGCCGGTCGGCTCGTCCGCGAGCAGGAGCTGCGGCCGCGAGATCACAGCGCGCGCGATCGCGGCACGCTGCTTCTCGCCGCCGGACAGGATCGGCGGCAACGCGTCCATGCGCTCGCCAAGCCCGACCCATTTCAGGAGGTCGATGACCTCCTTGCGGTAGCTCGACTCGCTGCGGCCCATGACGCGGAACGGCAGGGCCACGTTCTCATACGTCGTCATGTGGTCGAGCAGGCGGAAATCCTGAAGCACGATGCCGATGCGCTTGCGCAAATCCGCGATCTCGTCCTTGCCGAGTTGCGAGACGTCGTGGCCGAACAGATTGACGAGGCCCCGCGTCGGCCGGTGCGACAGAAACAACAGGCGCAGCAATGACGTCTTGCCGGCGCCGGACGGGCCGGTGAGGAATTGGAACGAATGCGCCGGGATCTGGAAATTGAGGTCGCGCAGGATCTCCGGCCCCAGACCGTAACGCAATCCGACATTTTCGAACCGAACCAAGTTCAGCTCCGTTCGAGAGGTGGCGACAGCCGCGCCGCGACGCTCCGCCACACGCGATCAAGGGGTTGTGCGGCCGTTATGGTTTCCGGTTCGTTAACGGTCGGCCTGTAGCATTTGGGGTGCCCGGCTCTCCCGGACCGGGGCATCGTCAAGACCTGTCCGTGCATCAAGGCTCGTGTCCATGCATATCGTCTGCCCCCATTGTACGACATCCTACGCCATCAAGCTTGGAAGCCTCGGGGCGAACGGCCGGACGGTCCGTTGCTCCCGCTGCAAGGAGACCTGGGTCGCCTATGCAGAGGATGCCATCGAGGAGGCCTCCGTCCCGGCCATGGCCGCCGCCAGCCGGGGCAACGACCAGTCCGACCTCGCCGCAGAGTGGAACTCCTACGCCGAGGACGACGGCGCCGCCGATACGCCTGTTGTCGACAGCCCATCGATCGCCAGCGACTGGCCGGCCGAGGATGCCAAGGAGATCGAGGACGAGTGGTCAGCGGCCGCCCGTGCCGCCGAGGAAGACGTCGCCGGCGCGCAGCACCAATCCTGGTTCCGTAGCCTGTTCCCCCGTCGCGGCGCGCGGGTCAGCCGCCCGTTCGCCACCACGGCTCCGCGAAAATCCTATTTCGGCCTGCCGGCCGCCTGCGCCGCCATGGGCGCGCTGGTGCTGGCGCTGGTGATCTGGCGCGGCGACATGGTGCGGCTGCTGCCGCAGACGGCGGCTTTCTACAAGATGGTCGGCTTTGAGGTGAACCTGCGCGGGCTGGCCTTCAGGGACGTCAAGCTCTCCAGCGAGACCGTGGAGGGTAAACAGGTATTGGTGATCGAGGGCGTCATCGTCGGCCAGGGCAAGAAGCCGCTCGATATCCCGCGCTTGCGCTTTGCGGTGCGCGACGCGCAGGGCGCCGAAATCTACGCCTGGAATACCGTGCTGGAGCAGACCGTGCTGCAGCCCGGCGAGCGCGCTTTCTTCCGGTCGCGCCTCGCCTCGCCGCCGCCGGAGGGCCGCAATATCGACGTTCGCTTCTTCAACCGGCGCGACATTTCCGGCGGCAGCGTATAATCAGCGACGCAGGGTCCCGCACGGGAAGGCGCGTCCCAAGGGTTGGTCTGATGCCGAAAGTCTTGATCGCCGACGACGAGGATTCGATGCGCCAGCTGGTGGCGCGCGCCATCGCCATGGACGGCCACCAGACCGTCACCGCGCAGGACGGCGCCGAGGCGCTGGAGATCCTGACCCGCGAGGACGGCGCGTTCGATCTCCTGCTCACCGACATCCAGATGCCGGTGATGGACGGCATCGCACTCGCCCTCTCCGTCGCGCGCGATTTCCCGGATCTGACCATTTTGCTGATGACCGGATTTGCCGATCAGCGCGAGCGCGCCTCGAACCTGAACGCGCTGGTGCATGACGTCGTGACGAAACCGTTCTCGGTCGCGGACATCCGCACCGCGGTGGCGGACGCGCTGGCGGCGAAGAGGGGCTAGCGGCGGGACTGTGTGCCCTGCATTCCGCTGTCATGCCCCGGCTTGACCGGGGCATCCAGTACGCTGTGGCTTCTCGGTTCAATCACAGTCGTCTCTGGAATACTGGATGGCCCGATTAAATCGGGCGATGACACCGGATGTAGCGTCAGAAGTCCTTCAGCAAGCGCTCGAGATAATCGAGCTCGATCTGCGGACGGGCGGGATCGCTCAGGCGGCGGCGGAGCTCTTCGAGGATGCGGCGGGCGCGCTGGGCGTCGATCTCGCCGGGAATCTTGACCGTGTAGTCGTCGCTATATTCCTTGCCGCGGAGCGGCCGGCCCAACGGGTCGGTCCGTTCGCCGTTACCCTGCTGGCGTCCGACAGCCTGGCCGGGGCCCTCGCCGTCGCCCGGCTCCTGGCCTTCGCCCTGTTGCTGCCCGCCCATCGAGTCGGCCAGATCCTGCATGCCCTTGCGCAGGGCGTCGATGGCCTTGCCCTGCGATGTCGCCGCGCCGTCGGAATCGCCCTCGCCGATCTGATTGCCGGCGTCGCCCATGGCGTTCTCGGCAGCGTCGAAGCCGTCATCGCCATCCTGGTCGCCGTCCTGACCCTGCTGTCCTTGTTGGCCCTGCTGCCCCGGCTGCTTCTGCCCGCGCTGGCCCTTCTGACCATCCTGCTGCAGGCCCATCTCGGCGAGCTTCTTCTTGAGGGCCTCGAGCCGCTTCTTCAATTGCTCCTGCCGGCCCTGAGTATCCTGAGATCCCTCGCGCTGGGCCGATGGATCGTTCGGATCGGGATAGAGATATTTCTCCATGTCCCGGATGGCCTTGGACTGCTGGCCGACGCTGTCGTCCGCGTTCTTGTCCTTCAGGCTGTCGGCGGATTGCTTCATCGACCGATCGGCACTGTCGAGCAGCGCGTCCAGACTCTTCTGATCGGCGCGCGACGACTGGGCCAGGCAGAGCGAAGCCGTGGAACAGGATAGCGCCAGGGCGAGGCATGCCGTCGCAAGCCCTCCCCGTGTCGTCCCGTTGTGCCAGATCGAGATGTGCTTCATGAGCTATCTGCTCCCCTGGGATTCACGCCAGGTCTTGAGCTCTTCACGCAAGGCTTCCTGCTGCTTTGCCAGATCCTGCAGCTGATCGCTGGTGGCGCCACGGGTCTTCTGCCGCAGTTCCCTCGATTTGCGCAGGATCTCCGCGACCTTGGGCGGCAGAGGCTTGGTACGCGGACCGCGCTTGGCGTCCTTGCTCTGGCGGTCGGTTTCGTCCCGAAGCGCGTTCTGCTCGCGGAGCAGATCGTTGAGCTCGCGCGCGATCTCGTCCATCTCGCGCTGTTCGGCGCTGGGCGGCCCCGGGGGCCGCTCCAGCAAACGCGCCAGCCGGTCCAGCTCGCGCGCAGCCGCGTCGCGGTTGCCGCGCTGGATCAGCCGCTCGATCCGCTTCATCTGGTCGTCGAGGCCGACGGCCGGCCGTGCCAGCGGATTGTTGCGCATCTGCTGCGCATACTGGCGCATGTAATTGTCCAGCGCGGTCCGCAGATTGTCCATGAGCTTCTTGAGCTCTTCGTCGCTGGCGCCGCGCTGAAGCGCCTGCTTGAGCGCATCCTGCGCCGCGCGCAGCGCCTTGGCGACGTCGCTGATGTTGCCGTCCTCGATCGTCACCGCCAGCGCCCACAGGCTCGCCACGACCTCGCGCAGGGAATCGTCGGTGCGCGCCGCCTCGAGCTGGCGCGCGACGCTGTGGAGGCCGAGATACTGGCCGGCTTCCGGTGTGAACATCTCGGGCGCGATCATCAGCGCGTCGAGCGCGGTGTAGACGTCGGAATTCCTGTTGGCGTCGAGCGCGAGGATGCGGCGCTGCTCGATCAGCGCGCGGGCCAGCGGCTTGGTGAACAGCCGCCCCGGCAGGCGCATGTTGAAGGGTTCACTCTTCGCTTCGTTGCCGGCCTCGTCCTTGGCGGTGAGCGTCAACGTAACGTCCGCGCCGGAATAGGGATCCTCGCTGAGGTCCTTCACCGTCTGGCCGACGCCGTTGCGGGTCCGCGCATTGGGCAGCGTCAGCGGGAATTGCGGCGGCTGGTATAGCGGCCGCGCGGCCTTGCCGTCGGTATCCCTGGTCGCGTCCTTGGCCCCTTCCGTGCCGTCGGCGGCGCGCGGAACGATCTGCGCGGCGGCGCCGGTGACGCCGTAATCGTCCTCGATCTTGTAGGAGAGCTGCAACGCGCCATAGGCCTGACGTTCGGGATCCTTGGCGAGCGCGATCGTCGGCGCGCGGTCTGGCATCGCCGTGAAGGCCCATTGCGGCTGGCCCGAGGGCGCGCGGACATGCGCGCTGCCGTCGCCCGCGATGGTGAAATGCTTCTCGTTGGTGCCCTTCGGCGCGGCCTCGGTGGGCACGACCTCCTTGAGGCCGCCGGAGATGGCGACGTCCAGACTGCCGCCCGACGAGCGCACGATCAGGGTCGAGCCGGCGGGCACCGCGAGCGGACCGCTGGCGGGCAGCGCCGCGGCTTCCTTGTTGGCGGCGGACAGTATGATCGGCGGCTTGCCGGTGTAGAGCGGCGGGCTGACCCAAGCATCGACGCGGACGTTGGTCGGTGCCAGCACGCCGTTCCAGTCGAACGCGGCCCCGAGCCGCATCGCGCGCTCGCTGCCGGCGGCGAAGAAGGTCGCGACCAGCATCACCATGACCAGCGCCCGCAGCGCCCAGGGATCATGCAAGGCAAGGCGCGGATGCGGCAGACCGGCACGGATACGCTTGAGCGAGGCCAGCGTGCGCTCGCGCTGCGCCTGCCACAGCGCCCGCGCGATCGGGTCCTGCGAGGTCAGCGTGTCCGTGAGCGTCGTCGCCGGGCGGTGCCGGATGCCGGAGCCGCGGTCGAGCCGGGCCAGAGCCTCTTCGCGAGCCGGCCATCGGAAACGAATCAGGGGAGCAAGGGCGGCAATTGCGATGCCGGCAAAGAGGACGAGACCAATGGCCCGGACGACCGACGGCAGCGCCAGCCACAGACCGGCCCATGACACCACCAGGAACAGGCCGACAACCGTCAACAGCCGAGCCAGATGCGGCCAAGCACGCTCCCACGCGATGGCATAAGTAGCCCGTTGCAGGGCCTGCGCCAGCTTCAGCCGCGACAGAGCGTCGCCATCGCGGATCGGGTCTGACGGGTCGGGTGTGACGCCGTTCAATCAACTCTCCAGGTTGCCCGGGAGAGAAGCGTACCACAACGGCAGCACTGAGGCATCCGTTCCGGTACGGGAGAGCCCCCTTTTCCCGCATAACACGAGGACGTGACTGGCCCGCCGCAACCCCGTACTTTCCGCGCCGCCATCCAAGGGAGACAGAGGGAACGCCATGGACAAGAAGATGCACGACAAGGGCCTGGAAGTCCGCAGAGCGGTGCTGGGCGAGGCCTATGTCAACAACGCCCTGAAGAACGTCGACGACTTCAACCGTCCGTTCCAGGAGATGCTCAACGAATATTGCTGGGGCACGGTGTGGGGCCGCGAGGAGTTGCCGCGCAAGACCCGCAGCATGCTCAACGTCGCCATGATCGCGATCCTCAACCGCCAGCACGAGTTTCGCGCGCATCTGAAGGGCGCGCTCACCAACGGCGTCAGCCGCGACGAAATCCGCGAAATCCTGATGCAGGTCGCGATCTATGGCGGCATGCCGGCCGCGGTCGACAGCTTCCGCATCGCGCGTGAGGTGTTCGCGGAGATCGACGGCAAGGCGTGAGGAGGCCGGTCTCTCTCCTCCGTCATCCCGGGGCGCGCGAAGCGCGAGCCCGGGATCCATAACCACAGGACGACGTGGTTAGCAGGACTCGGATTGACCGCCTTCGCGCAACGACTTCTCCCTGGGGGTATGGGTCCCGGATCTGCGCGCGCTTTGGGCGCGCTTGTCCGGGACGACACCGAGGGAGGAGCGCACATCTTCATAACAACAAAGCAACCAACACAAGGAAACACCATGGACATCGGATTCATCGGCCTCGGAAACATGGGTTTCCCGATGGCACGGCGGCTCATCGAGGCAGGCCACAAGCTCGTCGTGTTCGACACGCGCAAGGAGGTCACGGACAAGCTCGTGGCCCGCGGCGCGACTGCTGCGACATCGCCGAAGGACGTCGCCGACCAGGTCGAGACCGTGATGGCGAGCCTGCCCTCGCTGCAGGCTTCGCTCGAGGTCGCCACGGGGGCGAACGGCGTGATCGAGGGGAGCCGCGCCAAGCGCTTCATCGATCTGTCCACCGTCGGCTCGACGATGGCGACGAAGATTCACGGCCTTCTGGCAAAGCGCAACATCGTGCAGATCGACTGCCCCGTCTCCGGCGGCGTCGGCGGCGCCGAGAAGGGCACGCTGGCGGTGATGGTGTCAGGACCGAAAGTGGAGTTCGAGCTGCTCAAGCCCGCGCTCGACGTGATCGGAAAGGTGTTCTTCATCGGCGAGAAGCCGGGCGCGGCGCAGACCATGAAGCTCGCCAACAATTTCCTGTCCGCCACCGCGATGGTGGCGACCTCGGAAGCGGTGGTGATGGGCGTCAAGGCCGGGCTCGATCCTGCCGTGATGATCGACGTCATCAACGCCGGCTCGGGCATGAACACCGCCAGCCGCGACAAGTTTCCGCGCTCTGTGCTGCCGCGAACTTTCGACTTCGGTTTCGCCACGGGATTGATGGTGAAGGACGTGCGCCTCGCGCTGGAGGAGATGAAGTCGCTCGGCCTGTCGATGGAGGTCGCGGACGCGGTCGGGCGGCTGTGGGAGACGATCATCAGCGCGGAAGGTGCCGATTCCGATTTCACCGCGGCGATCAAGCCGATCGAGAAGAAGGCGGGGGTTGTGGTTGGTGGTGCAAAGGGTGGAGTGACAGGGAAGTAGCCATCCCACACACCTCTCGTCATCCCGGGGCGCGCGAAGCGCGAGCCCGGGATCCATAGCCACAGGGAGAAGTTTGGCGAAGACTCGGAGTTACCGGATCCGCGTCACAACTCCTCCCTGTGGTTATGGGTCCCCGCGTACGCGGGGACGACACCGAGATTGTTGCGCGGCCTTTCAGCCCCTCACAACCACGGCGCCGGCTTATCCATCGCGATGAGTTGCTCGACCTCGATGCGCGGGCGCACCACGGCGTATTGGTCGCCCTTCACCAGCACCTCGGGCACCAGCGGCCGCGTGTTGTAGGTGCCTGCCTGCACAGCGCCATAGGCGCCCGCGGTCATGATGGCGATGAGATCGCCGGGCTTCGGCGTCGGCAGGGTGCGGTCCAATGCGAGATAGTCGCCGGTCTCGCAGACAGGGCCGACGACGTCGGCCACCATCGTAGCCGCGCCCTTCGCAGCTTGCGTCACCGGCAGGATGTCGTGATGGGCCTCGTACAGCGTCGGCCGGATCAGATCGTTCATCGCTGCGTCGATGATGACGAAGTTCTTGCCGTCGCCGTGCTTCACATAGATCACCTTGGCGACGAGGATGCCGGCATTGCCGACGATCATGCGGCCCGGCTCGAACATCAGCGTGCAGCCGAGATTGTGGCTGACACGCTTGACCATGGCGGCATAGACGTCGGGCGCCGGCGGCGCCTCGCGGTCCATGTAATAGGGAATGCCGAGGCCGCCGCCGAAATCGACGTGGCTGATGTCGTGACCGTCGGCACGCAGCGTCTGCACGAATTCAGCAAGGATGCGGAACGCGGTCTCCATGCTGGTGAGGTCGGTGATCTGGCTGCCGATATGCACGTCGGTGCCCGTCACCTCGATGCCCGGCAGCTTCGCGGCGCGCGCATAGACCTCGCGGGCATGCACGATCGGGATACCGAACTTGTTCTCGGATTTTCCGGTCGAGATCTTGGCGTGCGTGCCGGCATCGACGTCCGGGTTGACGCGCAACGAGATGCGCGCGGTCTTGCCCATCTCGGTCGCAAGCCGCGACAACAGCTCGAGCTCGGGCTCGGATTCGACGTTGAGGCAGAGGATGTCGGCGGCCAGCGCAGCGCGAAGCTCCTCCTCCGTCTTGCCAACGCCGGAGAACAGGATCTTGCTGGCGGGGATGCCGGCGGCCAGCGCGCGCTTCAATTCACCGCCGGAGACGACGTCGGCGCCGGCGCCAAGTTTCGCCAGCGTGCGCAGCACCGACTGGTTGGAGTTCGCCTTCATGGCGTAGCAGACCAGCACCTTCTCGCCGGCGAAAGCGTCGGTGAAAACGCGGTAATGGCGCTCCAGCGTCGCGGTCGAATAGCAATAGAACGGCGTGCCGACGGCTGCGGCCAGCTCGGACAGGTTCACCGCCTCGGCGTGCAGCACGCCGTTGCGATAGTCGAAATGGTTCATGGCGTTGGCTCAGTTGCTCCAGCCTATCGGCTGGGTCTTTCGTCCAGGAGCGGGTCGAGAATGAACGGCTTTTTCTTGCCCTTGGTCGCAGCAGGCGCTGCATCCGCACCGTAGGTGGGATTGAACACGCTCGGCGTCTTCTGGGCTTCGGTCTCGGTGTCGGTCGGAGCTGCGATATTGGCCGTGGACGCGCTGGACGCGGTCGGCGGCAGATCCAGCGGGCCCTTGCGGCCGCAGCCGGCAAGCGCGAGCGCCGTCAGGCTCAAGACAATGATGGCCCACCCCGAGCCGGCCGGGCGAAACTTTGACGTCACGACGAAATCCCCACTACGCGGGGCGCACCATACAGAGATTGGCGCGCTCTGGCGAGAGCCGGATGACCATGAAACATAAGCGAAATTTTGCCCTCAGCCCAATTTTCGCTCTTTTTCCAGCCGCTTCGCCCAGGCCTTGGCCTGGGCCGCCACGTTCTTCGGCGCGGTGCCGCCAAAGCTGGTCCGGCTCTTCACCGACGATTCGACCGAGAGCACGCCGAGCACGTCCTTGGTGATCTTCGGCTCGATCGCCTGCATCTCCTTGAGCGGTAGCTCATGCAGCGCCACGCCGCTCTCGGCGGCCTTGGCCACGATGCGGCCGGTGACGTGGTGGGCGTCGCGGAACGGCATCTTCAGCGTCCGCACCAGCCAGTCGGCGAGATCGGTCGCGGTGGCGTAGCCCTCGCCCGCCGCCGCCTTCATCCTCGGCTCATCCGGCACGAGGTCGCGGACCATGCCGGTCATGGCGCGAATGGCCAGCGATAGCGCGGCGAAGCCTTCCATCGCGCCCTGCTTGTCCTCCTGCATATCCTTTTGATAGGCGAGCGGCAGGCCCTTCATCACGATCAGCAGCCCGTTGAGCGCGCCGATGACGCGGCCGGTCTTGGCGCGCACGAGCTCAGCAGCATCCGGATTACGCTTCTGCGGCATGATCGAGGAACCGGTGGTGAACTTGTCACTGAGCCGGATCAGGCCGACCAGCGGCGAGGTCCAGATCACGATCTCCTCGGCAAAGCGCGACATGTGCACGGCGCAGATCGAGGCCGCCGACAGCGTCTCCAGCACGAAGTCGCGGTCGGAGACCGCATCCAGCGAATTCGCCATCGGGCGGTCGAAGCCGAGCGCCTTGGCGGTGGCGTGACGATCGATCGGGAACGAGGTGCCGGCGAGCGCGGCGGCGCCGAGCGGGGATTCATTGAGCCGCTTGCGCGCATCCTGGAAGCGGCCACGGTCGCGCGCGGCCATCTCGACATAGGCGAGCAGATGATGGCCGAACGTCACGGGCTGCGCGGTCTGCAGATGCGTGAAGCCGGGCATGACGGTCGCGGCATGCTCGAGCGCGCGGTTGACCAGCGCCGCCTGGAACGTGGCGAGGGCGGCATCGGTCTCGTCGAGGATATCGCGGACATAGAGACGGAAATCGGTCGCGACCTGGTCGTTGCGCGAGCGCGCGGTGTGCAGGCGGCCGGCGGCGGGGCCGATCAGCTCCGACAGGCGGCTCTCGACGTTCATATGGATGTCTTCGAGCGCGCGGTTGAAGGTGAAGCCGCCCGAGCCGATCTCTGACAGAATCGTGTCTAGACCCTTGCCGATATTTTTCGCATCAGAAGCCGTGATGATGCCCTGGCTGGCCAGCATCGCGGCGTGGGCCTTGGATGCTGCAATGTCCTGGGCAAAGAGGTGACGATCGACGTCGATGGAGACGTTGATCTCTTCCATGATCTCATCGGGGCGTTCCGAGAACCGGCCGCCCCACATCTTGTTGCTCATGATCCCCTGCTCACGCCTTGCCTGCCGCTCGTCACGTTTGCTGGCCGGAGCCAGCCGTACTAAGAGGCCCCTGATAGCCATATCTGCGACCGGATGACAAACGATATGCTCGACCCGAAGCCCTCCGCCACGCGCCGGATCCCCCTCGTCATCGCCACCGTGGCGATCGGGGGGCTGGCCGGCTTCGCCGCGCTGTACGGGCTGGGCCTGGGCCGGGCGCCCTCAGGCGATCCGGCCTGCAAGCCGGCGGTAGCCACGGCCTCGAGGATCGCTCCGCTCGCTCATGGCGAACTGGCCGCCCTGACCATGGCGAGCGCGCCCTTGAAGCTGCCGGACCTCACTTTCGAGGATGCCGAAGGCAAGCCGAAAAAGCTGTCCGATTTCCGCGGCAAGACGCTGCTGGTAAACCTCTGGGCCACCTGGTGCGTGCCGTGCCGCAAGGAGATGCCGGCGCTGGACGAGCTCCAGGGCAAACTGTCGGGGCCGAATTTCGAGGTGGTGGCGATCAATATCGACACCCGCGACCCCGAAAAGCCCAAAACCTTCCTGAAAGAGGCCAATCTGACCCGGCTCGGCTATTTCAACGACCAGAAAGCCAAGGTTTTCCAGGATCTTAAGGCCATAGGCCGGGCCTTGGGCATGCCGACCTCGGTGCTGGTCGACCCGCAAGGCTGCGAGATCGCGACGATCGCGGGGCCGGCGGAATGGGCAAGCGAGGATGCGCTCAAGCTGCTCCGGGCCGCGACGAGCAAGGCCGCCGCATCGCTTTAGGCCGTGACGTTGAGATTTCCGCCGACGCCGGCGCCGACATTGGCGAGCGAGGGCTGACCGGCGCCGAGCAGCGTCAGGACGGTGGATTTCTCCGCATCCGCGTTCTGCTTCATCAGCGTCGCCGAAATATTCGACTGCACCGCGCCTTGCTGAGCGGCCAGCATGGTGCTGACCATCGCCATCATGTCCATTACGCAAACCCTCGTACCGGGCGAGAGCCTAGGGGCGATGGGTTAACGCGACATGAATTGTCACGACGCGGATGCTGTAGTGTGGGTTAGCCGAAGGCGTAACCCACCACTGTTCACATCCGCAGATACAGAAGTGGTGGGTTACGCTGCGCTAACCCACCCTACGGCACCGCCACCTTACCGCGTCGGAACCGGCTTGGCGCCGCGGTAATCGTAGAATCCGCGCTGGGTTTTGCGGCCGAGCCAACCCGCCTCGACGTACTTCACCAGCAGCGGGCACGGGCGGTATTTGGAGTCGGCCAGGCCCTCGTGCAGCACCTGCATGATCGACAGACAGGTATCGAGGCCGATGAAATCGGCCAGCTCCAGCGGACCCATCGGATGATGCGCGCCAAGCTTCATCGCCGCGTCGATCGCCTCGACGTTGCCGACGCCTTCGTACAGCGTGTAGATCGCCTCGTTGATCATCGGCAGCAGGATGCGGTTGACGATGAAGGCCGGGAAATCCTCGGAGACCGCGACCTGCTTGCCGAGCTTGGCAACGAATTCCTTGGACGCCTCGAAGGTCGAATCGTCGGTGGCGATGCCGCGGATCAACTCGACCAGCTCCATCAGCGGCACCGGATTCATGAAGTGAATGCCGATGAAACGCTCGGGCCGGTCGGTGGCGGCGGCCAGCCGCGTGATCGAGATCGACGACGTGTCGGAAGCGACGATCGCTTCCGGCTTCAGCACCGCGCAGAGCTCGTGGAAGATCTTGCGCTTGACCTCTTCCTTCTCGACCGCGGTCTCGATCACGAGATCGCAGTCGGCGAGGTCGTCGAGCTTCTCGGCCAGCGAGATGCGCGCCATCGCCTTGACCTTGTCGTCCTCAGTGACGCCCTTCTTGGAGACCTGGCGCGCCAGATTGCCATTGATGGTGGCCATGCCGGATTTGAGGCGGTCGGCCGAGATGTCGTTCAGCACCACGTCGAAGCCGGCCAGCGCCGCGACATGCGCGATGCCGTTGCCCATCTGACCCGCGCCGATCACGCCGACCTTCTTGATCACTGCCGCCATAATGTCATCCACCGGAACGGCGCGCATATCGCGCCTGCTTAATTCCCCGAGCCGGGAGGTCCGATTTAACCAGAACCTTGGCTCGAAACCTAGATTGGATCGCTTCCCCGGCGTGCCCCACGCCAAAGAAAACGCCTCGAAAAAGAAACACCGGCCGGAGTGTAGCACTCCGGCCGGTGTTTTTATCGCGTTTTTACTTGCCGAGCTTGGCGAGCGCGTCGGTGAGCTCAGGAACCGCCTGATAGAGGTCGGCGACCAGGCCGTAATCGGCGACCTGGAAGATCGGCGCGTCCTCGTCCTTGTTGATCGCGACGATCACCTTGGAGTCCTTCATGCCGGCCAGATGCTGGATCGCGCCGGAAATGCCGACCGCGACGTAGAGCTCGGGGGCGACGACCTTGCCGGTCTGGCCGACCTGCCAGTCGTTCGGCGCATAGCCGGCGTCCACCGCCGCGCGCGAGGCACCGACGCCGGCGCCGAGCTTGTCGGCGAGCGGCTCGATGTATTTGGCGAAGTTCTCGCGGCTCTGCATGGCACGGCCACCGGAGACGATGATCTTGGCCGAGGTCAGCTCGGGACGGTCGCTCTTGGCGACTTCCTCGCCGACGAAAGACGACAGGCCCGGATCGGCCGCAGCCGCCACGCTCTCGACGGCGGCGCTGCCGCCTTCACCGGTTGCGGCGAAGGTCGAGGTGCGGACCGTGATGACCTTCTTGGCGTCCTTCGACTTCACCGTCTGGATGGCGTTGCCGGCATAGATCGGACGCTCATAGGTATCGGGCGCGACCACCTTGATGATCTCCGAGACCTGCATGACGTCGAGCAGGGCGGCGACGCGCGGCATCACGTTCTTGAAGCGCGAGGTCGCGGGCGCGACGATCGCGTCATAGGACGGGGCCAGCGAGACGATCAGCGCGGCCAGCGGCTCGGCGAGATCGTGCGCATAGGGCTCGCCTTCGGCGACCAACACCTTGGCGACGCCCGCGAGCTTGGCGGCCGCATCGGCCGCAGCCTTGGTGCCCTGCCCGCCGCCGGCGACCAGCACGTGGACATCGCCGCCGAGCTGCGAGGCCGCAGTCAGCGCCTTGTTGGTGGAGTCCTTGAGGACCTCGTGTTCGTGTTCAGCAATCAGCAACGTCGTCATCAGAGCACCCCGGCTTCGTTCTTGAGCTTCGACACCAGCTCGGCGACGTCCTTGACCTTGACGCCGGCCTTGCGGCCCGCGGGCTCAGCCGTCTTCAGAACTTCGAGGCGCGCGGTGACGTCGACGCCGTAGTCGGCAACGGTCTTGTCCGCGATCGGCTTCTTCTTGGCCTTCATGATGTTGGGCAGCGAGGCATAACGCGGCTCGTTGAGACGGAGATCCGTGGTGACGATCGCTGGTCCCTTCAGCTTCACCGTCTGCAGGCCGCCGTCGACTTCGCGGGTGACCTTGAAGTCGGAGCCTTCGACTTCGAGCTTCGAGGCGAATGTCGCCTGCGACCAGCCCAGCAGCGCAGCCAGCATCTGGCCGGTCTGATTGCTGTCGTCGTCGATCGCCTGCTTGCCGAGAATGATCAGGCCCGGCTGCTCTTCTTCCGCGACCTTCTTCAGGATCTTGGCGACAGCGAGCGGCTCGACGATGCCCTCGGCCTTCACCAGGATGCCGCGATCGGCGCCCATGGCAAGACCGGTGCGTATCGTCTCCGACGCCTGTGCAGGTCCGATGGAGACCACCACGACTTCGGTCGCCTTGCCGGCTTCCTTCAGGCGCAGCGCTTCCTCGACCGCGATTTCGTCGAACGGGTTCATGGACATTTTGACGTTGGCGAGTTCAACGCCCGATCCATCGCTCTTGACGCGGACCTTGACGTTGTAATCGACCACCCGCTTTACCGGCACCAAGACCTTCATCGATCCTCTTTCACTCAATTTGGGAGGGGGGTTATCAACTGGCGCGGAACCTAAAGGCCTGATCCGGCCCGGTCAACGCGCGAAGGGGCCAAATTTTAGACCCTAGAAATGCGCTGCTGAATGGGCAGCGATCCTGGGGTCAGCGATTCTGACCGGGAACCCAAAGCACGTCACCGGCACCGTTATGGTTAGCGGCTCGGCTGGCCACGAACAGGAAGTCCGACAGGCGGTTCATATAATGGATGCCAGCCGTCCCGACGGGCTCGCCGGCCCGGGCCGCCAGTTCCACCATCACCCGTTCCGCCCTGCGGCAAATCGTGCGGGCGACGTGGAGGTAGGCGGCGGCAGGCGTGCCGCCCGGCAGCACGAAGGAGGTCAGCGGCGCGAGCTTGTCGTTGAGCGCGTCGATGTCGCGCTCGAGCCGCTCGACCTGGCTTGAGACCACCCGAAGCCGTTCGGCTTTGCCCTCGCGTTCGGGAACTGCGAGATCGGCGCCGAGATCGAACAGATCGTTCTGGATGCGGCCGAGCATCGCGTCGAACTCGGGCGCATCATGGGTGTGGAGCCGCACCACCCCGATCGCAGCATTGGTCTCGTCGACCGTGCCGTAGGCCGCGATGCGCAGATCGTATTTCGGACGCCGCTCGCCGGTTCCGAGCGCCGTCGTACCGTCGTCACCGGTCTTCGTATAGATGCGGTTGAGCGTGACCATGTTAGCGCCCCATCGCCCAGACTGCGAGCATGGCGACGACGATCGCCACGAACTGCAGCAGCACGCGCCAGCGCATCAGCTTCTGCGAGGTGTTGGGCGAGCCGCCACGCATCATGTTGACGAGACCGAGCAGCAGCACCACCGCCACGGCGCCGGCTGCTACCGGCAGGATGAAAGTACTCAAGAGAGATGCCATCGGGGGGTGATAACACCGTGTGCGCAGATGCGCTATCTCCCCACCCCGTCATTCCGGGGCGATGCGGCGGGACCGAGCGAAGCAAAGCCCGGCGTATCGAGCCCGGAATGACTGCGGGGCGCTTCGCGATCTGGCTTTTAGGCCAATAATATCAGATGGTAGCGGAATGACTTCCGATTTGCGCCAATCGCCTGCTCACCTCACCTCTCTCCACGCGCGGGGAGAGGAAGAAGCGGTGTAGGTGCCACGTGAAAGCCATCCGCACCATCTACGTCGTCGTGGAGGATGCCTTCTACACGTTCCTGGCCGACGACGGCTGGGCGATCGCGAGCCATATCGCGCTGTCGACGCTGATGGCGCTGTTTCCGTTCCTGATCGTGCTGACCTCGCTCGCTGGTTTCTTCGGCTCCAAGGAACTCGCCGATCAGGCCGCCAGCCTGATGCTCCAGATCTGGCCCAAGCAGGTTTCCGATTCGATCTCGGGCGAGGTGCACGACGTCCTGACCACGACCCGCTCCGGCGTGCTGACAATCGGCGCGGTGCTGTCAGTCTACTTCGCCTCCAACGGCGTCGAGGCGCTCAGGGTCGCGCTCAACCGCGCCTATGCGGTGGTGGAGATGCGGCGCTGGTACTGGTTGCGGCTGGAATCGATCGGCTACACGCTGGTCGCGGCCTTCACAGCGCTCGCCATGGCGTTCCTGATCGTGCTCGGCCCGCTCTTCATCGAGGCGGCGCGACGTTACATTCCGCTGTTCGTCGAATCCAACGAGAGCATCCTGACCTGGCTGCGCTACGGCATCACCGTCGGCGCGCTGGTGGTGGCGCTGCTGATCCTGCACGCCTGGCTGCCGGCCGGACGGCGCGGCCTGCTCCAGATCCTGCCCGGCATCGTCTTCACCATCGTGGCGTCGCTGATCTCGGGCATCGTGTTCGGACAATATCTGGCGCGCTTCGCCAACAACTACGTGACGATGTATGCGGGGCTCGCATCGGTGATCATCGCGCTGGTGTTCCTGTATTTCATCGCCGCGATCTTCGTTTACGGCGGCGAGCTCAACGCCGCGATCATCAAGTCGCGGCTTCCTCACGGCGTCTCGCTTCAAGCAGCGCAGTCGCTAAAGCCCTCGGAGACACAGGCTTGACCAGGAAGGCGTCGGCGCCCGCCTGGCGCGAGGCCGCCTCGTCCTCGCCACGGCCGGACACGCCGATGATGGGGATCTGAGCCAGCGGAGGCGCCATGGTGCGGATCCGCCTGATCGCCTCGACCCCGTCGATGCCCGGCAGCACCATGTCCATCAGCACCGCGTCGAACGCGCCTTTGGCGAGCCGGTTCACCGCGTCCTCGCCGCGCCCGATGAACTCGGCATGATGGCCGAGCTCGGTCAGGATGGTGTTGAGCACGACGCGGCCGAACGGATTGTCCTCGACGCTGAGCACGCGCATTGCGGCCATTGCATCCACATCGGCTTCGTCCTTCGACTTGCGGGATCTGCCCGATCCCGTCGCATCAAGAGACACCGTCAATGTGAAGGTGGCACCGCCGCCGCGCCGCGGCGCAACCGCGATGTCGCCGCCCATGGCGCGCGCCAATTGCTTCACCGAGGACAGCCCGAGGCCGGCGCCGCCGAAGCGCGAGGCGATGGTGACATTGGCCTGGGTGAACGGGCGGAACAGCCGCTTGATCTCGGCCATGGCGAGGCCAATGCCGCTGTCGGAGACCGAGAAGGCGACGCCGACTTTGCTCCTCTGTTTTGCCTCACCCTTTGCCCTGCCCTTCGCCTTGGGCTTACCCTTGGCGGGACGCCAAGGCGCGACCGCGAGCGCCACGCCGCCGTGCTCGGTGAATTTCACGGCATTGTCGATCAGGTTCTCGAGCGCGGCGCGCAGGCGGACGGGATCGCCGACCACCAGCCCCGGCAGCTTTTCGGAGATATCGACCTGGGACTGGAGGCCCTTGGCCGCGGCACGGCCGGCCAGCGAATCGCCCGCGCTGCGCGCCAGCGTCCGCAGGTCGAACAAATCCTGCCGCAGCGTGCCGCCGCCCTTGCCCTTGCCGGTTCTGGCGGCATCGACGAACAGGGTGGCGAGGCTCGCCAGATGCTCGGCGCCGGCCTTGATGGTGTCGGCCCAGCGCCGCTCCCGCTCGCCAAGATCGGAGGTTGCGAGCAGGTCGCTGATCGCCAGAATTCCGGTCAGTGGGGTACGGACCTCATGGGCAAAGGCGGCAAGCGCCGCCTGGACCACGTCCGGCGTGACCGCCTTGGGGCTGCGCTTGCGCACCTTCGCGGCTGGCCCGGACCGCTTCCGAACCACTCGCCTGGACGTCCGCGTAGTGCGCGCTGCGCGCGTTTTCGCCGCCATAACTCCCCTTCGAAGTATCCCCTTCGAACCCCGGGCCGTCAGGCAAGCATGGCACGGCGGAACCCCTGGAGTCACGGCGGCGTTTCGCTAACCCCCAGAGAAACTTAGTCTAATCCCACCAACCGGCGGATCCTGTCCGGCGATACGCCGGCGTTGCGCAACTCCCGCAGGCCGGTCGAGAGGCTCGATTTCGACAACTTCCGCCCCTCGCCGTCCCGAATCAGGAGGTGGTGGCGGTAGGCCGGCTCCGGCAAACCGAGCAGGGTTTGCAGCAGACGGTGCACCGCGGTGGCGTGAAACAGGTCCTGCCCCCGCACCACCTCACTGATCCCCTGGAGGGCGTCATCGACGACCACGGACAGGTGATAGCTGGTCGGCGTCTCCTTACGGGCGAGGATCACGTCGCCCCAGGCCTCAGGCCGCGCGGGAACGGTGCCGCGCTCGCCATCGGGCCCCTCGCCCAGCTCATTCCAGGTCAACCCGGCGACGCGGCTGCAGGCGGCCGTCATGTCGAGCCGCAGTGCATAAGGCGCGCCGGTCTCGATCAACCTCGTCCGTTCGTCGGCCGGCAGCGATTTGGCGTCGCCGGGATACAGCGGCGCGCCGTCGGGATCGCGGGGCCACGCCCCGTCGGCCTCGCGCGCGGCCACCAGCCTTGCGATCTCGGCGCGGCTTTCGAAGGCGGGATAGACGAGGCCGAGCGCGGACAGCTTTTCCAGCGCGGCGCGATAGTCGGACAGATGCTCGGACTGGCGGCGGACCGGCGTCTCCCAGGCCATGCCGAGCCAGGCGAGGTCCTCTTCGATCGCTGTCTCATATTCGGGCCGGCAGCGCGCCGCATCGATGTCCTCGATCCGCAGCAATAGCCGTCCGCCGGTCTCGCGCGCGCGGTCGAAGTTCAGCAGAGCCGAATAGGCGTGGCCGAGATGCAGGTGGCCGTTGGGGCTGGGGGCAAATCGGAAAACGGGTGGCGCCATGCGACAGATCTCGTCATGGCCGGGCCTGTCCCGGCCACATTTGTCATTCCGGGGCGATGCTCGCCCCGGAATGACGGAGTAGGATATTCAAGAACGGGTCAAGCCCGCGCACGACGAGTGAGACGCGATGACCATCCACCTCGAAACCCAGTCCGATCTCGAAGAGGCCGTGCAGGCGCTGGTCAAGCGCGATCCGCGCCTCAAGCCCGTGCTGGACATCGCGGGCATGCCGGCGTTGCGGCGGCGTGAGCCGGGGTTCGCCGGGCTTGCCCATATCGTCTGCGGGCAGCAGCTCTCCACGGCCAGCGCCGCGGCGATCTGGGGACGGTTGTCCGCCGCCTTCGATCCGTTCGATCATGACGCGGTGCGCCGCGCCCGTACCGACCGTCTGGGACGGCTCGGCCTGTCCGCCGCCAAGATCAAGACGCTGAAACATCTCGCGCGCGAGATCACCGCGGAGCGGCTGAATCTCGAGGTGCTTGCCGAGGAAGACGCCGACGCGGCGCATCACACGCTGATCGCGCTGCCCGGCATCGGGCCGTGGACCGCGGACGTCTATCTGTTGTTCTGTCTCGGCCATGGCGACGCCTGGCCGGCCGGCGATCTCGCGGTGCAGGAGGGAATCAAGATTGGCCTCGGCCTGCAGGCGCGGCCGACGGAAAAGCAGATGGCGCCGCTGGCCGAACCCTGGCGCCCCCTGCGCGGCGCGGCCGCGCATCTGTGGTGGAGCTATTATCGCGCGGTGAAGAAACGCGAGGGCGTGCTGTCGGCGTAACACCAGCGCATTCCGCCTGAGCAGGGCCACATGCTCTCGCTGCTCGGGTAAAGCGCTTTTGGCGGCCGGAGAACCGGTATAGCGTTCGAGCTCATATAATATGAGCATGATCTCTTCGGCAAACCGCAGCCCACTTTTCCGGATCATGCTCGAGAGGAAACGCCGCGAAGACGGCACGAGGTCGCGCATGCTGGACAAGACGAAAGATATTGCCATCTCCGCGCAAGCCTGGCTCGACGCGTTCGAGCGAACGCTTGGCAAGCCCGATCGAGCCGCGCTCGACCGCCTGTTCGTGGCCGAATGCTTCTGGCGCGATGTGCTGGCGCTGAGCTGGAACCTGCAGACGCTTGCCGGCCGCGAGGAGGTCGCACAAGCGCTGACCCTATTCGCACCAAAGGCAGCGCCAACCAGCTTCAAGATCGCCCCCAACCGCGCACCGCCACGCTGGGTGACGCGCGCCGGCACCAACACCATCGAAGCCATCTTTGACTTCGAAACCGCGACGGGACGCGGCAGCGGCATCGTGCGGCTCGTGCCCGATCCTGCCGACGGCGATCGGCTGAAGGCGTGGACACTCCTCACCGCGCTCGACGAGCTCAGGGGGTTCGAGGAACAGCTCGGCACATCGCGGCCGCGCGGCCAGGCCTATTCGCGCGACTTCCGCGGTCCGAACTGGCTCGATCTGCGCAACGCCTCACGCGACTATGCCGATCACGATCCCACCGTGCTCGTGGTTGGCGGCGGCCAGGCCGGGCTTGCCATCGCGGCGCGGCTGAAGCAACTGAAGATCGACACGCTGATCGTCGATCGCGAGGCCCGGATCGGCGACAATTGGCGCAAGCGCTACCATGCGCTCACCCTGCACAACCAGGTACAGGTCAATCACATGCCCTACATGCCGTTCCCGCCGAACTGGCCGACCTATATCCCCAAGGACAAGCTCGCCAACTGGTTCGAAGCCTATGTCGACGCCATGGAGCTGAACTTCTGGACGGGCACCGAGTTCGAGGGCGGCGCCTATGACGAGGCCAGGGGCCACTGGACGGTCACGCTGCGACGCGCCGACGGCAGCAAGCGCACCATGCATCCGCGCCATGTGGTGATGGGGACCGGCGTCAGCGGCATCGCCAACGTGCCTGACATTCCGACCCTCGACAATTTCAAGGGCACGCTGCTGCATTCGAGCCGCTACGAGGACGGCGAGAACTGGCAGGGCAAGCGCGCCATCGTCATCGGCACCGGTAACAGCGGCCACGACATCGCGCAGGACCTTTGCTCCAGCGGGGCCGAGGTGACGCTGGTGCAGCGCTCGCCGACGCTGGTCACCAATATCGAGCCGTCCGCGCAGCTCGCCTATGCGACCTACAACGAGGGCACGCTGGAGGACAATGATCTGATCGCGACCTCGATGCCGACGCCGCTGGCGAAGAAAACGCATGTGATGCTGACGGAGCAGTCGAAGGAGCTCGACAAGGAGCTGCTCGACGGCCTCGCCCGCGTCGGCTTCAAGCTCGATTTCGGCGAGGCCGGCACCGGCTGGCAGTTCAAATACCTCACCCGCGGCGGCGGCTATTATTTCAACGTCGGCTGCTCCAACCTGATCGTCGAGGGCAAGATCGGGCTGAAACAGTTTTCCGACATCGAGGGCTTCACGGCCGACGGCGCGCAGATGAAGGACGGCACCACCATCACGGCGGATCTCATCGTGCTCTCCACCGGCTACAAGCCGCAGGAATATCTGGTGCGAAAGCTGTTCGGCGACGGCATCGCCGACCGCGTCGGCCCGGTCTGGGGCTTCGGCGACGGTCTGGAGCTGCGCAACATGTATGCGCGCACCGCACAGCCCGGTCTGTGGTTCATCGCCGGCAGCCTCGCGCAGTGCCGGATCAACTCGAAATATCTCGCGCTCCAGATCAAGGCGATCGAGGAAGGGATTTTGGGGCGGGTGTAGGCACCCCCGTCATTCCGGGGCGCGCATAGCGCGAACCCGGAATCCATCCATCCGCAAGATATGCTGTACAATGGATTCCGGGTTCACGCTTCGCGTGCCCCGGAATGACAGAAAGGAATATCCATGCCAGCCATTCTCGGAACCGGCGAACACCGCTACCGCGTCGTCGACAACTTCGCGAAGCTGCCGGACGGCTGGACGCTGACCGACGTCGCCTCGGTCGCGGTCGACAGCAAGGATTGCGTCTACGTCTTCAACCGCGGCGCCCATCCGATGGTGGTGCTCGACCGCGATGGCAATTTTCTGCGCAGCTTCGGCGAAGGCCTGTTCTCGCGCGCGCATGGACTGCACATCGACTCTGACGACAATCTCTATTGCACCGATGACGGCGACCATACCGTGCGCAAATGCACCACCGACGGCAAGGTGCTGTTGACTATCGGCATCCCCGCCAAGCCGGCGCCATTCATGAGCGGCGAGCCGTTCCACCGCTGCACCCACACCGCGCTGTCGCCGAAAGGCGAGATCTACGTCTCCGACGGTTATGGCAATGCGCGCGTGCACAAGTACACGCCGGACGGCAAGCTGATCAAGAGCTGGGGCGAGCCCGGCACCGATCCCGGCCAGTTCAACATCGTGCATAACATCGCCACCGATGCCGACGGCTGGGTCTATGTCGCCGACCGCGAGAACCATCGCGTGCAAGTGTTCAACGGCGAGGGCAAATACGAGACGCAGTGGAACAATCTGCACCGTCCCTGCGCGCTGTGCTGTTGCGGCGGGGCCAGGAGCCCGACCTTCGTGATCGGCGAGCTCGGCCCCGGCCTCGACATCAACCGCAATGTGCCCAATCTCGGCCCGCGGCTGTCGATCGTCGATGCGCAAGGCAAACGTATCGCGCGGCTCGGCGGCGAAGACGGCCCAGGCGTTGCGAGTGGCAAATTCCTGGCGCCGCACGGCATCGCCGTGGATTCGACGGGCGACATCTATGTCGGCGAAGTCGGCGTCACCAACTGGAAAACGAGCTTTCCGGACCAGGAGATGCCGGCAGTCGTACGTGCGACG
The DNA here is from genome assembly GCF_008932115.1 of Bradyrhizobium betae. Taxonomy (NCBI): domain Bacteria; kingdom Pseudomonadati; phylum Pseudomonadota; class Alphaproteobacteria; order Hyphomicrobiales; family Nitrobacteraceae; genus Bradyrhizobium; species Bradyrhizobium betae. Next base: position 2,408,439 of record NZ_CP044543.1, read on the forward strand.
CGGTGTTTGCAGAAGCTCGAGCGGGTACGGGAGTAGGTATCCCAACGTCATCCGGGCGAAGGCCAGGACCCGTTACCGCCGGAGCGGTTTTGCAAGGGGCGGTATGGCTCCTGGCCTTCGCCAGGGACAGCGGCGGTGGGCGTGGCTGCGCCATTTGGCGCATCCGCCGTTCGAGCGCTCAAATCGCGGCACTTTTAAGTGTTTTGCCACCCCGCCGCCGCATTGCATGCGCCTGAATAAGTCGCTCAACGGGCTTCACAATCCCGTCACGCTGCATGTAGTATGTCAACACATGCTGCTTCGCAGCGTATGTTGGAGGCCGGGAGCGTTACTTGAACGCACATGTCTCGCAAGGCAGTTGGCCGGTGCTGGTCCTGAACGCGGACTTCCGGCCGCTGAGTTACTACCCACTGTCTCTGTGGTCGTGGCAGGACGCGATCAAGGCGGTATTCCTCGACCGCGTCAACATCGTCGCGCATTACGATCAGGCGGTTCACAGTCCCACGCTGCAAATGCAGCTGCCGAGCGTCGTCTCGCTCAAATCCTTCGTCAAGCCGACCACCCATCCTGCCTTCACCCGGTTCAACGTCTTCCTGCGCGATCGTTTCGCCTGCCAATATTGCGGCTCGCCCGAAGACCTCACCTTCGATCACATTATCCCGCGCAGCAAAGGCGGCCAGACCACCTGGGAGAACGTGGTCGCGGCATGCTCGCCCTGCAATCTGCGCAAGGGAAATCTGACGCCCGCGCAAGCCAAGATGTTTCCACGCCAGAGCGCGTTCGCGCCGACCGTGCACCAGCTCCACCGCAACGGCCGCCTGTTCCCGCCGAACTATCTGCACGACAGCTGGCTGGATTATCTCTACTGGGATACGGAGCTGGATCCGTAGGGTTGGCACCCGGCCTTACGCTTTGATCGCAAAGTGCGCCGCCGCCGAGAGAGTTCGTCAAGCATCCCTATCTTCGCGCCTGTTCCAGATCGATCTGATAGGCGGAAATCCGGTCGATCTCGAATGCGACCGTCGGTGGCGATTCCGCATCGACGGCTCCGACGCCGGGAAAGAACTTTGATCCGATCGCGAGATTGACGATCATGTACATGGGATCATCGAAGCCGATCGGCACCTTGATGTCGGAAACCGGCCTGCGGTCGATGAAATAGACCAGACGATCCTCCTCCCACAGCACACCGTAATTGTGGAAAGCGCGCGAGGCGTCGCCGACCGCGAAGTCGAAGCCGCAGGACTGGATCTTCTGGGTCGACGGAATCCGCCAATGCGTCGTCATCACGAGATCGCCCGGCCGCTCGCCGCGGCCTTCCAGCACGTCGACCTCCGGAGGCCAGCCGCCATCGTCCGCCAGCATCCAGAACGCCGGCCATACCGCGTGGCCGACCGGCACCTTGGCCCGGATTTCGAAATAGCCGTGCTTCTGCGCGAACGTACCCTGGGTCGTGAGGATCCCCGAGACGTACTCGTTGTTGAACAGCACCGGCTTCAAGTCCGGCGGCGTGCGGCTGGCGACGATCGAGAGCACGCCGTCCTTCACCCTGAACGGATCGAGTCCGAGCGGCGTCGCGGCACGGCCGGCGTAGCGCGGATCGACATAGATCTGCTGCTCGCCATTGGCGCTGGTCTTGCGCTTGAAGTCGGAGCCGTCGCCGCCCCAATAGCGCGCTTCCGGCCAGACTGCGCCGCCGGCGTAGTGCGGTACCCAGCGTCCGTTCGCGAGCGGATGATCGTCGAAATCGTCGTTGAACGTCCGGCGCAGCGGCAGGAACGTGAGCGCGTCGGGATTGACCGTCTCCAGCTTGCGACATTCGATCATGGCGGGATCGGTCGTCACTTGCAGCGACATCGTGCCGGGCGCGCCACCGAGATCGTCCCGCGCGACGACGGGTGCTGCCACGGCCAACAGACCGATCGTGATCAAGATGCCCTTCGCCCAACGACCGATCATCACGCACCGCGCTTCGAAGCTGCAGGAAGGATGTTCAAGCTAGCCCCTCCGCATTCCCGCGGACAAGCGGGCTGCGCGACGCCATCCGGCGAATCCGAACGGAACATTTCGATATCGCACGGGAATCTGCCGCAGATCAGGCCTTCCCGACACGACCGCGCAGCGTGGCCAGTTTCCGACTCGCCGCCGGCACACGCCCGCAAGCCGCCAAAATCCTTTCCGGTTCGTTACCGTCCCTTAAGACTAAGGCGGCAATCTCGCGCGCGGATCGGCGGCGCTGCCGCCCTGTCGCCAGAGGGTGTGAACGCGTGCTCGCGAAGACGCTGGAGCAAATTCAGTCCTCGCCGGGAAGGCGAGCGACGTATGTACGCTGCCTTCTCGCAACGCTTGCCGCCATCGTGGGTTTCAAGACCTACTGGTTCTTCCGGTGGGGCTTCTGGCACGGCCACGAGATACCCGACTTCGCTGCCTTTCACCTCGTCGCACAGCGGGTCTGGCTCGGCGATCTCGACCTGACCTATCGATTCGCGGCGTTCATGAAGATGCAGGCGGGAATGTCAGGCGGCGCGACCGGTTTCATGCCGTGGACCTACCCGCCACAGTTCGGCCTGTTGCTGGCCCCCCTCGCATTCCTGCCCATCTGGGCGGCCTATTTCGTGTTCACCGCCACGACGCTCACTGCTTATCTGATGACGCTGCGCGCGATTGCGCGAGAGCACTTCGCACAGATCCTCGTCGTGCTGTTTCCTGCCATGGCGATCACGATCGGCTCCGGACAGAACGGCTTTCTCTCGGGTGCGCTGATCGGGCTTGTCTGCATCAACCTGCAGAAGCGCAAGGTATTCGCGGGCCTCGCGCTCGGCGCCATGGTCATCAAGCCGCACCTCGCCATTGCAGTCGGCTTGTATCTGCTGGCAACCCGCCGCTGGGCAACGATCGTCACGGCCGCCACGGTCGTGCTCGTGAGCTCCCTGCTCTGCACCGTGGCTTTCGGGCCGCATATCTGGATCGCGTGGCAGGGCGCGATCAGGGAGTCGGCGGGCTTTCTGGAACAGGGCATGTATCCCCTGTTTCGAATGATCTCGGCCTACGCGGCGCTCTTCAATGCCGGCGTCCCCGCCAGCGCCGCGTTCTGGGGGCAGGTCACCGTCGCAGGACTGGCACTCGTTGCGGTCGTAGCTTGCATCGCCCGTGGGATGCCTCCGTCCTTCACGCTCGGCGTCGCTGCGACCGTCTCGGTGATGATCAGCCCCTATGCTTATGACTACGATCTACCCATCGTGGGAATCGGCCTGGCGCTGCTCATTCCCGATCTGCCCAAAGTGACCAGCCCTGGCGAACGCAGCATCATGTACGGGCTCGTGATGCTGGCCGGCGCCTACGGCCTGCTGCAATCGATCGGCCTTGCGGCCGGTCTCAACGAGCGCTTCAAGCCCGCCATCGCCGGTATCGCCCTCATCGCACTGCTTGCGATGCTGCTGCGAATACTTTGGCGCAATGCACAGCCGGTTGCCGCGACACGCCTGGCCGCCGTCGAGCTCGGCTCCCCGGCGCGCCTGCCGGAATAGCCCTCCGCAACATCCGGTCACGCCGCCGGGCGTCGGCGCCCATCGCGGCCGGCGCCTGCGGGTTGGCCACATCACGGAACCCAAACCGCCGGCGCCCGTTCAGATTGATCCCGCTGCGGCGGCGTTTCACGGCAGGCGCGATGTCCTGCCTGTCGCAGCGGAGCCAAGGGAGGACTGAACATGCCGGCAGCCGAAAAAGATCACGTCTACAAGATCCTGGAACTCGTTGGATCGTCCGACACCTCGATCGATGATGCGATCAAGAACGCGATCAGCCGCGCCGCCAAAACCATTCGCGAAATGAAATGGTTCGAGGTGACGCAGACGCGTGGTCACATCGAGAACGGCACGGTCCGTCACTACCAGGTGACGCTACGCGTCGGCTTCACACTGGATGCGTGAGGCGGCTCACCAGGCGTAACGAACGCTGCCCTTGCCTGCGTAGCTGCGGGTGACGTCCGAGAATTCACCCTCAAACGTCGCCGCCGCGGACCAGCCATTCAGCCAGCTCATGTCCACAGAAGCCGTGGTGAGCGCGGAATCGCGGGCCTGCGCGGCGCCGTTGACGACGAAGCTTGCGCCAGGCAACGCCTGGAAGGTCGCTGCAATCGAACGGTCCGGATTGAAATCATGCGCCCACGCAAGGCGGCCGCGCAGTGTCAGCACGCCAGCCTGCATGGCGAAGGATTTATCGGTGCGCAAGCCAAGCTCACCACGGGTGTCCGTGACGCTCCTCGCCGCGTAGCGCAAGGCGAAGGCGGCGGATCCGGCAACGGCCTGCTCGGCATAGGCGGGCAGATCCAGCGTCGTGAACTGCACCGCGCCGTAGGGCGTGACGCCGATCCCGCCGATCCATGGCCCGACATGGCGATAGCCGCCCTCGATACGGCCGGAATACGCATTGACGTCGAACTCGGCGCGCAGGCGATCGGCGCCTGCAATCGTCACAGTGCGGTCGGTCGTGATGTCCTGCCAGCCATAGGCCAGCGCCGCCGACAGATATGCCGGCCCGCTCGTGTGTCGAAGATATGCGGCGGCCTGGAACAGGTCGGAGCGGCCCGACCCGAGGCCGTTCACGCCGAAGCCGGTGCCGCCACCGGCAAGCGCGAAGCCAAGCAACGTGTGCGGTGAGAGCAGATAGTCGGCTCCGATCACGGTGCCGGCGATGCGGCTGGTCGCTCCATTCGAGCCGGCCACCGCGTTGCCGTCTGTCGACTGCGACCCGCCGAAGCCCGCGGCCCACAAGCTCCAGCGTTGCGCAAAGGTCTGCGGCCGGGCTTTTGTCATCATCGCGAATGCGTCGGCGCGTTTGCGTACGGCGTAGGCGCTGGCCTGATCCTCCTCGACGAATCCGGCAGCGCCACCGGCCGAACCCGGCCCGCCGTCACGCTGCGCGGCGGGATCGGTGAGCAATCCCATGAACTGGCTCATCGCGTTGAACGTCGTCTGCTGCGCGCCTGTTGCCGACTCGCCGGAGGCCTGCGTCAGCCCGCCGGCCGTCAGCGTCGCGTAGACCGCGGCGATGCCGCCATTGGCATTGAAGACATTGGTCAGCGCGTCGCCGACGCGCTGCTGGTTGCCGTTGAGGACGGACGGAATCCCGAAATTCAAGGCCAGGTCGAGATAGACGTCATTGGCGTCGTAGCTCAGGCTACTGTGGAAATTGGACGGCAGGCTGGTGTTGACGATGGTCGTATTGAAGGTGCCGCTGACGCCGCCGCTCGCGGTCAGAATCATGTACCGCTTCGCAACGTAACTACCCGCAGCGAAATTCGCCGTCACCGTCGCGCCACCGAGCTGCGCTGCGCCGGTGACACTCGCATAGGACGCCGTCGACGGATCGAGCTGGACGAGATAGATCGCGCCCGACTGAAAGGCGAGACTGCCGTTCACCGCCATCGCGCTGCCGGGCGTGCCGTTACCAGGTGCAAACGTACCGCCGGCATGGACGGACGTTGCGCCGAGCGAGCCATCGCCCATCAACACACCGCCGTTGACAGTCGTGCCGCCGCTATAGGTATTGCTCCCAATCACGACCGTGGTCCCGCCCGTCGTCGTCAGGCTCGCGGTGCCGCCGATGCCGTTGACGACACCGCCGCTCGATGTGATCGACGCGTCGAGGCTACCGTTCCGGATCGCGCCGCCGGCGAGGTTCACTGTTGCCTGGACCTGCGTCGTACCTCCGAGATCGAGCGTGCCACCGGACACCGTGGTCGTGCCGGTCGCGGCGCCGAGCGTGCCCGCGCCGGAGAGAAGCAAGGTTCCGCCGGAAACGATCGTGCCGCCGCTATAGGTGTTGGCGCCCGAGAGCGTCAGCGTGCCGCCAGTGCTCTTGGTGATCGCGACACTGCCGCCCTGGTCGGCGGCGTTGGTGCCGCCGCCGGGATTGCTTCCCCCGGAGCCGGTGTAGTCGGCGATGCCGTTGGCGATGGACTGGTTGCCAGAGCCGAAGCCGAGCACGGTGCTCGTGCCGCTGGTGCCCTGGAAGAAGATGCCGGATCCGAAGGCGGAGCCATTGGTCCCACCGTTGTAGCCGGTGCCGCCCGAGACGCTGCCATTCGTCTGGGACAGATCGCCCTGAACGGTCACCGTTCCGCCGCTCTGCACGAAGACCGCGCCGCCGGCGCCGAGACCACCACCACCGCTCGCAACCCCCCCGGCTCCCCCGGTTGCCGGACCACTGGCGACATTTTGAGATGCACCGCCATTGGGTCCACCGCCGCTCAGGATCGGGGCGTCCGAGCCGACGAACAGTCCCCCGCCCCCGGCAGGAGTAGCAGGATAGGACGTGCCGGCCATGCCGCCGCCGCCGCCCATATTTCCGGCATTGTCCACGACGCTGCCGCCCTTGGCCTGCGTGTTCGAGACAGCGACGTTCGACAAGGTCAATGCGCCGTTGCTGGAAACGAAGACCGCGCCGCCGAGTCCGGCGCCGGCCCCGGAGCCCAAACCGGCTCCGCCCTGCGCCACCGCGTTGGCGATGGTCAGGCTCTTCAGTGTTACCGAATAGGTCGAGCCGGTGGTGCCGGCATCGCCGATGAAGAACGGCCGGTAGGTACCGGCGCCACTGATGGTCGGGTTGTTGCCGTTGCCGTCGATGGTGATGTTCTTGGTGATGACCGGCAGCTCACTCAGGAGCGTGATGGTACCGCTGACCTGAAACAGGATGGTGTCGCCGCTCGTGGCGGTGGTGATGGCGTCCGCAGGCTGCCGGCGCCGCTGTCGGCCGTGGAGGTCACCACCAGCGTTGCAGCGCGCGCCGCGCCGGGCAGGCCGAGCGTCATTGCCGTGACGGCGATGCCGGCGAGGACCTCCCGCCGCCGGGCGGCAAGCCGGGACTTCGTCGGTCCAATCAAGGGCACGAGCGGCGGACGCAATCTGATTGTCATGACATGCCTCGGACGCGAACCTTGCCGCAAGCGTTCGCGCGGTAGGCCGGGATTTCGAGATGCTCGTTGGCAGACCGGCCAGCTGCGCGATGTGCCCGCCGTCTCAGCCTTTGATTTCGGCGAACACTGATGCGCGCATGGCACATCGGCGCTGCGTTCGCGCGAAGTCCGCTGCATCCCGTCGCGTGAACTCGCTTGCGCACCGATTTCCAAACGATTACATCCCGGGAAGATGCTGGTGCACCGCCGGTTCTGAAACGTCGGGTTGAAGCGGTGCGGCTGCATCGTGGGGTGATGTGGACGGAACGGCGGTGAGCGGAAGCATGGTGGCGGACGACCCCGAACGCGGGGCGCGTGCGCTTGCACAGTTACAAATCATGACGGCCGACATCTGCGATGTCATCCCTCACACCGCGGCAGGCGATTTCCACATCACCACGACCACGATGATGGCCGGCAACGCATTGCTGGTCGACACCGCCGCCACCGACCTGGAATACGACCGAACCCCCGCGCACATCGCCCGCGGCGGCCTCGATCACTATCACATCACCCTCTGCGTCGCTGGCGAGATGCGGTTCAGCTCCGGCCGCCGCGAGATAACGCTGCGGCCCGGCGACATCGGCCTGCTCGACATGGCGCAACCGAACCGCACGAAGCTGCACGCGGCCGGCGGCCGCACCCACCTGATCACGATCATCCTGCAACGCGCCATGCTCGCACCGCGGCTCGCGCATCCAGACTCGGCCACGGCAACCCTGCTGCCGTCGGACCACCCGCATGCCCGCCTGATCGCCAGCCATTTTGCTGCGCTTGGCCTGCCACCGGGTCCCGAGGCCGGCAACGTCGAGGTGACGGTCGAGGCGATCGCCGACCTCGTGGCCGCAGCCGCCGGCGGGACGGCCGACATCCTGGCGGGCGTCGAGCGAGTTGCGCGGCATCTTTATCTTGCGATGATCAAGCGCCGCATCGCGGACAATCTTCAGACCGACGCGCTCACCGCGGACGAGCTGTGCCGTCACTTCCGGATATCGCGCGCGACCCTCTACCGGCTGTTCGAGGCCGATGGCGGGCTTGCGCATTACGTGCGCGAGCAGCGGCTCAATCTTGCCTTCCGCGAGCTGATTGCTCCGTCAGCACACGACATGCGGCTGATCGATCTCGCCATCGGCATGCGCTTCAGCAGCGACTCGACCTTCATCCGCGCATTCCGCCGCAAGTTCGGGCTGACACCGGGCGAGCTCCGCGAGCTGGCCGACAATTGGCTCCGCGAAACCGGCGCGGTCCCGGCCGTCGACACCGTGCTGCATCAGCTGGCCCGCCGCCGCACGTCGCAACCGCGATAACGGACGTCAGGCGAGATGACACGCCACGAAATGCCCGCCCGCGCCTTCTCTCAGCTCCGGCGCGCTCTCCGAGCAGCGCGGCTGGGCGATCGGGCAGCGGGTGTGAAAGTGGCAGCCTGACGGAGGCTTCATCGGGCTCGGCACGTCGCCCTTGAGACGGATGCGCTCGCGCTTGAGCTTGGGATCCGGCACCGGCACCGCCGACAACAGCGCCCTGGTGTAGGGATGCTGCGGATTGCGGTAGAGATCGCTCGCCTTCGCCAGCTCGACGATGCGGCCGAGATACATCACCGCGACCCGGTCGGAGATGTGCTCGACCACCGAGAGGTCATGCGCGACGAAGAGATAGGTGAGGTTCAGCTCGGCCTGGAGATCTTCCAGCAGGTTGATGACCTGCGCCTGGATCGACACGTCGAGCGCGGAGACCGGCTCGTCGCAGACGATCAGCTTCGGCTCCACCGCGAGCGCGCGCGCGATCACGATGCGTTGGCGCTGGCCGCCGGAGAATTCGTGCGGATAACGGCGCATGTGCTCGGCCTTGAGCCCGACCTTGACCAGCAGGCTCGCGACGCGCTCCTCGCGCTCCCTGGCGTTGGCGCCGAGGTTGTGAATGATGAGCGCCTCGCCGAGGATCGCGCCGACCGTCATGCGCGGATTGAGCGAGGCGAACGGGTCCTGGAACACCAGCTGCATGTTCCGCCGCATCGCGCGCAGATCGTTGCCGCTCAGCTGGCGCACGTCCTGGCCGTCGAACACGACCTCGCCGTCGGTCGGCTCGATCAGGCGCAGCACGCAACGTCCCGTCGTCGACTTGCCGCAGCCGGATTCGCCGACAAGGCCGAGCGTCTCGCCGCGGTTGACCGAGAACGAGACCCCGTCGACCGCATAGACGCTGCCGACCTGGCGCGACAAGAGACCACCGAGCACGGGGAAATATTTCTTCAGGCCGCTGACGCGGAGCAAGGGCTCGGTCATGCCGTGCCTCCCAACTGCGTATCTCCGAGGTGGCAGGCCATGCGGTGGCCGGGCGCGATCTCTCGCAGCAGCGGCTCCCTCTCGGTACAGACGTCCATGGCAAACTTGCAGCGCGGGGCGAAGCGGCAGCCGACCGGCGGGTTGATCAGGATCGGCACCGAGCCGCCGATCGCCTCCAGGCGCGTCTTGTGCTCGCTGTCGAGATCGATGCGCGGGATCGAGCGGATCAGCCCCTGTGTATAGGGGTGGCCGGGATGGCCGAAGAGGTCGTCGACGAGCGCTTCCTCCACCACCTTGCCGGCATACATCACGACGACGCGCTGCGCGGTCTCGGCGACGACGCCCATGGCGTGGGTGATCAGCATCACCGCCATGCCGAAGCGCTCCTTCATGTCCTGCAGGAGGTCGAGGATCTGCGCCTGGATGGTGACGTCGAGCGCCGTGGTGGGCTCGTCGGCGATGATCAGCTTCGGCTTGCAGGCGAGCGCCATCGCGATCATCACGCGCTGGCGCATGCCGCCGGAGAACTGGTGCGGATAGTTGTGCACCCGGCCCTCGGCGTTGGGGATCTGCACCAGCTTCAGCATCTCGATGGTGCGCTCGAGCGCCTGCTTTCTGGTGACGTTCTCATGGCGGCGCAGGCTCTCGGCGATCTGCTCGCCGATGGTGAGCACCGGATTGAGCGAGGTCATCGGCTCCTGGAAGATGAAGCCGATCTCCTTGGCCCGGATCTCGTCGAGCTGATTGCTCGTCAGCGGCACGAGATCGCGCCCCTCGAAGATGATCTGGCCGGCGGCGATGCGGCCCGGCGGCATCGCGATCAGCTTCAGGATCGACATCGCCGTCACGGTCTTGCCGCAGCCGGACTCGCCGACGACGCAGAGCGTCTCGCCTCTGTTGATGGAGATGTCGACGCCGTCGACGGCCTGGAGGATGCCGTCGTCGGTGGAGAAGTGGGTTTTCAGACCCTTGATCTCGAGCAGCGGCGCCATCAGATCACCCGTCTCGCATCGAGCGCGTCGCGCAGGCCGTCGCCGATGAAGTTGATGGCGACCACCGCGATGAAGATGGCGCCACCCGGAAACAGCGCCCAGTGCGGGCCGATGTCGAGAAAATCCTTGGCGTCGAACAACAACCGGCCCCAGGTCGGAGTATCCGGCGGGAAGCCGAGGCCGAGAAAGGACAGCGTCGATTCCGCGATGATCGCGGCGGCCACGTCGATGGTGCCGGCGATGATCACCGGGCCGAGCGCATTGGGCAGGATGTGCCGCACCACCTGCCGCACTGGACTTGCGCCGAGCGCGCGGGCGGCCTCGACGAACTCCTTCTCGCGGATCGACAGGAACTGCGCGCGCACGAGGCGGGCGACCGGCATCCAGCGTAAACCGCCGATGACGAGCACGATCAGAATGAAGATGCCGCCTTCAGGGCCAAACGCCTGCTTCAGCCCGTCGCGGAAGAGATAGATCAGCAACAGCAGCAACGGCAGTTGCGGCAGCGACAGGAAGAGATCGGTGAGCCACATCAGGCCGTGGCCGAGCGCGCCCCGCGACATTCCGGCGAGCGAGCCGATCAGCGTGCCGATCAATACGGAGACCAGCATCGCGGCGAGCCCGACCGCGAGCGAGATCCGCCCGCCATAGATCATGCGCGCCAAAATGTCCTGGCCGAGGTCGTCGGTGCCGAAAGGATGCGTGAACGAAGGCCCCTGCATGCCCGCGACGATGTCGATCTCGTTGATCTTCACGCGCCACACGAAGGGGCCGACCACCACGGCCAGCACCAGGATGAGGAGCAGGAACGCGCTCACCACGGCAAGCTTGTGCCGGCTGTAGCGCCGCCACGTCTCGCGCCAGGGCGAGTACGTGCGCCGCTCAGCGGAGGGAGATGCGAGGGTCAAGCCAGCCATACAGGACGTCCGCGATGAGATTGAACAGCACGACGAGGCACGCAAACACGAAGGTCACGGCCATGACGACCGGCGTGTCGTTGGACAGGATGGAAGTGATCAGCAGCGAACCGATGCCGGGAATACGGAAGATCTGCTCGGTGACGATGGCGCCGCCGAACACCGCCGGCATCTGCAGCGCGATCAGCGTCACCACCGGAATCATGGCGTTGCGCATCACGTGCTTGATGATGACCTTGGCCTGGCCGAGGCCCTTCGCACGCGCCGTGGTGACGTAGTCGAGACGGATCACGTCCAGCATCGCCGAGCGAACGAAGCGCGTCATCGACGCCGCCTGGAACAGGCCGAGCACCGCCACCGGCATGATCGCCTGCCGGATCATCTCGAGCACCCAGCGGATGCCGGTCGCCTTGATGTCGGTCGAATAGACGAAAGGCAGCCAGTCCAGCGTGACCGAGAAGATCAGGATGAACAGGAGGCCCGTGAAGAAGGTCGGCAGCGAGAACCCGATGAAGGCGAGCGTGTTCGCGATCTGGTCGAACAGCGAATAGGGCTTTGTCGCCGCATAGACGCCGACGGGAATCGCGATCAGAAGCGCCAGAATCTGCGCCGAACCGATCACGTAGAGCGTCGCCGGCAAGCGCTGGAGGATCAGCGTGTCGACGTCCATCCGGCTGACGAAGGAGAAACCCCAGTCGCCATGCAGCATGGCGTTGAGCCAGTGCAGGTAACGGAGGTAGATCGGATCGTCGAGGCCGAACTTGGCCCGGAGTGCCGCCTGGACTTCAGGCGGCACGTTCGGGTTGGTCGCCAATTCCGCGAAGGGATCGCCCGGCGCGAGCGCCAGCACGACGAACAGCACGACCGAGATTCCGAGCAAGCTCGGAATCGCGATCATCAGGCGACGCAGGACGTACTGACTCATGAGGGAGGATCCCGTCTAGAGCTGTGGGATCATTCCTCGCGGTACCAGTCGAACAGGTTGTCGGTTTCGTTGGCCCAGCCCGAGATCACCGGACGCAACGTGTTCGCGGAGGCCTCCACCTTCAGACGGTGCATCGCCGGGATGAAGACGGTGTCCTGCCACATCAGGTCGTTGCACTTGATGTAGAGGGCGGCGCGCTTGACCGGATCCATTTCGGAATCGGCAGCGTCGATCGCCGCGTCATAGTCCTTGTTGGTCCAGCGCGTGAAGTTCGTGCCCTGCCACTTGTTCTCCTTGCTGGCGATGTAGCGCGAATGATAGCGGCGCATGTGCTGCGACGGATCCGGCTGGCTCAGCGGAATCTGGAACATTTCGAGGTCGGCATAGAACTTCGGATAGGTGTCGGGATTGGCGACGTCCGAAGAGAAGAACACGGAGGCCACGACCGATTTCAGCTCGACGTCGATACCGGCCTTCTGACAGGCCTGCTTGACGATCGCCTGGGTCTTCTGACGCGGACCGTTGATCGAGGTCTGGTACAGCAGCTTCAGCTTCTTGCCGTCCTTCTCGCGGATGCCGTCGGCGCCGGGCTTCCAGCCGGCGTCGTCGAGCAGCTTCGAGGCCTTCTCGATGCTGAACTCCCAGGTGGTGTTCTTGGAGACGAACTTCTCGGGACCGTTGAGGAAGTTGGCGGTGGTGCGGCCGGCGCGACCGTAGATCGCCTTCTTGATGGAATCGCGATCGACCAGCATCGACAGCGCCTTGCGCACTGCCGGATCAGAGAACAGCGGATGCTTGGTCTTCATCGAGGACTTTTCGCCGTCGACCTCGGTGTTCGGATCGGAGAAGTTCAGCGCGATGAATTCGGTGTCGCCGCCCACGGCGTAGATGGTCTTGCCCTTGCCGCCCTTCTCCAGGCGCAGCAGCACGTCGTCCTCGACCTGGATGTTCCATCCGAAATCATATTCGCCGGTCTGGATCACGGCGCGCGCCGCCGAGACCGCGTCACCGCCGCCCTTCATCTCGATCGAATCGAAATAGGGACGGTTCGCCATGTGGTAGTCGGGATTGATCACGCCGCGGATGAGATCGCCCGGCTTGAACTCGACGAACTTGTAGGGACCGGTGCCCACCGGCGCGAGATTGGCGGGGGCTTCGCGGGATTTCGAACCGATATAGTCGGCGAATTGATGCTTCGGCAGGATCTGGCCGGCGCCGGCGCCGACGAACGCGTCGGCCCAGAACGGGGTCGGCTTCGGGAAGGTGATCTTGACGGTGAGATCGTCGATCTTCTCGACCTTGAGGTCGCGATAGGTGCCGCTGGTGACGGTCGCCGTGGCAGGGTCCTTGGTATATTCCCAGGTGAAGACGACGTCGTCGGCCGAGAACGGCTTGCCGTCGTGCCATTTCACGCCGGGCTTCAGCTTCCACGTCACCGACGTGCCGTCGGCGGCGAGCAGGCCGTTCTGAACCGAGGGGATTTCGGCCGCCAGCACCAGCTTCATGTTACCGTCGGGATCCCAGCAGGCGAGCGGCTCATAGAACAGGCGCGAGCCGTCCTGGTCCTTGGTGCCGGTGGCAAAATGCGGATTGAGCAAGGTCGGGCCCTGCCACCACAGCAGCTTCAACGCACCGCCGCCGCCACGCTTGGTCGGCTTGTAGGCAGACGGGCCCTCGGCCATCGCCACTCCGCCCAAGGCAAGCAGCTGGTAGGCCGCGGGCGCGGCGAGGCCGACAGCGGCCAGACGCTGGACGAAGGCGCGGCGATTCATGCGCCCGTCCTTCACGTCACCGATCATCGAACGCAGTTCTTTATCCAGCATGGTTGTCCCCCGTCTGGTTCCCGTTTTGGATGCAGGCGGCCGCGGGGCGGCCGCCGGGTTTTGGCTGGCGGTAGATGGCACACTGAATAGGGTGCGCGTCAACTGCGACCGTGTGTATGCAAACGGTCTTCTGGCTGTCCGTTGGGCAAAACCGTGTTCCACAGCCCAAGCGTTCGGCAATCCGGCGTCAAAACGCGCCGGAATCCTCGTTGCACTGCAGAAAATTTGTTCGTCGCATCAGACGAAGTATCGAGGCGAATTCTACGCCACGGACATGGTCAGGGGCGGCTCGACGTGGTCGGGCAGCGGACAGACATAAGGCGTCTTCGCGGTCCGCTTCGTCAGGTCCGCCTTCGCGGCCTTGATCAGCTCCGGATCCGTCAACGCCTTGATGCCGATACCGGCCATCGCCTTGGCGGCCTGCACCATGGCCTTGTGGGCGTGTCCGCTCTTGCCCTGCGCCACAACCTGCCATGTGTGGAAGGGCGTGCCGATTGCAACCGTCGGCGCGTGAACCTGCACGGTCGGCACCACCCAGCTCACGTCGCCGACGTCGGTCGAGCCGACCAGCGGATTGCGCTTGGCGTCGAGCGGCACCAGGAAGTCGGCCAGCGGCCGATCGGTCGGCTCCATGCCGATGGCGTAGTAGACCGACTCGATGTCCTTGTCGCTCAGGGTCCCGCGGATCTCCTTGGCAAAGCTCTTGTCGGCGTCGTCGAAATGCGGCGGTCCGAGCTCTTCCATGACCCGGTGCAGCGCCTGCTCCAGCGGCGTGTTCGGCAGGATGTTGGAGACCGCGGAGATGACCTTCATCTCGACCTTGGTCTCGGTCATCAGCGCCGCGCCCTCCGCGATCTTGCTGACGCGACCGACCAGTTCGTTCATGCCGGGCAGATCGCGGGCGCGGATCGAGTAGCGGACCCGTGCATGGGCCTGCACCACGTTCGGTGCGATGCCGCCGGTGTCGAGCAGCGCATAGTGCACGCGCGCGTCGCTCGGCATGTGCTCGCGCATGTAATTCACGCCGACATTCATCAATTCCACCGCATCGAGCGCAGAACGGCCGAGATGGGGCGAAGCCGCCGCATGCGAGGTTCGACCGGTGAAGATGAAGTCGGCGCGCGTATTCGCGAGAGACGGTGTCACGGCCACTTCCCAAAAACTGTGCGGATGCCAGGTGATGGCGATGTCGGCGTCCTCGAACGCACCGGAGCGCACCATGAAGGCTTTTGCCGCGCCGCCTTCTTCCGCCGGGCAGCCGTAATAGCGGACGCGGCCCGGCACCTTGTTCTCGGCGAGCCAGTCCTTCACCGCGGTCGCGGCCAGCAGCGCCGCGGAACCAAGCAGATTATGGCCGCAGCCATGGCCGTGGCCGCCGGTCTCGGTCGGCCGATGCTCGGCGACGCCGGCCTCCTGGCTGAGGCCCGGCAGCGCGTCATATTCGCCCATGAAGGCGATGACCGGTCCGCCCTCACCCCATTCCCCATCAGCGCGGTCGGGATGCCGGCGACATTCTCGGTGATGCGGAAACCCTGGTGGCGCAACTCGGCGAGATGCTCGGCGGCGGAACGCGCCTCGGTGTAGCACACCTCCGGCATGCCCCAGACCTTGTCGCTGAGGTCGATGAAACGCGCCTTGATCGTGTCGACGCCACGCCAGATGTCGCTGCGGTTATCCATTGCTTCGGTCCGTGATCTCTTGGTCAAACGAAGCGACAATCGGTAGCAGCTTCATTGCACTCCGCCTAGCATTTCGCGGGACAGCAGCCATGCGGCTGGGGCCGGAATGAGCAGCCGGCCTGCCTCCCGTGCAGCTACCGCTTCTGCACCATGCGAAGATTTCACGCGGCCTTCTCCGGAATAGTTGGGGAACGAGGCTTTCAAGACGGCCTGCTCCGGCCTAAATTATGCGTGCTTCGCGCGTCGTTCCGCCAGCCACGTCGGAGTCGATGCACTCAGCCAGGAGAACTCCATGCCCGCCTTGACCGAATGGAGAGTGCCGCCGGCCAACCAGCCGCGTGCGAGCGATTACGGTTTCGATCTCGACCGCGCGCTCGCATCCGTCGTCGGCCTGCATGCCATCATCCCGCCGGATGCTTTCAGCGCCGAGACGCTGGGCACCGAACGCGCCGGCAACGGCGTCGTGATCGACGACGGGCTGGTGCTCACCATCGGTTATCTCATTACCGAGGCGGAATCGGTGTGGCTACACCTCGCCGACGGGCGCGTCGTCGAAGGACATGCGCTCGGCTTCGATTCCGTCACCGGCTTCGGCCTCGTGCAGGCGCTCGGCGAGTTCGAGGTCGAGCCCTTGCCGCTCGGCATTTCGGCCGAGACCCGGCTCGGCGACCGCGTCGTCGGCGGCGGCGCCGGCGGGCGCACGCGCTCGGTCGCAAGCCAGATCGTCGCCAAGCAGGAATTCGCCGGCTACTGGGAGTATCTGCTGGACGAAGCCATCTTCACCCATCCGGCGCACCCGAACTGGGGCGGCACGGCGCTGCTCAACGAGCGCGGCGAGTTGATCGGCATCGGCTCGCTTCAGCTCGAGCGCGAACGCGACGGCAAGGCCGAACACGTCAACATGATCGTGCCGATCGACCTGGTGAAGCCTGTCCTCGACGACCTGCGCAAGTTCGGCCGCGTCAACAAGCCGGCGCGGCCCTGGCTCGGACTCTATTCGACAGAGATCGACAACCGCGTCGTGGTGATCGGCATCTCCGCCAACGGCCCCGCGGCGCGCGCGGAGCTGAAGACCGGCGACGTCATCCTCGCTGTCGACGGCGAGAAGGTCACGAGCCAGACCGGCTTCTACAAAAAGATGTGGGGGCTCGGCGCCGCCGGCGTCGATGTGCCGCTCACCGTGCACCATGAAGGCGTCACCTTCGACGTCACGGTGACATCGACCGACCGCTTCAAGCTGTTGAAGGCGCCGAAGCTGCACTGACCTGCGCTTGTGAGGAAGCCGCCAAGGAAAGCCGCAATGAGCGAGGCTGTGATCGACGACATCGTGGCCGTGCTGCCGCCGCTCCTCAATGCGCTCGAAGCGCTCGGCTACTTCCAGCGGCATTTGCATCCCCCGGCCTTCGCCTCCGTGATGAACGCAATCGGCACGCCGGACGAGGCGCTGCAGGCGGCACGGGCTGAGATCGGAGACTGGCCGGAGCAGTTCTCAGGATTGCGCGGGCGGCTCGATCGCGCCTGCGACGAGACGGTCGCCGCCTATGCCGGCATCCGCGAGGTCGAGCGCGGCAATGGCGATCTCGTCGCGGTCTTCCGCACGCTGCGTCACCTGCCTCGCGCGCAGGAGGCTCTGTACCCCCTGGCAGCCCAGTTTCCGCCGGTGAGCAGCTTCTTCCTCAACCCCGACAATCGCGAGAATACCGAGCTGCTGTCGCGGTTGGAGGTGGGTGCAGGTGAACACACCGGTATCTTCCACGACCACAACGAGCCCGGCAGCCGCGGCGGCTTCTCGGTCTATGTCCCGGAATATTATTCGCCTGAACGCGCCATGCCCCTGGTGATGGCGCTGCATGGCGGCAGCGGCAACGGCCGTGGCTTCCTGTGGAGCTGGCTGCGCGATGCGCGCAGTCTCGGCGCGATCCTGGTGGCGCCCACCGCGACCGGACCGACCTGGGCGCTGATGGGCGATGATGCCGACACGCCCAATCTCATGCGCATTCTCGAAACTGTCCGCAGCCGCTGGGCCATCGACGCCTCGCGCATGCTGCTGACCGGCATGAGCGACGGCGGCACGTTCAGCTACGTCAGTGGGCTCGACGGTGCTTCGCCCTTCAGTCATCTCGCACCGGTCTCGGCAACGTTCCATCCGCTGATGGCGGAGATGGCCGACGCCACGCGGCTGCAGGGCCTGCCCGTCTTCATCACCCACGGCAAGCTCGACTGGATGTTTCCGGTGCAGACCGCGCGGCAGACCCAGGCCGCGCTCTCGGCCGCCGGCGCCGACATCGTCTATCGCGAGATCGACGATCTCAGCCACACCTATCCGCGCGAGATCAATGCGGAGCTGGTGGCGTGGCTGAACGGAGGATGAACGAGCCGTCCTTACCTGCGCAGCACTGCCGCGGAACCATCGTTCGGGGCCGACGTTATCGCCGGTCATTGGAGGTTAGCCATGCGGATGTTTCTGGGAATGATTTTGGGCGCGCTGCTGCTCGGCTGCGGCGTTTATGTCTATGATTCCATGCAGACGTCGTCCGTTGCTAACGGTGAGGTCGCAACCGCCAATCGCACCATCGTGAACTGGGATGTCGCGAAGGCCGATTGGGATCTGCTGCGCGATCGCGCGCATAGGGACTGGGTGCGGATCTCGTCGAAGTAATTCGATCGAGCAAGTCTGAACAGGGCGCCGTCGCGAATCCGCGGCGGCGCTTTTGTCTTGACTGCGAACGGCGCGGTTCGCCTCAGTTCATCTTGGCCTTGCGGGCGTCGGCGATGACCTGCTCGAATTCCTTCATGCTGAGCACGCCCGGAACGCGGTACTTGCCGACGATGAACGCCGGCGTGCCGCGGAAGCCGAAGGCTTCGGCCTGCTCGTTGTTGCGCTTCAGGACGGCATCGATGTCCTTGGCGTGATCGGTCAGGTCACGCTTCAGGCGGTCCATGTCGACGCCGGCCGCCGCGAGCAGCTCGTTGATGCGCGGCTCGGTCAAACGCGAGCTGACGCCCATCATCGCGTCATGGGCCTGATGGTACTTGTCCTGGAATTTGGCCGCGAGCGCGATCCGCGCCGCCGTGACCGAGACCGGCCCGAGGATCGGCCAGTCCTTCATCACCAGCCTGACCTTGCCGTCGTCCTGGACGACCTGGCGCAGCTCCGGCTCGAGCTTGCGGCAATAGGGGCAATTGTAGTCGGACCATTCGATAATGCTGATGTTGCCGTCGGGATTGCCGGCGACGGGAACATCGGGATCGCGTAGCACCCTGGCTTCGGTCAACACCTCGTCATCGTCGGCGGCCGCACGTGCCAGGCTGATACTGCCCGCCGCAAGAGCGCCCGCCCCGATCAGCGTCAACGCCCTGCGGCGCGTCGGCACAAGGCCCTTATTCCTGAATTCAGCCATATCTCGTCCCATTTCAGTCCCATCGCCGGAATTACGGCTCAGGACCGGGAATTGTTACGGTCTATATAGAGTGTCGCGGGGGTCATGTCATCGCACCAGCAGCGTGACCGCCAGCGGCACCAGAAACGAGGTCACCAAGGCGTTCAGGCTCATGGCGATGCCGGAGAACACGCCGGCGATCTCGTCGACCTGGAACGCGCGCGCGGTACCGATGCCGTGCGCGGCAAGGCCGGCGGCAAAACCACGGGCGCGGTAATCGGTAACGCCGGTGCGGTTCATCAGGGGCGTGACCATGATCGCACCCATGATACCGGTGAAGATGACCGCGACCGCTGCCAGCGAGGGATCCGCATGCAGCGAGTCGGCGATGCCCATGGCAACGCCGGCCGTGACCGATTTCGGTGCCAGCGACAGCACCACCTCGCGCGGCAGGCCGGCAAGCTCAGCCAGCAGCACGACGGACACCACGGCCGTGACCGATCCCGCGATCAGCGCCACCAGCATCGGCACGATCGAGACCACCACGCGTTTGCGGTTCTCGTAGAGAGGAACGGCGAGTGCGACGGTGGCGGGCCCGAGCAGGAAGTGCACGAACTGGGCCCCGGCGAAATAGGTGGTGTAGGAGGTGCCGGTCAGGAGCAGGAACGCGCCGATGATCCACATTGCATGCAGCACGGGGTTGGCCAGCGGATGGCGACGCGTCCGCAACGACACCGCGTCCGTGCTTGCATAGACCAGTAGCGTCATGGTCAGCCAGAGCAACGGCGACTGGGAGAGATAGACCCAGAGTGAGAATGGATTGTCGCTCATCGCACGTCCTGTTGCTTCAACAGCCGGCTGACGAGACGGAAGGTCAGCACGGTCGCGAGCAGCGTGACGACCACCGAAAACGCCAGTACCAGGATGATGGCGATGCCGTGCGACGCGAGCAGGTCCAGCTTCTGCACCACGCCGACGCCAGCCGGCACGAACAGCAGCGACAGATGCGCCAGCAAGCCTTCGCTTGCCGTCTCGACTCCATTGTTGTCCAACGGCCCGAGTGCGAGCCACTTGAAGCGGTCGCGGACGAGCAACAGGACCAGGAGCAGCAGCAGGCCGAGCACGGGCCCCGGCAACGGCAGACCGAGACCGCGCGCGACGGCTTCGCCGATCAACTGGCAGAGCAGGATGAGGCCGAGGCTGGCAAGCATGACCGGCGCATCAAGAGATGCGTCGATCATGCTTGTCAATCGCCGCGCACTGCGGGGGACGTCTGCGACGACCTCGGAGCTTGGCGCGGCAGCATCGCCATCAGTGTCCCGGTCATTGTGGCGATCAGCGTGGTCTTGCCGTCATGCTCGGCAAAGGCCCTCGCCTCGCAAAAGGTGAGCGTGCGTCCGGGCTTGACCACGTCGGCCTTGAAGACGAAGCGCTCGCCGCGGGCGGGTGCGAGCAGCGTGGTCTTGAACTCGACGGTGAGGATATCGGCCTCGGGGGGCATCAGGGTGAAGGCGGCGACACCGCAGGCGTTGTCGAGCCCAGCGGTGATGATGCCGGCATGGATGAAACCGTTCTGCTGCGTGAACGCTGGCGAATGCGGCATGGCCAGCTCGACGTCGCCCGGCGCAAGGCGGACGATCACGATGCCGAGCGTGCGCATCGCCAGCTGGCCGTCGAACATGGCAGCGGCCGCCGCGCGATAGCCCGGATTTTTCGGCTCGAACACGGCCATGGCTCAGGCCTCGGCCGGTTCGGCAAGATGCCTCAAGGCGGCTTCGCGGATGGCATCCGCAAACGGCGCCGATTTGCGCTGGCTGCGGTCCATGTGCACGCCGGTAATCTCGCAAGTCGCGGCGACCTCGCCGGTCTCGCCGTTCATCATGTCGTGCCGGAAGCGGATCGACTTGTCGCGCACCTCGAGCAGATGGCTGCGAATCTCGACGATGTCGCCGGCGAGCAATTCGCGCTTGTAGGTGATGTTCTGCTGCACGGCGGCCATGCCGCGGCCGGAGACGCGCAAATAGCTCGGAGTCAGCCCGAGGCGGGCAAACAGGTTCCAGTTGGCCTCGTCGAACTTGCCGACGTACCACATGATGTTCATGTGGCCGACGTGATCGCACTGCCACGGATAGACCGTGCCGCGATAGGTCGCCTCCTGCTCCATCGTAATGTCTCCCTGCGCCTGCCTTTTGATTGTTGATACGGTAGCGTATCAAGCCTTCGCCGCGCTAGCAATACGGCACCGTATCAAGGGCCGGTGAGGTTTTCTTCATGAGCGATGGCAAGGGCGACGTCTGGGTCGAGGCAGGGTTTGGCGAACTCGCCCGCTCGGGGGTCGAGGGCGTGCGGGTCGAGGTGCTCGCCAAGAACCTCGGCGTCACCAAGGGCGGCTTCTACCGCCGCTTCGCCGATCGCGCCGCGCTGCTTGGCGCCATGCTGGAACGCTGGCGCGACGGGCGCGTGGCGGCGATCGCACATCAGACGAGCCTCGACGGACAAGAGCCCCGCGAGCGGCTGAAGGCGGTGATCCAGCTCTATTCCGAACGGCTCAATCCGGAGGGCATGGCGGTCGAGCTCGCGATCCGGCAATGGGCCCGCTCGGACGAGAACGCCGCCGCGGCGGTGGCGAGCGTGGATGCGGCGCGGCTCAAGCACGTCGCCGAGCTCTATCGCGCGACCGGCCTTGCGGCCGAGGAGGCCGAGGCGCAGGCCTTCCTGTTCTACTGCTTCATCTTCGGCCAGAGCCTGCTGTTCGTCGAGCGCGGTCCGCGCAAGCGATCGCAGCTCGTGGCGAAATCGGCCGAGAAGCTGTTGGATTAGACGACCGGACTTAAGCGAAATGGCCGGAGCTGTGCTCCGGCCATCGCGTCAGGTCAAAGCTCAGGCGGCGCCCTTCAGCTTCTTGTTGCACTCGCTGTAATAGCCGCCGCCCTTCTCGATCCACTTCATGCCGCCATTGCCGTTGGTGGTCTTGTTGGCGTTGTACTGGTCGACGCAGGTATGGAGACGCGCCTTGCCCGCGGTCTCCTTGGCGTATTTCGGATCGACCGCGTTCGGATAGATCGCGGGACCGGCCGGCAGGGTCGGCGCCGGGGCAGCCGCGGGAGCCGCCTCCTTCTTCGCCTGCTTCGGCTCGGCGGGAGCGGCGGGCGCAGCCGGGGCCGCCGCGGTCGGCGCAGCAGCAGGCGTCGCGTCCGCACCGCACTGGGCCTTGCGGAAGTCATTCCACTTCGTGGTGCCGAGCGAACCGTCCTTCTTGGCGGCCTGATATTTCGCGCTGCACTCCTGCGAAGTCAGCGCCTGCGCCGGCACGCTCGCCACCAGCGCGGCAAAGCTCGACAATGCGACTGCACACAGCAATTTTGATGGGATGGTCATCCTTGGGTCTCCTCCTTGGTTTTCCCCGACGGAAGTGAAGGATTGCCATCCTAGCGTGCCGCAAGCTCGCGACAAGGAAGTGATGGCTCCTGCCGCCAAAATATAGTGATCGCGCCGTTCGGATTATTCATGTCGCGTTCAGCAACGCGAGCCGACCTTCGGCCTCCCTTCGCAATTCCCGCAAGAAGAGTGCAACAACATGACCTTCGCCTCTCGCCTCGCCGTCGTCGCTCTCGTCTCGCTGTTCGCCACCGGGACCGCCTTCGCCCAGACCGCAGCACCGGCGGCCAAGACCGATACCAAGACCACAACCGCCGCCCCCACGGACAAGAAAGCGCCGAAGGAGCATTCGGCCGAGTCGCTCGAATGCTCCAAGCAGGCCGATGCCAAGGGCCTGCACGGCAAGGAGCGCAAGAAATTCCGCTCCGAATGCATCAAGACCGCCAAGGCCGGCACGGCAGCTCCGGCCGCCGCCGACAAGAAATAGATCCGTCACGATCATGCTCTCGCGGGCATCCGTGAGAGGCGCACGCATTGCGGCATGACGAGCCTGCAATTGTGCGCCTCTCGCTGATTTGCGATAAGGTGGCGTGAAGCAAATCGCCGCCTCTCTGACCTTCGAATGGCCGAGCCGTGCCGAGATTTTGAGCACGGTGGAAACGCTCGTCATCGGCACCGCCGGCGGCCTCGCCTTTCTCGTCGCCGGCCTCCCCGGCGGACTGATCTCGGGCTCGATGATCGCGGTCGGGATTGCCGCGATCGCCGGACGCAAGCTCACGCTGCCGCCGATCCTGACCCAGACCGTGCTGGTGCTGCTCGGCATTTCGTTAGGGTCCGTCGTCTCGCGTCACCTGATCCAGCAGGTCAGCGCCTATCCCCTCACCATCGGCCTGCTCGCGCTCGCCACCTTTTGCTCGACCTTCGGCTCGAGCTATTACCTGCAGCGCATCCATGGCTGGGACCGCACCTCCGCCTTCCTCGCCGGCAGCCCCGGCGCGCTGTCGCAGATCACGATCCTGGCGGTCGAGCGCGGCGCCGATCTGCCTGGTATCGCGGTGGTGCAGACCATGCGCGTCATCATCCTCACCGCGGCGCTGCCGTTGGTGCTGGCGGTCGCGGGCGTCGCGCCCTCCGCGGCACCATCGCTGACGACGGCGACCGCCTCGCCGCTCGACCTTCTGGCGCTCGTCGCGGCCTCGGTGGCAGCGGCACTCCTTCTGCGGCTGATCAAATTTCCGGCGAGCTGGATGTTCGGCGCGATGATCGCCTCCAGCGTGCTGCATGGCGCGGACTGGGTCGAGGGCGGCTTGCCGAACTGGGTGCGCGGCGTGGCGCTGATCGGCATCGGCGCGCTGATTGGCAGCCGGTTCGCGCGGATGCGGATCAAGACGCTCGCCGGCCACATCAACGCGGCGCTGGGCTCGTTTGCCGTGGCGATCGCCGTCTCCGCCATCTTCGTCGGCATCGTCGCGCTCACCACGCAGGTGAAATTCTCCGACGTCGTCGTCGCCTTCGCGCCGGGCGCGATGGACGCGATGCTGGCGCTGGCACTGACCCTGCACATCGACCCGATCTTCGTCGGCGCCCATCATTTGTCGCGCTTCGTGTTCGTGACGATCGCGACGCCGGGCATCGTGCACCTGTTCGGGCGCACGCAGGACGATGTGGACGATTAGCTAGCGCTTCGCCGTCGCCGCGAATCCCCAGGCGGCGATCGCGGCCATCAGCAGCGAGATCAGCACGTTGTAGCCGGCGAGCGAGAGGCCGAGGAAGCGCCACTGCACCTCGTCGCAGCGCACCACCTTCACGGTGTCGAGCTTCGACAGCAGGTCGGCGGCGCTGCCGAGATTGACGACGGGGCCTGAGCAATCGGTCGGGCCTTTCCAGAGGCCCCATTCGACGCCGGAATGATAGGTGCCGAGCCCGGCATTGGCGAGCGTCGCCAGCGCGAGGATCGCGAGCCCCGCGAGCAGCAGCGGCCGCGACGCTCCGCTCCGCGCAGCAAGCACCACGAGCGCACCGAGCGGGATGGCGAGGTAATAGGCGTAGCGCTGCTCGAGGCAAAGCGGACATGGCACGATCCCCAGCACGAGCTGGAAGAACCAGGCGCCCGCGATGGTCGCCGCGGCGATCAGCGTGACGAGAAGCGCGGCCGTCAGTACCGGGCTCGTGGCCGCCGGTTTGAACGCAGGTATTGCGGCACTCTGGGTCGTCACGGCAGCCTCTTCCGGTGGGTCGCTTCCCTAGCCTCTAACCCCGACCCATGCGGCTGTCGAGAACGGCCGGGATCACTTTGGCGCGGGTTGACCCCGCTTTGGCCATCGCTATAGTCCGCCGGCTTCGCGACGCCCGCTTTTGGGGGCCGACCGGGGGCCCCTGTGGCGGAACTGGTAGACGCGCTCGACTCAAAATCGAGTTCCGCAAGGAGTGCTGGTTCGATTCCGGCCAGGGGCACCACGCTTCGCCCTTCGGGCTTCGCGTGGCGCAGCCATGCGAGGCCGAACGGCGAAGCGTGTCCGGCGGAGCCTCTTGGCGAAGACGGACTGTTTTAGCAACGCTCAATTCCCCCTCCCTTCCAATCGTCACATCCCGCCTGTATAAACCGGTAGCTTCTTCCATCATTCGAAGAGGCTCCTATGAACGACCTGCACGCGTGGCTTTCCGAGCAGCACCACGGCCTGCGCACCTTCCGGACCTTTCAGCAGAAGCTCGAGACGCTCGGCCGGGACGATCCCGCCCAGCGCGGCCTGTGCCGCCTGCTCAGCGGACTCGTGGGCAGCTATGTCGAGGCCTTTGACGAGGCCCCGCTGCCGGTCGAGGTTGCCGACGGCGCCTATCACCGCCTGCTGACGCTGGTTGAGAGCCTGGATCTGCATGCCGACGCCCACCGCCGGCTCGCGGACATCAACCGCGTCGCTGAGAGCGAGCTCTGGCGCTGAGCGGCAGGACGAACGGGCTGAACTCGATTTTCAAACAGCCGGAAGATCAAACAGCCGGAAGACATGCGGACATAGCCTCGCGACGCAACGCGCCCGAGCTGTGCGCTTCTCGTGACGCCCCTTCCTTGGAAAGGGCGCAGGGAAGGCCGGGCGCCGGCTGGCACCCGCGGTCCACTGTGCGAGAGTTGCGCTACAAGAGGCTGCACAGCGGCATACAGGGCAGCCTGGACATCCCGGCCTTTCCCTGCGCAGTGGTTTGACGGCTTATGACGCGCTCTCCCCGGGGAGCGATGCACTATTGCCCCCGTCGCCTTGCGGATGGCTGACGCGCGGACCCGGTCGGGCCGCCACATCACCGCAACGCTTGACGCCAGCCTGCGGGCGCCAGGACCACACGATTTTGCCGTACGCGGACCGCACCGGTCGTGCGCGCGCCGCTCAACCGCTCACGGGCGAAACCCGCCCTGCGATTGCTTGCGCGCCGATGCGCTCCACGTCCACCGCCACCCCGCCCACGTATCGTGACGATCGCGAAACGCCCCTTATCCTTGGGCCGGGATGGCGCATACATACGTCATTTCCGAAATTCGGTCAATCGGAATATTTAGGGCGCGAGCCTTGATATCAGCCGCATTCACGGTCCTCTCGCCCTTTCGCCAGTCCCCAGCCGATACGGAAGTCTCCGGCCATCCCGGTCCCGGCTACGACCGTCGCGTGTAGGTCGTGTCCATCGTGTAGCCTTTGCATGGACCCGACACGACATGACGGACGACGAACGTTCCATCCAGCAGGAACATGTAGGCCGACTGATAGTCGTCGCGCTTGCAGAGATGGCGCGCACGTCCGCTCAGCGCTCCTCCGGTCGAGGCGGACAGAAAGATCTCGTGAAACAGCCGCGGTGGATTTTCCCTAAAGAAGACCTTGAATCCTCCTTTGCTGCTGCTGAAGACGTATTCGCGTTCGGCCTGCACGATGGTGCCGTTCGCAAGCTTCAGATGTCCCTGCTCGCGATAGGCCAACCGTCCCCTGTCCAGTGGCGTGAAGGTCGCGATGCCCTGCATCGTTGCCTGGCTTACGATGACCCGGTCGATGGACCACGAGCCGATCAGCCTTTTCGTAACGTCCGAGGAGCCCCCCCAGCTATCGATCGTGGCTTCGTTCATATCTTCAGGCCTGCGCACCAGCCAACCGGTCCAGCGTAAAAGGACCGGCAGCCGGGAGTTCGACTTCGGCGAGCCGATACCTATATCCTACCGCAACGGATGGTGATGCAGCGAGCAGCTTGGATGGCCCGGAGACGCACGACGGAGGCGGACGCCGACGACCTCCCGCGCTATTTCGTCTGGGTCCGGGGCCTCGAAGGCCCGGAGCCGCAGAAATGGAGGTCGATGGATTTCGGCGTCAGTGACTGGAAGCGGCCGCTTGTGCTGGCCTTTCTGGCGCTGCCGGAGGACGAACGGCATCTGTCGCTGTCGATGCTGGCCCGGCGCTATCCGCCGCCGCGGGTGGAGACATAGCCGGCCCGGCAGCGCGGCGGTTCAATTCCTGCCGCGCGGCTTTCGTTTTTCGAACGCGAGCTTCCGGTCTATGCCCGAAGCTGCTCCGCTGTCTCCCGATCCGGCTGCGGCGCGAGCTTGACCCGGTTACGGCCGCCGTTCTTGGCCAGATACAGCGCGGCATCCGCGCGGGCGAGTAACTGGTCCGGCGCATCACCCGGAACATATTGTGCGACACCAAAGCTGCAGGTCGCGGACCCGACTTCTCCGAAGTCCGTCGCCGCGATGGCCTCGCGCAGCTTCTCGGCGACCCCGAATGCCTTCGGACCGTCCGAGCCGGGCAGCATGATCAGGAATTCCTCTCCACCCCAGCGGGCGAGAAGGTCGTTGCTTCGAATCTGCCTCTGTACGAGGCGGGACAGCTGAACCAGAACATGGTCTCCGATCAGGTGTCCATGGGTGTCGTTGATCGACTTGAAGTGATCGATGTCGAACATCACGAGCGAGAGCGGCGTGTTGTAACGATCGACGCGCTTCATCTCGTCGAGCAGCATGGGCGTCAGCTTGGCGCGGTTGAACAGTCCGGTGAGCGCGTCCGTCGTCGCCTTGACGCGCAGGTCCTGCGCGAGCTTCTGCAGTCTCAACCGGCTGTCCTGCACGACGTCATCATGGATCTTGCGCTCTTTCGTCGCCATGTAGATGAGACCCACGATCGTCACCAGCAGCGTGATCACGATGCCCAGAAAACGCGTGGCGAATATTTCGCGCGTCGGCTTGAGAATCACCAGCGACCAATCACTGTGATTGGCGAAGCGGCGGCGGACGAAATTCCGCACGCCGTCGACATTGGTCCAGACTTCGTCGACGACGTTACTCTCGAACATCGGCTTCTGGACCGGTGTGCCGATGCGTGAGGCCACTGCAAGTCGCCTTGGCTCGGACAACGGCCACAGGGTGCGGCGCATGGCTTCCGGCTGATTGGTCATCACGACCACCCCGTCGGGATCGACCAAGAAATAGGGCCGCCCGAAGTTTTTCAGATCTGCTTCGAAATCATCGAGCGACCTGGTCAGGACCGCGACCCCGACGATGCCGTGATCGCGGCCTTTGATCGGATAGCTCGCATAATAGTCATGCTTGCCGGTGTCGGGCTCGAATACGAACTCGTAGGCCGGCGCACCCGCCATCGATTTCAGGAAGTAGGGTGCCGACGCGTGGCTGGACGATCCCGCAAGTGCGTCATCGTCATTGGACGACGCGACGACGTCGCCAAGGCGATTCAGGATGTATCCGCGCTTGGCGCCCGATGCCGCGATGTCGAGATCCAGCACCGATTGACCAGCCTCGACCTCCTTCCTGGTGCCGCCCCTCAACAGAGGCAGGACGGACGGGGCGCCGGCCAGGGACCTGACCATCGCCTCGGTGGTGGCGGTTTCGCCGGCAAGCCGGCTCGCGAGCAGATCGATGTCGCTGGCCGCTCTCCTTTCAACATCCTGCTTGTAGATTTCGCCGAGATGTTCGGTCAGCGCCCAGCCGGACAGCAGAATGACGCCCGTGGCGAGGACCGTCCAGACGAACTGGTGGTGGACATAGGCGGTGTAACGCGGCGACGAGACGTCCGAGGCCAGTCGCTGGCTCCAGGCGGCCCAGATCGAGAAGGAGATCCAGAGCGCGAGCAGCCCTCGCACGAGTTGGATCGGCATCGCCGTCAATGCGCTGAATGCGCCATGGTTGATCAGGGTGGACGGCCAGAATGCCCCGGCAGGAACGATGAGGCCGGCCGCGATCGCATAGAACGCGAATCCCGCGGATGCCGAGAGCGTCAGGCCTTTGGCGAGACCAGGCAACGGTCTGGCCGACCAGGCCAGCGCGAGGCTCGTTCCCAGCGCGCCGACGAATCCCGCCGAATAGCGCGCGACGATGTTGGCTGCGACGACACCCTGGGTGACGCCGACGAATCCGATCGCGAGCGCCAGAAGCGGATAGATCCAGCGACCCGGCGGCCTCAGGCCCAGCCTGATCGCTTTCCGCCGGGCAAACTCCATGAGCAGAAAAAACGAGGCGGCCATGACGGCTGTCCGCCCCATCGCAAAGGCAAGGGAGTCACCGACGATCAGCGCCGCCAGGTCGAGCCATTCGGCAACGCCATGAACGAAGCCGAATCCACCGAGCATCGCCCAATGCTGGCCGGCGCCCTGGCTGCTCGCCAACCTGGAGCAAGTCGCACCCAGCAGGATGAAAGCGAGGCCGTAAAAGAAGAAAATGAAATCGAGCTGCTCACTGAGAAAAGAGGCCATGATGCTGCCGTTGGAGTTTGGACATCACTGGTCGCGCGCGCAGAAATGCTGGCCGCTGTTCAACCGGCGGTTTGCCGAAAGGCTAGGTCTGATGGGTAAAGAAACAGGGAAACCGCTCCAGCGGACTGTTCGCGGCCGCGTCGTGATCGCGCATCCCGCCGGGCCGTTTCCCTGACAATCCGGCCTTCTTCACGTCGTGGACGCGCCTCCGCACCACATCGCCCGTAAGATTACGGGCTCGCAAATTAACGGCGTGGTCACGCCGATTTTCAAATCGCGCAAGGACGTCAGCCCTGCGCCTTGTTGCTCATG
Source organism: Bradyrhizobium betae (assembly GCF_008932115.1). Classification (NCBI taxonomy): domain Bacteria; kingdom Pseudomonadati; phylum Pseudomonadota; class Alphaproteobacteria; order Hyphomicrobiales; family Nitrobacteraceae; genus Bradyrhizobium; species Bradyrhizobium betae. Next base: position 2,437,814 of record NZ_CP044543.1, read on the forward strand.
TCCCGCGCGCCGCGGTCGGCGTCAACCCGAACCTCCTGCGGAAGCAGCGGTTGAAATAAGACAGATCGTTGAAGCCGCAGGCGAAGGCGATGTCGCTGATGCGGCCTTCGCGATGCGCAAGGAGGTCGGCGGCCTTGCGCAGGCGCAATTCGGTGAGGCGGGTGGTGAAGCTGGCGCCCGCCTCGAACAGCAATTCGTTGACGTAGCGCTCGGAGAGGCCGGCGGTGGCGGCAAGCTTCTGTGCGGAGAAATCCGGCTCGTGAAAGCGTGCCTCGAGGATCGACAGCACGGCCTTGAGCCGCACGGCGCGCAGGCCCCCCCGCCGCGCGGCCGTGGCGATATCGCGGCGGGCCCCGAGACCGATCGCGGCAAGATCGAGCAGATGGCCGGCAATCGCCATGCCGGCCTCGTCGGCGGCCGTGGGATGGCGCAGGAGCAGATCGCTGTAGTCCATCGCCAGCGACAGCGCGCCACCGGATTCGAGCTCGCAGCCGACGAGACCGTCGACATCGGCGACCATCGCGCGCAACGTATCGACCGGCAGATGCACGTTGGTGAAGCGCTTGTGGCTCGCGCCGTCGGCGGCGAAGAACGGCTCGTCGAGCTTGAGCAGCACCATCGATCCCGGCCGCATGGTGAATTCGCGGCCGCGGTGGATCACTTGCGATGGTCGGTCTCCGGTGTTGCGCGCGAGGCAAAAGCGGTCGTCGCCGGTCTCGATCACCTGACGCTTCTCCCGCCGTACAGTGACGAAGCTGCCGTCGCAGCGGCCGAGCATGGTGGTGCCGATGTGGATCGAGTTCATCGTGGCGCGAAACGGCACGTCGGACGCCGGATCGAGCTCGCCGGTGTTGGAGAAATGCTCGAACAGTTCCGCGAAGCGGATGAAGCGCTGCCGGTCGGACAGATCCTGCGGCAGCATCTCGGTCGAGAGCGACTTCCTGATGACGGACATCGAGAACGACTTTTCGAGAATGGCTTTTCTGATTTTTCCAAAAAGTACTTGTTTTTCCAAGAAGTCCTTGGCGATCGCCGAACCTCGTGGCGCCGGAAATGATCGCCCGCTGAAGACCGGCGTACCGCAGGCTATCAGCACGCTGACGTGAATCAAACTGCGCCGGTCAGTCCAAGCCGCAACGCCTCCGGCGCCGGACAGTCCAAGACGCGCCGCATGAGCGGGCCCTATTCAAGCAGCGGATGCGGCAACCCGCCACATAAGGCACCGCATCCGGGCAAACGGGCGGCCCCAGCCTGACGCCCGCTGGAGGAGACATCGACATGCGAACCTCTCACCCCCGCAGCCTCGTGCTCGGCGGCGCCATCGCAACCAGCCTGTGCATCGGTTACGCGCTGGGCGCGCAGCCGCACATGGACGAAGCCATCGCGATCCTGCAATCGGCGCGCGCCGAGCTTGGCAAGGCCGAGCCGAACAAGGGCGGCCATCGCGAGAAGGCGATCGGGCTGATCGACCAGGCGATCGGCGAGGTCCGCGCCGGCATCGCGTTTGCGGCCGGCCATTGAAGCGAGCGCAGTCATGAGCACAAACATGATGCGAACCGTGCTTGCCGTGGCGCTCGCGCTCGGCGCAATCACCGGCGTTGCCGAAGCCATGCCGCTCGCTGCGCCCGGTACGTCCGCGAATGGCGATGTCATCGCCGTTGCAGGCGGTTGCGGACCCGGCTGGCACCGCGGGCCCTATGGCGGCTGCCTCAGGAACTACGCCAACCCGGCCGCGCACGCCTGCCCGCGCGGCTACCATATCGGCCCCGGCGGCGCCTGCCGCGGCAACGGCAGGTAACGACCGGCCCCGGGCGGACGCTGCGCAGCCGCGACCGCTTTGCATCAAATCAGGACTCAAAGCCCGGCTTGCCCGGGCTTTTCTTTTGCCGATTGTGGCGGAGTTCATAGACGGCCGGGGCGAGACGGCTGTGAAATGCATCCATTGATTCACGATGAAATCACGCATGAATTTCAAGGATGCGGCTCGGGCGGGCCATAGAGCATCGACCTGAGTTTTCGGAGGAGTCCATGACGCATCAGGACGAAGCGCTGCGTGGCGGTCCTGCAAGGCCGGTCGATACGCACGATGATTCAGGGACCGCGGCGAATGCATCCGATGCACGGGCGCCGCGCAAGCTGGTGCTGTTCGCCGACGGCACCGGCAACGCGTTCACAACCCAGGAATCCAGCGTCTGGCGCCTCTACGAGGCGCTCGATCATACCCAGCCCGATCAGATCGCGCATTACATCAAGGGCGTCGGCACCGCCGGCTGGGCGCCGCTCGCAGCCCTCGACGGCGCCACCGGCATCGGCGTTCCCTCCAACGTCCGCAAGCTCTACCGCTTTCTGTGCTGGAACTGGCGTCCCGGCGACGAGATCTACATCTTCGGCTTCAGCCGCGGCGCCTTCACCGCACGCACGCTGGCGTCGATGATCGCCAGCCAGGGCCTCGTGCCTGCCGTGATCGACAACACGCCGGTGTCGCACGAGGAGATGGAGCGCAACGCCATGGCCGCATGGCGGGAGTACCGCCGCGGCACCGTGCCGTTGAAGAAGAGCTTGCCGACGATCTGGATCGCGCGCCTCATCCGCGATGTCCTGCTCTATTTCTATCATTTGATCTGCCGGCACCGCTCCTACGCCGATGTCCGCGCGGCGATGCGCGGTCGCGAGGAGATCGACATCGAATTCCTCGGACTGTTCGACACGGTCGAAGCCTATGGTGTCCCCATCGAGGAGCTTCGCGTCGCCATCGACTGGGCGATCTGGCCGATCTCGTTCCGCAACCACCGGCCCTCGAAAAAGGTGAAGCACATCCGTCACGCACTCGCGCTGGATGACGAACGCACCACCTTCCATCCGTTGCGGATCGACCAGAGCCATCTGGCGGCCGACCAGACGGTCAAGGAGGTGTGGTTCGTCGGCGTCCACTCCGACATCGGCGGGGGCTATCCGGAATCCACGCTGTCCTTCGTGCCGCTGGTCTGGATGACCGACGAGCTCCAAGGAAGGCTTCGCTTCCAGGACGGCGAGATCGAGCACTTCAAGGACTATCAATCGGCGATAGGGCCGAGGCATGATTCACGCAGCGGCGCCGCCGTGTTCTATCGCTACGGGCCGCGCCCGGTTCTCGGCGGCGAGGTGAATGGCGGCCTGCCGGTCGTGCACTTCGCCGTCATCGAACGCATGCTGTTCGGCTGCGACGATTATGCACCGATCATGCTTCCGGCGGACACGCTGGTGCTGATGCCGGACGGCCGCAAGCTGAACCTCACCGAGGACGCCACCCGCGAAGCGATGAAGCAGGCCTATCTGGCGAAGGCCCAGGGCCCGCGGCGCGAGAAGGAGGCCGAGGACTTCACCCGCATGAACACGCCCAGCGCCGAGATGGCCAGGCTGACACGCGACACCGTGTGGTGGCGGCGCGTCGCCTATTTCGCGCTGCTGGTCGCGGCCGGCGTGATCGCGGTCTGGCCGTGGATCGCGCGCTGGCTGATCGGGGTGTCGAAGGACAATGGGCTGCAAGGCACAATCGTGCTGCACGTCATCGCCACCTTCGACTGGCTCGCGGGCGCCGTGCTGGGTCCGCTGGCCAATCTGGTCAGAAATGTCATGCCATCCTATGCAGCGCCGTGGCTCGACATCACGCTGTATTACCCGTTCGCCACCTCGATCGTCCTGGCTGCCACCTACCTGATCTGGCGCAGGAACACGGTGCTGCGCGACATCATCCAGGAACGCGCGCGGCTGGCCTGGAGCAGACCACGCCGCATGGCAAGCCAGAAGCATGTCGACAAGCCCGGCAAGCTGCTCGGCTTCGCCCGGTGGATGCGGCTAAACGCGGGACCTGCCCGCTGGTTCTTCGCCAAGCTCGTGCTGCCGTTCGTCCTCCTCTTCATCATTTTCTATTCCGCGCTGCTGATTGGATCGACCAGCGTCTTCACGGCCCGGACCGCGACCGGAAGCATCTGCACGGCCCCCATGGCCAAGGATTCGGTCCCGCCAAAGGCGGAGGTCGGAACGCCTGTGCGCGACGAGCCGATCGAAGCCCGCGGCCTGTTCGCGACAAAGGAATTCTGCTGGTGGAGCGGCCTTGCGGTCGAGAAGGGGCGCAAGTACCGCGTCTGGGTCCAGGTCGAAGATCCCTGGTTCGACCGCACCATCATGAGCGGGACGAACGGCTTCAAGACCTACTTCGTGCAGCATTATCTCGCGTTGCCGACGCTTCGACAGTTCGGCGCCGCCTGGTTCCAGCCCGTGGTGCGCGTCGGCGCCAAGGGCATGAGTGACATTCCGCTGCAGGCCGTCGACGTCATGCCGGCCGAGGAATTGCCGCGCCGGATGCATCCGACCATTCCGCCCGAGGAGGATACGGACAAGACCGTGGGCGTGGGCAGGTATCCGACCCGGCTCGACGAGACCAGTGAATACGCGGCGCTTCCCGCCGACCATCCGCTCAAGCTGGCGCTGAGCAAGCTCGGCACTTTCGAGCCGGTGCCGAACGACAGCACGGCGCGCGCGATCTGGGAGAACCAGAAGCTGTCGAGACGGCTGGTCGCCGAATTCGTCGCGCCCGACGCCGGCGATCTGTTCTTCTATGTCAACGACGCCGTCCAGATCTACCCGGCCCTGCTTCCGGCATGGTTGCGGCCGGCGCAGCTCGACCTGGTCCAGGGGCCGTACGAACAGTTCTACAAGAACAATGCCGGCACCGCGCGCATCGTCGTGCAGCGGCTGCCAAGCCCACCCTTGCCGGCGGACAAGCCGTCCGCGACCAAGCAGTAGGCGCACCGCGTCCGGGGCGCTGGGCCCGCTCATCGGCCCCCATGATTATGGGTGTCGTGGCGCTCGCGCTGCGGCTAAACTTGGTCCTGCGCCGCGGGGGACACGCGGTGCGGGACGATGGACATGAGCGAACAGGGCGAGATGGGTGAAACCATCACCATCCTCCTCGTCGAGGACGACGCGCCGACCTGCTGGCGGCTGCAGGATGCGCTGGTCAAGGCCGGCTACGAGGTGCGCAGCGCAGGCACTCTCGGTGAGGCGCGCCAGGCCCTGAACGGCGGCGCGCCGCGCGTGCTGCTGACCGACCTGCGGCTGCCCGACGGCCACGGCATCGAGCTGATCCGCGAGACAAGGCAGCGCTTTCCCGACACCGAGATCATGGTGATCTCCGCGCTCGGCGACGAGGAAAGCGTGATCTCGGCGATCACGGTCGGCGCCACCGGCTATCTCCTGAAAGATGCCTTCCCGACCGACATCGCCGCCACGGTGCGCGATCTGGTCGCCGGCCATTCGCCAATCTCGGCCTCGATCGCCCGTTTCATCGTGCGCAGAACGCAAGGCGCGGCGCAGAACCCGGCCGATCCGCCGCCCGGCCCCGCGCTCAACACCGCACGGCTGACGCCCCGTGAGATCGACATCCTCTGGGGCATCGCCAAGGGCTTCAGCTATGCCGAGATCGCGAGCCATCTCGGCCTGTCCAGGCAGACCGTGCCCGGCCACATCAAGAACATCTATCGCAAGCTCGAAGTGCACACCCGCAGCGAGGCGGTGTTCGAGGCTGTGCAGCAAGGCCTGATCAAGCTGTGAGCGAGATCGCGGCGAAGGCTCGCGGGCGGCGGCGGCGACTTCTGTCGCGCCTGACACCCTATCTGCTGCTCCAGGCACTGATCCTGATCGCCACGATCCTCGGGCTGCGGCTGCTGCAGCCGAACGACCCCGAAGACTTCGCCCTGAACGGATTTACGCTACGCGAGGACGGCGCGACCCGTCCCGTATCGCTGCCGCATTTCACCTCGTCGCGTTACTCGCTTGCCGATCCTCCGCTCTACACCGGCACCTTCACGTTCCGGAACGGTGATACGACCTCGGGATGGTCGGTATTCCTGCCGCGCTTCAGCAACGCGGTGGAGGTCGCCGTCAACGGCGTCGTCGTGCTCGACTCCCGCCGCGATCCCAACGCCAACCGCCCGGACCGCAACACGCCGCAGATCGCGGCCATTCCTGCCTCGCTGCTGCATGACGGCAGCAACCAGATCACGGCGCGGCTTTTCGTATGGGGCCCGTTGAAGGGCTTCCTCGACACCGTCTATGTCGGGCCGGACGCCGCCCTGCGCCCGGCGTTCGAGACCCGCACGCTGCTGTTCGTCACGCTCCCGGTGGTGTTCTCGGCCTGGCAGTCGATCCTCGCCGTCATTCTCGCCATCATGTGGCTGATGCGGCGGCGCGAGCCGGTTTACGGGGTGCTGGCGGCAGCGATGGTGCTCGGCGTGGTGCAGGCGTTCGTGCCGCCGCCGGTGCCGCCGGCCACCATTTCGCGGCTTGCCGCAGTGCTGCTGGCATCGGCGCCGACCGAAAGCGCGCTGATCGTCGTTTTCGCCCTGCTGTTCTTCGATTGGCGCTGGCCGCGCTATGGCGCGCTGTTGTTCGTGCCGGGCATCGTGGTGTTCGTGGTCGGATTGCTGGGGGGCCCGCCGCTGCCGCGCATTCTCTTCCTGGTTCTCGGTATTCCCATGGTTGGCATCTGCCTGCTGCTGATGGCCAGCATCACGGCGACAGAGGTGGTGCGGAGGCAGGACGCCGCAAGCTTCACGATCGGCTGCGCCGTGACCATCGTGCTGACCTGCTGGATCCACGACATGCTGTCGGTGTTCGAGATCGTGACCAACGAACGCACATTCGTCTCCCGCCTGTCCTATTCGGCGATGCTGGTCGCGATCGGCGCCGGCCTGACGTGGCGTTTCGCCCGCGCGCTGAACCAGGTCGACAGCTTTGCCGGCCAGCTCGTGACCCGCGTGCGGGAGGCCGAGGAGCGGCTGAAGGCGAGCTTCGTGCGCGAGGAGGCGCGCGCCCGCGCCGCCGCGCTTGCCAACGAGCGCACGCGGCTGATGCGCGACCTGCATGACGGCCTTGGCGGCCAGCTCGTCAGCATCGTCGCACTTTCCGAGCGCGGCCAGGAGGGCGCCACCATCACGGACGCGGCGCGCGCCGCGCTGAAGGATCTGCGCCTCGTCATCGACTCCATGGACGACATCGGCGGCGACCTGATGCTCGCGCTCGGCTCCTGGCGCGAGCGCGCGGCGATGCAATTGCGGCCGCACGACATCGCGCTCGACTGGCGCGTGGCGACGCCGCAGGGCCTGCCGCTGCATCCGGAGCTGCGGCCATGGCACGTCATCCAGATCGTGCGCATCCTCGACGAGGCCGTGACCAACGCCGTCAAGCACGCGCAGGCTCGCCACATCACGGTGACCATCGAGACGCGTGACGACGGACAGGGGCCGTACGGCGTAATCAGCGTTGCCGACGACGGCAAGGGCTTCGAGCTGGCCTGCGAGGGCACGAGCCAGACCGCGCGAGGCCTGCGCAACATGCGAAGCCGCGCCGCGCGCTGCGGCGCCGCGTTCGATCTCAGCTCGGATTCCTCGGGCACACGCGTAAGGCTGCAATTGCCGCAGATTTTTCCCGACAGCGACGCCGCCGGAGGCTGAAAGGCCCCCTCCCCGAACGTGTGGGACGCGCGGAGAGGGGACGGGCGGGGTGAAATGCCCGCGGAGGACGGGGGGTTCGTCCGCGAGGCTCCTTCGCCCGAACTCTTCTTCCTCTCCCCGCCTGCGGGGAGAGGGTTGGGGTGAGGGGGAGTCTCCGCAAGGACGGAGACAGTTGGGTTCGTGGAGAGTCCCCCTCACCCGAATTCGAGCTACGCTCGAATTCGACCTCTCCCCGCAAGCGGGGCGAGGTAAAAAGATCAGCGCCTGCCGACGCGATTGACGGGACCGCCGCGATTCATCGGCGTTCCCGCCACACCGACGCCGGGCGCGCCGACACCGGGGGTGGCGACCGCCACCGCGGCAACCGGCGCCACAGGTGCAACCACCACCGCTGCGGTCGGCCGCACCACGCAGCCCTTGGGCACGCCGACCGTCTTGCAATAGACCACCGCCTGCGCCGGGCTCGTGCCCAGCGACACAAAAGCCGCGCCGGCCAGCATCATCACCGTCAGCCCGGCGCTCAGCGCTCCCACTTTCTTCGACATCTTGCTCTCCTGCTTCCCGTTCGGCGTCCCGATGCAATTACCGGGTCTCGCAGCCGACGTGCAGCCTGAATGGCAAAAGACGGCGCGCGGATACATGCCATGAAGATGGGGGTGCGGCGGCCGGGAGGGCGCGCCGATGCCATGATCATGGCATGGACCGGCCGCAGTCCTCCGCGAGATGGTCCGCCCCGCTTGATCCCAAACCAGACCCCCGACAATCCCCAAGAGGTGCTTCATGAAAACTTCGGTTCTTGCCGCGCTGCTGCTCGCCGCCGCTGCCCTGCCCGCCATAGCGCAATCCGGTCCGACTGTGCAGGAGCAGATGGCCTGCCGCAGCGACGCCAGCAAATTCTGCGCCGAGCATGTCGGCAAGCCGCCGCAGATGAATGCCTGCCTGCGCGAGAACAAGACGAAATTGTCCGACGGCTGTCGCAAGGTGGTGGAGTCGCGCGGGGGCTGATCCGGCCGTCATTCCGGGGCGCGCCAACGGCGCGAACCCGGAATCCATCTCGCCACGATCTTTGCGGATAGATGGATTCCGGGCCTGCGTGCTGTGCACGCATCCCGAAATGACGAAGAGCACAAATCTTGCAGGCACTCCGCGACATGAATGTCTTCGGAGTGCCTTTCAATGTACGACACCATCATCGTGGGCGCCGGTTCGGCCGGCTGCGTATTGGCCAATCGGCTATCGGCCGATCCGCATCGCAAGGTGCTGGTGCTGGAAGCGGGCCGGGCGGCACCGGTCGCCTCCGACATTCCGTCGGATTGGCCGACGATGTTCAACACGGCGGTGGACTGGAGCTATTACACCGAGCCGCAAGCGGGCTGCCGCGGGCGCCGGATCTTCTGGCCGCGCGGCAAGATGATCGGCGGCTCCGGCGCGATGAATGCGATGATCTATATCCGCGGCCTGCCCTCCGACTATGACGGCTGGGCGCAGGCTGGCTGCGAAGGCTGGGCATGGCGCGACGTGCTGCCGAAGCTCATCGCTTTCGAGAACAACGCGCGCTTCACCGACGATCCCTTCCACGGCACAAGCGGCCCGCTGCACGTCGCCGACGTTCCCCATGTCGACCCGAACGAGCTGAAATGGCTGGAGGCGGCGCAGGCCGCGGGGCTACCGCACAACCCCAATTTCAGCGACATCGCGACCATGATCGAAGGCGTGCGCATCAACCGCCGCATCGCCGCGCAGTTTCCGCTCAAGGAGATGATCGAAGGCGAGATCACGCCGAGCGCAGAGGCGGTGAGCGACGCCGAGATCGCCGAATATATTCGCGGCCATTGCACCACACTCTACCACGCCGCCTCGACCTGCCGGATGGGCACTGACGATCTGGCCGTCGTCGATCCCAAGCGGTTGCAGGTGCGCGGCATCGATGGCCTGCATGTCGCCGATGCCTCGGTGATCCCGATCATGATCTCGGGGAATATCCAGACGCCGACAATCCTGATCGCCGAGTGCGCAGCCACCGCGATTCTGGGCTAGGCGCTAGTCGTCGTCGGAACCGAACAGCATGATCCGAGGGCCTCGCGAGCGGCCAGGGACATCGCGGGCGTCGGAATCTGCGCGGACGTTGCGGGCCACGTCGTCCCAATCGGTGCGATCGCGCATGCCGCGTTGCTCGCGGGACTCATAGCGAGAACGTTCGGCCCAGCGCTCACGACGATCGATCCGGCGACGTTCAGAGGTGGTGCGCTTCACGTCCGAGTCCCTCGCCTTGGCATAGGCGTTTTCCGGTGACGAGGGCGGCTCTGTGGCAGCCTGCTGCACGGCGGGCTTTGCGATCTGCGGAGGTGCCGCCGGTGCCGGCTTCGGTGGCTCGACTGCGGCCGCCTGCGAGGGCTGTGGCTCGGCATTCGCCTGAATGGCCTGCGTATCGGGCTTTGCCTCAGGCCTCGCTTCGTCCAACGCCTGCGCGGGCGCAGCGATGATCGCGCCGAAGGTTTGCGAGCCGGTGATGTACTGCACGCGTTCGGACGGAGCGTTCGTCATCGCCGGCCTGGCGGCGACCTCGGCGCGCTGCGCCATCTTGCCGGTGTCCGGGCCCTGTTTGGGCGCGATCGGATTCATGATGTTGCCGGCGACGATACCGCCGCCGAGACCAATGGCGATGGCGGCGACAATCGTTCCAGCACCGACGAAATAAGCTGTCGAGGCGCGCATTGGCTCACTCCCTGTTTGGAGCGAGCAACGTCTGAGGATTGCCGGATGTTCCCGACGCCGGCGAGGTTCCCTGAGGGACCCGCGCGTCAGATCTGCTGGGCGACCTTTTCCAGCCCGATGATGCGGGCGAGCTTGCGCACTTCTTCCTTCTGGTCGTCACGCAGCTGGAACAGCAGCGGCATCGCCGCCGATTTCAACTGCTGCACCTCGTCGCAATTCGGATCGATCGGCACGCCCGGCGCGTTCGGATTGGAGAGCTTGTTCGCCGAGATCTTGCGGACGACATTGCGCAGCGCGGTCTCGACCGAGGGCCAGTAATATTCCTGCGAAGACGACAGTTTCAGCCGATCCCTGATGCCCGAGATCTGAACGTCGGACAGCAGCGAGTAATTCTTCTGGGGATGCGGCTTGGCGGCGACCTTCGGCTTGGCGGGCGCTTCGACGACAGGAGCCTCCGCAGCGGCGGGCGCCTCGTTCACACTGGCCTTGGGCATCGGGAAATCGGCCGGCGTGGCGGCGGCAAAGGCCTGGCGCAGCGGCTCGGTCAGCACCGGCGTCTGTGAAAGCTTGTCGGCCGATACCTGCACCAAGGGCTCAATCGCGGCCGAGGCCAGTGCCAGCGTCGGAACCAGACGGTCGGCCTTGGCGGCGCGGTTGGTCGCGAGCGGCTTGGGCGAGCCCTGTGCGATCATCTCGGCACTGACGCTGGGCACGCTGTCGCGGCCAAGGATGGCGGTGGTGGCGGCGCCGAGGACGAGGAAACAGGTCAGCACGACGATGGTGATGGCTTTGGACAAACGTCTCTCCGCGTCCGGCTTCAAGTCCACGTGATCACTGCCCGGAAACTGGGCGATAATTAAGGCTTAACCGTGCCATCGCGGCGGCAATCGCGCGGACTGCGGCGACACGCCCAGAAAAACTCAGGAAAATCAGGCAGCTAGTGCCAGATCGTAGGCGTCCTGGATGTCGGCGACGATCTCGGAAGCTTCCCAAACCGCGCGCGGCTCGACCGATTGCAGCGTCACCGTCCAGTTGCCGCCCCGGCGGGTGCGGGGAACGCTGAGGATATCGAAACGCACGTTGCGGCACAGCGGATGGCGGGCCAGCGCATGGGCCACGCGAACGCGAATCTCATCGAGCGACGCCGCCGTCTTGGAGTTGAGAAAATCGAAGTCCATCGCCTGTCCCCCTCCGTCCTGATTGACGGCCGTGAGGGGGATTCTTGGCGGGCGTTGGTTAATCTGCCGTTAAGTGGGGCCGGTTGGAGGAGCGCTCGATTAACTTTGATCGAGACGACCGGACGGCGGCTTCTCCGCATTTTTACGGGGGGACGAGAGCACTCCCTAGCGCCCGCCCGCCTCGCGATATTCCGCCAGCGTTCGCGCAACGAGATCATCGACCTCGAGCACGTCGGTCACGCCCGATGTCGAATGTCCGCCGCTCCAGATATCGCGCCAGCGTTTTGGCCGGTTCTCGCGCGCGGCGACATCGATGTCTTTACCGATGTCGATGGCGCCACGTGCCGGCAGATCATCGGGGTCGAGCCCGGCAGCCACGATCGACGGCTTCAGCATGCTGGTCTGCAGGCCCGTGAATGCAGTGGTGAGCAGGATGTCGTCGGCGCTGCTGTCGACCAGCATCCGCTTGTGACGCTCGTCCGCCATGCTCTCGCGCGTGGCGATGAACTTCGTGCCCATGTAAGCGAGATCGCAGCCGAGCACTTCGGCGGCGTGCAGCGCGCAGCCGTCGCTGATGCCGCCCGCGAGCACGATGATGCCGTCGTAGAACGATCGCACCGCGCGAACGAAAGCGAACGGATTGAGCCAGCCGGTCTGCCCGCCGGCGCCCGCGGTGAGCAGCACCAGCCCGTCGGCGCCTGCCGCCGCAGCGCGCTCGGCGTGGCGGATCGATGCGACGTCCGCCAGCACCAGCGCGCCGGCGTCCTGCAACGGCTTCAACACCGCCGCCGGCGAGCCGACCGAGGTGATGACGATCTCCGGCCTGTGCCGCAGCAGCACGGCGAGATCCTGTTCCAGCCGCGCATTGGAGCGGTGCACGATCAGGTTCGGACAGAGCGGCGCTGCCTTGCGGCCCGATTGATCCTCGTGCTGCCGCAGCCGCATGTCGATCTCGCTGAGCCACGCATCGAGTTGTTCCGTGCTGCGGCAATTCACGGTGGGGAAGCTGCCGATCACACCGTTGCGGCAGGCCGCGACCATGAGCTCGACGCCCGACACCAGAAACATCGGCGCCGCGATCAGCGGCAGATCGAGACGATCGCGTAAACGTTGCAGCCGATCCGACGTCACGCGAACCTCCCTGTCACCCTTGCCTCCCTCTGCGGGCTTTGTCGTTCCATCCCGCCTTCGCTGTGCTAGCGTTGCGCGCAAACATTGGCACGACACAAGCCGATGACAAAGCAACGAGGAAACATATGTCCGATCCGCTCCACGCATCGTCCCCGAGTTGCGCGCAGACGCTACGGGCACTGTCACGCTATCCCGGCCGCACTGCCTTTGCCTGGCCCGGCGGGTCGCTGAGCTATCAGGGCACCATCGACTTGATCGGACGCATCCAGGGCGTCTTCATGCGTCTTGGATTGCAGCCCGGCGCGCGCGTCGCCTTCCTCACGGCGAACCGCGCCGACACCTGGTGCGCCGGCGTCGCGGCGCAATTGTCACGGCTTTGCATCACCTGGCTGCATCCGCTGGGATCGCAGGCAGACCAGCTGTTCCAGCTGGAAGATTCCGAGGCCGAAGTTCTGGTGGTCGATGCGGCCGCCTTCCGTGATCGCGGCGGCGAGCTCGCCACGCAGGCGGGCCGGCTCAAGGCCGTCTTCACCATGGGACCGGCCGGCTACGGCGTCGACCTGTTGCAGGCGATCGAGATCGAAGGCCATGCCAGCGCGCAGTGCCTCGCCGGTCCCGACGACCTCTCCACGCTGAACTACACCGGCGGCACGACCGGCAAATCCAAGGGCGCGCTGCGCTATCACCGCGAGAATGCCGGAGCCGCCGCCGCGATCCTCGCCGACTTCGAGATCCCGGACGCCGCGCGCTATCTCACGGTCGCGCCGATCAGCCACGTTGCCGGCACCAAGGTGCTGCCGACCCTGATGCGCGGCGGCACCGTGCACATGTTGAAGGGGTTCGATCCCGAGGCCGTACTGGCGACGATCGCGCGCGAGCGCATCAACTTCACGCTGTTCGTGCCGACCATGATCTATGTGCTGCTCGATCACCCCGCATTGAGCAAGACTGATCTCTCCTCGCTCGAACTGGTGCTCTATGGCGCTTCCGCGATGTCGCCGAGCCGGCTGGTCGAAGGCATCGAACGGATCGGGCCGGTGTTCTCGCAGCTCTACGGCCAGACCGAATGCTATCCGGTCTCGGTCCTGCGCAAGGCTGATCACGATCCCAGGACGCCCGAGCTGTTTTTGTCGTGCGGCTTCCCGATCGCGGCCTGCGAGGTCAGGATCCTCGACGACAACGATCAGGAGGTCAAGACGGGCGAGGCCGGCGAGATCTGCGTGCGCGCCCCGCATGTCATGGCGGAATACTGGAAGCGCCCAGACATCACCGCCGAGACGTTGAAGAACGGCTGGGTCCACACCGGCGACATCGCCCGCAGGGACGAGCGCGGCTACATGTTCATCCTCGACCGCAAGAAGGACATGATCGTCACCGGCGGCTTCAACATCTTCCCGCGCGAGATCGAGGACGTGCTGTCGCAGCACGCGGATGTCGCGATGGTCGCGGTGGTCGGCATCCCCGACGAGAAATGGGGCGAGGCCGTCACCGCCATCGTCGTACCGCGCGAGGGCGCGAGGCCCGATGCGGACGAGCTGATCAACCTGGTCAAGACCCGCAAGGGCTCGGCGCATGCGCCCAAGCAGATCCAGTTCGTCAAGCAACTCCCGATGACCGGCGTCGGCAAGGTCGACAAGAAGGTGCTGCGCGCGGGCTTCTGGAGCGGCCGGGACCGGATGGTGGGTTAGGCGTCGAGCCGCCGCCTGTCGTCAGCGAAGCATCTGATCAAGTCGATCGCGGAGCTGATCCTGATGGTAGGGCTTGGCCAGCCTTGGCAGATCGAGTTGAGATCCCTCCGGCAGCTCGGCATATCCGGTGGCCAGCAGAATCGGCAGTGACGGTCGCAGCTGACGCGAGGCGGCCGCAAGTTCGAGCCCGGTCATGCCGGGCATGACGTGATCGGTCACCATGAGATCGATCGGCTGCTCGCTTCGAATGACGTCGAGGGCGTGACGCGCCGAGTTGACGCCGATCACGCGGTGCCCGAGATCCTCGAGCATTTCCGTGGTCGACATCGCGATCAGCGGATCGTCATCGACGAACAGGATGACGGCGGATCGACCGGCCTTTCGCTGCACCGGCATCGGCACCTCCGCTTTCGGAAGCTGGCTGGCGACCGGAAGAATCAGGGTCGCCGTGGTGCCGACTCCAACGTTGCTGGAGAGCTGAAGGGCACCGCCGAGCTGCACGGCAAGACCATGCACCATCGAGAGGCCAAGTCCGGTTCCTTTGCCAAGGGGCTTGGAGGAGAAGAACGGCTCCACGGCCCGCTTCAACGTGTCCGGCGACATGCCCTCCCCGTCGTCGATCACGGATAGCGCCAGATAATGCCCCGGCGGCAGCCGCGCCTCCTCGTCCGCCTGATCGTCGCGGATGCGGATTTCGATCGAACCGCCATCGGGCATCGCATCGCGCGCGTTGATGGCGAGGTTCAGGATCGCGAGTTCGAGCTGGTTGGAATCGACTCGTGCCGGTGGCACGCGATCGGGAATGTCCAGACGCAGCTCGACCCGGGGGCCGAGCGAGCGCTCCAGCAGATCGCTCATCCCCCTGATCAACGTGCCGAGATCGACCGCTTCCGCCTGTAGATCCTGCTGGCGGGCGAACGCCAGCAGGCGTTGCGTTAACGAGGCGCCTCGTTCCGCGCCCTGCAGCGCGCCATCGATCAGCCGGCGCAAGCGCGGGTCATCAGGGATGCGCTTGCGCAGCAAGTCGAGATTGCCCATGACGGCCATCAACAGGTTGTTGAAGTCGTGCGCGACGCCGCCGGTCAACTGACCGATCGTCTCCATCTTCTGGGCCTGCCGCAATTGATCCTGGGCCTTTTCGCGCGCGGCGACCTCGTTCATCAGATCCGCGGTACGTTGCTCGACGCGCTGCTCGAGCGTGGACGTGAGCTCGGCCAGCGCGGTGCGCTCTGCAGCAAGCTGAGCCAGCAGGTTTTCACGCTCGATCTCGGCGACCTTGCGCGCGGTGATGTCGGAGCACACCCCGACCAGCGATTGCACACTGCCGTCGGGCCGAAACACCGGCCTGGCCCTGATATCGACCCAGTGCTGGGAGCCGTCAGGCCAGATGTTTCGATATTCGATGCTGTAATCGCTACCGCTGGCGACGGCGCGGTCGAACACGGCCTGCCGTCTGGCGCGATCGTCCGGGTGCACGGAATCGACCAAATCCTGGTAGGAGAACTCCTGTTCGGATCGTCGCCCGAAGAAGAGCTTGCAGGTGTTCGAGGCTTCGAGCATCAACGACGGGAGTTGCAACTCAAGAGCGCCGAGCTGACCAGCGCTCAATGCCGTTTGCAGCAGGCCTTCGCTCTCGGTGAGGGTCTCCAGGATCGCGCGCGACTGGTACTGGCGGCGGCGGCCTCTGAGGGCGGATCCCACCACGCTCACCAGCGTGGTCGGATGAAATGGACGCTCGATGAAAGTGACGTTGCCCAGCGCCAGACCGAGCCGCATGGCGTCGGGATTCCGCTCCGGCCCGCCGCCCTGGCGTGTCAGCAGCACGATCGGAAAGTCCGACCATGAGGGCTGTTCGTTCAGCCACCTGACCAGACTGCGCAAGTCGGCGGTCTTCACGGCTTCGTTCGCGATGATGGCGAGCCCCGCGCCGGCTGCCATCTCGCGCACGAGCGCATCGAGGTCGGTGCAGATGTCGGCGACGAACCCCGCTTCACGGATCAGGCTCGCGGCGACATTTGCGTCGCGGCCCGTCGGAGCAAGGACAAGGGCACGTTCGGACGTATCACCCGGCCTCACGCACCGGGCTCCCGCAGCAGAGGCCTGGTGTCGCCCATGTAGACAGGCACGCCGCGCAACACGCCTTGGAATTCCTCCAGCGGCTCACCGATGGCAAGACCGCGGCTGCCGATGCGGAACTCGCGAATGGTCGATTCGTGCTGGCCCATCCGCTTCTTGATCACGGATATCGCACGCCGCACGCTGCCCAGCGCTTCGAAATAGCGCAGCAGGATAACCGTATCGGCGAGATAGGTGACGTCGACCGGCGCCTTCATGTCACCGACGAGGCCGTGCTGGGCCACCGTCATGAATGTCGCGGCACCGCGGCGATTGAGGTACTGCAGGAGTTCGTGCATGTGGAGGATGAGCGAATTTTCCTGGGGCATGGCGGCCTGATAGCCATTGAGACTGTCGATCACGACGGCCTTGATGCCATCCTCGTCCACTCGCTTGCGGACCATATGAGCGAATTCCCCCGGCGAGAGTTCGGCCGCGTCGACCTGTTCGATCGCAAGACTGCCGTTCCGCCGCAGCGCGTCGAGATCGATCCCGATGCCCTTCATGCGCGAGAACAGCAGACCGAGCTCCTCGTCGAACACGAACAGCGCCGCTTTCTCTCCCCGCGCCACCGCCGCGACGGCGAACACGATCGCGATCAGCGATTTGCCCGTGCCGGATGGTCCGAGAACGAGCGTGCTCGAGCCCGATTCCACGCCACCGCCCAGCAATCGGTCGAAGCCCGCAATGCCGCTGGAAAAAGTGATGCGCTGCAAATCGGCACGGTGCTCGGAAGCAACCAGCCTCGGAAACACGTTCAGCCCGCCCGTGGTGATGGTTGCGTCGTGATAACCACCGCGAAACTTGGTGCCGCGATACTTGATGACGCGCACGCGGCGGCGCTCCGCGCCATAGTCCGGAGCGAGCTCTTCGAGGCGCAGAACCGCATGCGCGACGCTGTGCACGGTCTTGTCGGCGACATCGGCCGTGAGATCATCGAGCAGCATCACCGTGGTGTTGAACCTGGAGAAATAGTGTTTGATCGCCAGGATTTGCCGCCGATACCGCAACGAGCTCTGGGCCAGAAGCCGGATTTCGGACAGACTGTCGAGCACGACGCGGTGCGGCTTGATCCGATCGACCGCCTCGAAAATCTGCTTGGTCGTCTCGCCGAGCTCGAGATCGGAGGAATAGAGAAGGCTCTGCTGCTGTTCGGAATCGAGCAGGCTCTCGGGGGGCAGCAGTTCGAAAACAGTAATTCCCTCGTCCAGCGTCCAGCCGTGCGATGCAGCGCCGTCGCGCAACTCGCGCTCCGTCTCCGACAAGGTGATGTACAGGCATCTCTCACCGGCCTTGGTGCCTTCCTGCAGGAACTGCAGCGCCACCGTCGTCTTGCCGGTACCGGGCGCGCCTTCCACGAGGAACACATGCCCACGCGACAATCCTCCGGACAGGATGTTGTCCAGGCCCCAAACTCCGGTTTGGGCTCTTCCAGAAAATTCCTTAATTGAAGTCATATTTTCCCTCTACGGGGAATAAAACCGGCAATGGAACAATCGGTTCCGTGCTCGACGGTGACGACCTATGCAGACAGGACAGAGGAACATTTCAGCGACGAGGGGAGCGGATCCGGTACGGCGCCGCTGAAGACGGCTGTGGACGTGGACGGTCCTATCGCTTCTCGATGACGAGGCTCTGCACCGCACGGCCAAAGTAGCCCTGCCGATCCGCCAGCCGCGACATCGCAAGTCCGGCGCCGTCGGGGCCGATCCAGGATTCGCCGTCGAGCAGGATCCACTCACCGACCGGCTGACGCGAAAAGTTCACGGTGAGGTCGGCGTTGATATAGGTCCAGGCCCGGAAGTCGAGCGTCGAAGCCGTGCCGTTGGAAAAGTCGGCGGCGACCACGGCGCGCATCGCCTGCGAGAGCGCCTCGCCCTCGATCAGCGGGTGGTCGACGCGAAACCAGATCGCACCGGCACCGGCCTTGCCGAAGCGGCCGCGCGCGGCGCGCATCGAAACCGATCGCACGAACGGGCTGGTGGCGGCATGACCGTCCTCGACGAACGAGTCCTCCGGCGAAGGCAGCGTCACCGGCAACTCCTCGACGTCATCGGGCAGGCTCAAGGCGTGGCGCCTGATCTTGAGCACGGTGGCACCCACCACCTGCACGCCGTCGGCGAGCAGCTTGATCTCGCAGAGCTGGATCTTGCGGCCCTCGCGCAGGACCTTGGTCTCGATCGTGAGTGGCGCCACCGGGACCGGGCGCATCAGATCGATGGTGACGCGCGCAATGTTCATCGGCACCGGTGTCGGAATGCGCTCGGCCGCCCACGTCACCAGCGAGGCCGGCGCCGAGCCGTGCTGCATGCGGCGATCCCAGGGACCGGCCGCGTCAGGGCTGGTGACGACGCTGTTGCCGTCGACACGGTAGATGGCGGTCATGTTCTGCTCGGTCTCTCGGCTGGCGTTCCCCGGACGCTGCGCAGCGCGTAAGCGGTGCGCTGCAGAGCCGGGGTCCATGTGCTGCAGCGATGGGTCCCGGCTCTGCGCAGCAGCGTTGCACGCTGCAGCGCGACCGGGACACGAGAACGACTACAACGGCGGATCAATCGCCTCGTCGTATTCCTTCTTGAAGCGCGCGATCAGCTCGGCGGCGGGCAAGACGCCGTCGACGCTGCCGATGCCCTGGCCGCTGCCCCAGATCTCCTTCCAGGCCTTCGGCTTGGCACGCTCGCCGGAGGCGTCGGTGCCGAAGTTCATCTTGGAGGGATCCGAGGTCGGCAGGTTCTCGGGGTCCATGCCGGCGGCGAGGATCGAGGGCTTCAAATAGTTGCCGTGCACGCCGGTGAATAGGTTGGAGTAGACGATGTCGTCAGCCGTCGAGCCTGCGATCATCTCCTTGTACTTCTCGACCGCGTTGGCCTCCTTGGTGGCGATGAAGGCCGAGCCGATATAGGCGAAGTCGGCGCCGAGAATGCGCGCGGCGCGGATCGCCCTGCCATTGCCGATGGCGCCCGACAGCGCGATCGGACCGTCGAACCATTTTCGCGTTTCAGCAACGAAAGCCAGCGGCGAGATGGTGCCGGCATGGCCGCCGGCGCCGGCCGCGACCAGGATCAGGCCGTCGGCGCCTTTCTCGATCGCCTTGTGCGCGAATTTCTGGTTGATCACGTCGTGGAAGACGATGCCGCCCCAGCCGTGCACCGCCTGGTTCAGCTCTTCGCGTGCGCCGAGCGAGGAGATGACCATCGGCACCTTGTACTTGGCGCAGAGCTGCATGTCGTGATCGAGCCGATTGTTCGACTTGTGCACGATCTGGTTGACCGCGAACGGCGCCGACGGCTTGTCGGGATGGGCACGGTCATAGGCCGCAAGCTCCTCGGTGATCCGCGCCAGCCACTCGTCGAGCAGCTCCGGCGGCCGCGCGTTCAGCGACGGGAACGAGCCGACCACACCCGCCTTGCACTGCGCGATCACCAGATCAGGCACCGAGATGATGAAGAGCGGCGAGCCGATCACCGGGATCGACAGGCGTCCCTTGAACAAGGCAGGCATGGACATTGCGGAGCGATCCTCTATTGGCGGTCAAATTGAAGTTGGGAGCCATACCAACAAGGCAATCTTTCCACTGTCAAGTATTGCGTTTTGACGCCGTGGTGGAAGCGGCTACCGCAATTCCAAGTCGCGGAATACCGCTCCCGTCATTCCGGGGCGCGCGAAGCGCGAGCCCGGAATCCATCGCACCATTTGCTCTGAGGCCTGATGGATTCCGGGCCTGCGCCTGTGGGCGCATCCCGGAATGACGGAAGGACAGACGATCACCTACCCGATCATATCCGGATTGATCAGACGCTCGAACGAGAACATCTCGTCCCACTTCTCCTGCGTCAGCAGCTTGCGCTCGACCACCACGATCTGGTGCAGCGACTTGCCGCTCTTGTAGCCCTCGCGCGCGATCTCGGCGCATTGCCTGTAGCCGAGCAGCGGCTTCAGCACGGTAACGATGCCGAGCGAGTTCAGCACCATGTTGCGGGTGTGCTCCTCATTGGCGGTGATGCCGACAACACAGTTCTCGCGCAGGCTGTTGACGGCGCGCTCCATGGTGCGGATCGAGAAGAACAGCGCGAACGAGATCACCGGCTCCATCACGTTGAGCTGGAGCTGGCCGGCGCTGGCCGCCAGCGTCACCGTGGTGTCGAGACCGATGACGAGGAAGCTGGTCTGGTTGACGACCTCGGGAATCACGGGATTGACCTTGCCCGGCATGATCGACGAACCCGGCTGCAATTGCGGCAGGTTGATCTCGTTGAAGCCGGCGCGCGGGCCGGAGGCGAGCAGGCGGATGTCGTTGCAGATCTTCGTCAGCTTGCTCGCGGTGCGCTTCAGCACGCCGGAGAGCTGCACATAGGCGCCGGTGTCGGACGTCGCCTCGACCAGGTCGCCGGCGAGAATGAAGTCGACGCCGGTCAGCGCGCTCAAATGCCGGACAGCGAGCTTGGGATAACCGTGCGCCGCCGTGACGGAGGTGCCGATCGCGGTGGCGCCGAGATTGATCTCGCGCAGCAGCGCCCGTGCCTCGGAGATGCGATCGACCTCCTCGCCCATGGTGGTCCCCCATCCCCGGAATTCGGCACCGAGCGACATCGGCACGGCGTCCTGGAGATGCGTACGGCCCATCTTCAGCACGCGATCGAACTCGCGGCCCTTGGCGAAGAACGCCTCCTGCAGCTGCCGCAGCGCCGTCATGTAGCTTTCGAGCCGCAGGATCAGCGCAAGTCGAAAGGCGGTCGGATAGGTGTCGTTGGTCGACTGGCCGTAGTTCACATGATCGTTCGGGCTGACGTGCTGGTAGTCGCCCTTGCTGAAGCCGAGCGATTCCAGCGCGAGATTGGCGATCACCTCGTTGGCGTTCATGTTGGTGGAGGTGCCGGCGCCGCCCTGGATGAAGTCGGTGACAAACTGATCCATCATGTCGCCGGCGATGACGCGATCACAGCCCACGATGATCGCTTCGGCGACCTTGGCGTCGACCGCGCCGAGGTCGCGGTTGGCCATCGCCGCGGCCTTCTTGACGTAACCGAGCGCCTTCACGAAGTAAGGCTCCTGGTTCATCGGAATGCCGGTGATGTGGAAGTTCTCCTTACCCCGGATGGTCTGGACGCCGTAGTAGATGTCGTCGGCGATCTCACGCTGTCCGAGGAAGTCCTGCTCCGTGCGGCTCATAGGCGCTCCTGGTTGCTGGCGCGCGGCGTCATCGCATCAATTCTGGCACAGCGCGCTTGTCACGAAAGTGTCGGTGCGGCAGTCGTCCGGCTTGCGTTGCCTGCCCGGAATGAGAACCTTGGCCGAGCATTTCTCCGCGGAGTCGGCGTTCAGGCTCTTGCCTTCCTTGTAGCCCTTGCTCTGGCAAAGCTGGTCGGCGGCCTGCTTGCAATCGGGCGCGCCGTTGGACGACGCCGGGCAGGCCATGCGCCCCGACACCATGGTGGATGGCTTCGCCAGGCGCGACAGGTCGTTCATGGTCTCGCTCGGGCTTTTGATCGGCGGCAGGATCGAGGGCAGCTTGTCGAACAGCTTGCCCATTTCGTGGATCAGCCCGGGATTTTCCTCGCGAACCGGCGAGGCGGGCGTCGAGGGCGGCGGCGGCGCCTGCGGGCCCTGCTCCTGCACGCCAAGTGACGGCGGCGCGGATTGCGGCCATGCCGTCCCGCCAGCACCGAGCAGGAGCGAAAGCACCGCAAATATCAGCGTCCCCAGTCGCAGGACCGGACTGCCGGATCGAACCATCATGACGGCAACCGTAGCCGAAGAGGGCGCCGCGGCAAAGCCGCAGCAGCGCTAGATCAACTTGATGGCAATGACAAAGCCCAGCACCAGCACGGCGGCGCCGAGCGCGACCCACAATCCGAGATGCTTCTCGATCCTGACCCGGATCCAGTCGCCATAGCGATTGAGCAGGATCGCCACGATGAAGAAACGTCCCCCGCGCGCAACGATCGAGCACAGGATGAACAGTCCGATATTGTAGCCGGCAAAACCCGACGTGATGGTGACGAGCTTGTAGGGGATTGGCGTCAGCCCCTTGAGCAGGATGATCACCGCGCCCCACTCGGCGTAGGAGGCGCGGAAAGCGTCGACCTTGTCGCCGAGGCCATAGACCTGGATCAGCCAGTGGCCGACCGAGTCGAACAGCAGCGCGCCGATGGCGTAGCCGAGCAGGCCACCCACCACCGACGTCGCGGTGCAGATCGCAGCGTAGAGCCAGGCGCGCTGCGGGCGCGCCAGCGACATCGGAATCAGCATCACGTCCGGCGGGACCGGGAAGAAGGAGCTTTCGGCGAAAGCCACGGCGCCCATGATCCAGAGCGCGTAAGGCTTGTGAGCGGCGTCGATGCACCAGTCGTAGATACGTTTCAGCATGGCGCCGCGATGAAGCACCATGGGGCGGATTTGTCCATCGCGAGTTTTGTGACGCTCTGGTGGCGCCTAGTGGCGTTTGCGCGCCACGCGGCCTTCGAGCGCGACAATTGGCCGCCTGGCGGCTACGCGCGGTGACGCAACTTTAGGCAGCTTCATCGGCGACTTCGGCAGCTTCTCGGCGATCCCGAGCATGTCTTCCCGCCGCGCCATTTCGCGCCAGACGTCTTCAGGGCGCACACCGGCCGAGGCCCAAAGCACAGTGAGATTGTAGAGCAGATCGGCGCTTTCCCGAATCACGGCCTCGGTGTCGCCATTGACGGCATCGATGACGACTTCGATCGCCTCCTCTGCCAGCTTCTTCGCCATTTTGGATGGGCCACGCTGAAACAGCCGGGCCGTACGCGAGGTTGCCGGATCAAGATCTCTGGCCGCGAGCACAGCCAGATATAGCCGCTCAAGCGAATCACTCATGTGCTGAAAACTACTCTAAACCAATGGCGAGCGCGTTAACGTTCGGCAGCAAAAGCAAAAAACCGGCCGCCGCGGCAAGCGCGACGGCCTGTTGTGGTCAAGACCTGGTAGCCGAGGCTAGTAGCAGTTCGTGTAGTAGCCTTGGCCGCAAAGCTCGGACGGGGCCGTGCCCCCGTAGCGATGCGCCTGGTAGTTCGGTCCCGGACCGTAATAGGGGCCGTTTCCGTAATAGGCAGGGGCGCTGTAATAGGCGGGGCCGCCATAATAGGGGCCGTTGTCGTAGGCGTAGGCGTCACGGCTCGCAGCGATCGCAAGCCCGGTGCCGACGATGCCGGCAAAGGCTGCGGCAGCCGCCGCGCCGCCACCACCGCCGTGCCAGTGGCGGCCGCCCGCATAAGAGGCAGTCGGGGCAACTGCGGTCAACGCCAGCACCGCGGCTGTGGCAAGGACGGCCTTGCGGCCGGCAAATCTCGAAAATCTGTCAAACATGTCCTGGACCCTCCTTGGGACCTCGAATGGTGCCTGACGACAGGCTCATGTCTTTCAAACACCCGCAGCTCATGTTGGGTTCCCCTACCCCAACAGAAGCTGAACGAGGTTGCGTGATCGTGACGCAACCGCCGCTCATCTGCCGTTCATGTTGGCGCGCGCAGGCTCATCGCCGGCCGGCGCTGCGAGCGTCACAAAACCACAACAATGCGGGACCGGCGCAACTGATGTCAGGATTCAAGACGATCGCACTTCGCGGCCTGCTGGCCGTTGCAATCTTGCTTGCCGCGCCGACTGCGCGTGAAGTCATGGCGGCCGAGACCGCCGCCCCCTCCACCGCGATCCACTTCACGTTCGATCGTCCGATCGATGCGAGCATGGCGCCGTTCTTCCTTGCCGCAAAGGACGGCGGCTTCGGCACCGAGCGTCTCAACGTGACCTTCAACACCGCGGCCGGATCGCCGGAAACACTCGCGCGCGTCGCCAAGGGCGACAGCGAGCTCGCGCTCGTCGACATCAACGAGTTGATCCGCTTTCGCGGCGGGGACGATGCCGCACCGCTCAAGGCAGTGTTCGTGCTGCACAACCGCGCGCCCTACGCCATTGTCGCCCGCAGGAGTCGCGGCATCCATCTCCTGCCCGACCTCGACGGCAAGACTGTCGGCGTTGTCGACGGCGATCTGTCGATGCGACTGTGGCCGGCGCTGGCGCAGCAGAACGGCATCAACACCCAGAATGTGAAATTCCACAAGATGAGCGCGGCGGTGCGCGAGCCGATCCTGTCCGCGGGACAGGTCGATGCCGTCGCCGGCTTCAGCTATCTCTCGGCGGTGAACCTGCGCGATCGCGGGGTGCCCGGAGCCGATCTCGTCGTGCTGCGCTTTGCCGATTATGGCTGCGAGGCCTACGGCTTTGCCGTGGTGGCCAATCCCGCTTTCGCCGCCGCCAAACCCGAGGCGGTGAAGGGTTTTGTTCGCGCCTTGATCGCCGGCATCAATGCGACCGTCAAGGAGCCGGCGCGCGCAGCGAACGAGGCCGCGAGCCGCATCGACGACGGCGACCGCGATCTGGAGCTTGAACGCCTGCGCACCGTGCTCGTCGACAACGTCCTCACCGACGAGGTCAGGCGCAATGGCCTGGGCGGGATCGATCCAGCGCGCCTGGAGCGCTCGATCGACCAGATCGCGCAGGACTTCAAATTCCGCAAGAAGCCGGCCGCGGGTGATATCTTCGACAACCGGTTCCTGCCGCCGGTCGCCGGGCGGCTGATCAATTGAGCAAAACCGACAGCTTCCGCTGTATCTCGCGGGCGATCCCTGATTAGAATATGGGCTCACCTCGTTCGATCCGCCCGAGTTCGCTACAGCATGTCCATTTTCAGCCTTTATACCCGCGTTCTCGAGCTCCTCGGCAAGGAGGCACGGCTGGGCTGGCTGCTGGCGTTTGCCAATCTGCTGCTGGCCGCCTCGCAGTTCGCCGAGCCCGTGCTGTTCGGCCGGATCGTCGACGTGCTCTCGGGCAAGACGGTCGCTGGGTCGAGCTCGGCCTGGCCATTCCTGCTGGCCTGGGTCGCGTTCGGGCTGTTCACCATCGCCTGCAGCGCACTCGTGGCCCTGCAGGCCGACCGGCTCTCCCACCGTCAGCGCCAGGCGGTGTTGACCGACTATTTCGAGCACATCCTGCAACTGCCGCTGACCTTCCACTCCGGCACCCATTCCGGCCGGCTGATGAAGGTGATGCTCAACGGCACCGACGCGTTGTGGCGGCTCTGGCTCGGCTTCTTCCGTGAGCATTTTGCCGCGATCCTGTCGGTCGTGGTGCTGCTGCCGCTGTCGCTTTACCTGAACTGGCGACTCGCGGTCCTGCTGTTCGTGCTCTGCGTCGTCTTCACGGCGCTGACGACCTTCGTCGTGCGCAAGACCTTCGGCATGCAGATGGAGGTCGAGGAGCGCTATAGCGAGCTCTCCGCCCGCGCTTCTGACGCGCTCGGCAACGTTGCACTGGTGCAGAGCTTCGTCCGCGTCGAATCCGAGGTGAAGGGACTGCGTTCCGTCGCCGACGAGCTCCTGGCCGCGCAGATGCCCGTGCTGTCCTGGTGGGCGCTCGTCACCGTGATCACGCGCGCCTCCACCACCATCACGGTGCTCGCGATCTTCTCGCTCGGCATCGCCCTCCACGACCAGGGCCTCACCTCGGTCGGTGAGATCGTGATGTTCGTGAGCTTCGCGACGATGCTGATCCAGAAGCTCGAGCAGGTCGTGAGCTTCATCAACAACGTATTCATGGAAGCCCCGCGCCTGCGCGAGTTTTTCAACGTGCTCGATGCCGTACCCGCGGTCCACGACCGCTCCGACGCGATCGACGCGGGCCGGTTCTCCGGCCTCGTCGAGTTCAACGACGTCACCTTTTCCTATGACGGCAAGCGGCCGGCGATCGAAGACCTCTCCTTCACCGCGTTGCCCGGCCAGACCATCGCGCTGGTCGGCCCGACCGGCGCCGGCAAATCCACCGCGATCGCGCTGTTGCATCGCGCCTTCGATCCACAGTCCGGCTTCATCAAGATCGACGGCATGGACGTGCGCGGCGTGACGCTGACTTCGCTGCGCCGGAACATCGGCGTCGTGTTCCAGGAAGCGCTCTTGTTCAACCGCTCGATCGAGGAGAACCTGCGCGTCGGCAAGCCGGATGCGACCGAGGCCGAGATGCGCAAGGCCGCGGAGCGCGCACAGGCGCTCGAATTCATCGAGCGCAGCGGCGGCTTCCAGACCAATGCCGGCGAGCGCGGCCGCATGCTCTCCGGCGGCGAGCGGCAGCGGTTGTCGATCGCCCGCGCGCTGCTGAAGGACCCGCCGATCCTGATCCTGGACGAGGCGACCTCCGCGCTCGATGCCGTGACCGAGGCCAAGGTGAACGCCGCTCTCGACGAAGTGATGAAGGGCCGCACCACTTTCGTGATCGCCCACCGCCTCTCCACCATCCGCAATGCCACGCGGATCCTGGTGTTCGAGAACGGGCGCGTGATCGAAAGCGGAACTTTCGATGAACTCGTGGCCAAAGCCGGCCATTTCGCCGAGCTCGCGAAAGCCCAGTTCATGGTGCAGGAACAATCACAAGCGAATACGCGGGCCAGCGTGACGGCCGCCGAGGCTGCCGCGACAGCAGCCAAATCCCCTTAGCAAGTCCCCATGGCGCCGTCGAAATTCGGCCTATTTCATCGCTGAATACCCGGCCGAAACCCCTGTTCTCGACGCACGAGCCGGTATAGGTTTGCGACGCCGCAAGCGGCGGCGCCGGATTTCAGAACCGAACATCAGATCACGAGAGCCGTCCGAAAACAGGCGGGTCTCCAAGGACCGGAAATCGGATAGTGCACGCCCTTCGCCCGCTGCTTCGCAAGTCCCTGTTCAATCTGTTCGCTGCGACCCTCGCATGCGCCGCACTGCTTGCGCCACGCGCGGCGAGCGCCGAAGCGCTGCTCCTGATCGAAGCCGACAGCGGCAAGGTGTTGCAGGCGGATAACGCGACCATCCCGTGGTATCCGGCATCCGTCACCAAGATCATGACCGCCTATGTGACGCTGAAGGCGGTGAAGGACGGCAGGCTCACGCTCGACACGCTGCTCACGGTGTCGCCGACGGCCGCCTCGCAGTCGCCCTCGAAGATGGGATTCCGTCCGGGAACACAGCTCACCGTCGACAACGCTCTGAAGATGATGATGGTCAAGTCGGCGAACGACATGGCCGTGGTCCTCGCCGAAGGCGTCGGCGGCTCGATCGACGGCTTCTCCGCGATGATGAACGACACCGCGCAGAGGCTCGGCATGACGCAGACGAGCTACGTCAATCCGAACGGTCTGCCCGCCGACGGTCAGATCACCTCGGCGCGCGATCTCGGCATTCTCGCGCGCTCGTTCCTGCGCGACCTGCCGGAATACGAATACTTCGTGCACATCCCGGCGATCCGTTTCGGCAAGCGCGTCACCGGCAATTTCAACAAGCTGATCGGCCGCTATCCCGGCGCCGACGGTTTCAAGACCGGTTTCATCTGCGCCTCGGGCTACAATCTCGTCGCATCGGCCACGCGCAACGGCCGCCGGCTGATCGCCGTCGTGCTCGGCGCCAGCTCCGGCACCGCGCGCGCGGTGAAGGCGGCGCAATTGCTCGAGCGCGGCTTCAGCCAGGACAATCTCACCTGGCTCCGCCCCTCGCTCGGCACCGTCGACAAGCTGGTGCCGGTCGATGCCTCGCCGCCGAACCTGCGCGACGATATGTGCGGCGGCCATCGCAAGCGGCCGGCGAGCGACGACGACGACGCCCTGATCGCGACCAATGGCGGCACCTCCGGGTCGGCCTCCGCCACCGGCGGCGAAGCCCAGGTGACGTTCTTCACGGCCGGGCTGCAGCCGCCCCTGATGAAGGCCTCCGAGTTGATGGCCTCGGCGGCGGCCGCTGCCGAGCCCGTGCTGGTCTATACCGGCCCGACCCGCACCGGCCCAGCCCTGATCGCGGCGGTCGCGGCCGACGCCGACCAACAAACGGTTGCGAAGCCGCGTGGCAAGAAGTCGCGCGTTGCCAAGAAGCCTGATGCCGCAGACAAGCCGAAAGACGCGGCGCCCAAGATCGCGGCCGCGAAGCCCGCGGCGGTGAAGCCTGAGCC
Organism: Bradyrhizobium betae; assembly: GCF_008932115.1. Classification (NCBI taxonomy): domain Bacteria; kingdom Pseudomonadati; phylum Pseudomonadota; class Alphaproteobacteria; order Hyphomicrobiales; family Nitrobacteraceae; genus Bradyrhizobium; species Bradyrhizobium betae. Next base: position 2,466,113 of record NZ_CP044543.1, read on the forward strand.
GAAGGCCGATGCCAAGCAGGCGGCCAAACCGGCAGGCGCCAAGCATGCCGCGGCCAAGCCGGATGCAGCGGCGAAACCTGCGGCAAGCGCTGATCAGCCCGCCAAACCCGCCAAGCCCAAGGCCGCGACCAAGCCTGCCGCCAAGCCAGCCAACAACAGTTAACGCCCCTCGGAATTAAAACGCAGCCTGCACTTCGCACTTGCGGCAGGGCGATTTGCGACGATTCCAGTAGCCACTCCCCGGCCTTTGTCTTAAGCCTCCACGACTTGCCACCCGTTCCGGCAGGCTGGATACTGCCGGCAATGGGGCAAGCCCGAGACACAACGGGCTCTGGTGTAGGAGAGGGGAGTTTCCATGGAGCGCATCTGGCTCAAGCAATATCCGCCCGGCGTGCCCGCTGATATCGATCCGTCGCAATACGCATCGCTGGTCGACCTGCTGGAGGAGAGCTTTACCAAGTTCGCCGACCGCAAGGCGTTCATCTGCATGGACAAGTCGATCAGCTATCGCGACCTCGACCAGATGTCGCTGGCGCTCGCCGCCTATTTGCAGGGACGCGGCCTCCAGCGCGGCGCTCGCGTCGCGATCATGATGCCGAACGTGCTGCAATACCCGGTTGCGACCGCCGCCGTGCTGCGCGCCGGATATGCGGTGGTCAACGTCAACCCGCTCTACACCCCGCGCGAGCTCGAGCATCAGCTCAAGGATTCCGGCGCCGAAGCCATCATCGTGCTGGAGAATTTTGCCCACACCGTCGAGCAGGTGATCGCGAAGACCGCGGTCAAGCACGTCATCGTCGGCAGCATGGGCGACTTGCTCGGCTTCAAGGGCGTGATCGTCAATCTCGTCGTTCGCCGCGTCAAGAAGATGGTGCCGGCCTGGTCGCTGCCGGGGGCGGTCGCCTTCAACGATGCGGTGTCGGCCGGCCGCTCTCTGGCCTTCAACAAGCCGAAACTGTCGCCCGGCGACGTCGCCTTCCTACAATATACCGGCGGCACCACCGGCGTCTCCAAGGGCGCCACCCTGCTCCATCGCAACATCGTCGCCAACGTCTTGCAGAACGATGCCTGGCTGCAGCCGGCGCTCTCTGCGCCCCCGCATGTCGACCAGCTCATGATCGTTTGCGCGCTACCGCTCTATCACATCTTCGCGCTGACGGCCTGTTACCTGCTCGCGGTGCGCGCCGGCGGCTGCAATCTGCTGATCCCCAATCCGCGCGACATCCCCGGCTTCGTCAAGGAGCTGGCGAAGTACCAGGTCAACAGCTTCCCGGCCGTCAACACGCTCTACAACGGCCTGATGCATCATCCCGACTTCAAGAAGCTGGATTTCTCCAAGCTGAAGATCTCCAACGGCGGCGGCATGGCCGTGCAGCGCCCCGTCGCCGAGCAGTGGAAGGCCGTGACCGGCTGCTTCATCGCCGAAGGCTACGGCCTGTCGGAGACCTCGCCGACGCTGACCTGCAACCCGGCGAACGCGGCCGAATTCTCGGGATCGATCGGCATCCCCGTGCCTTCGACTTACATCTCGATCCGCGACGACGACGGCAACGAGGTGCCGCTCGGCCAGCCCGGCGAGATCTGCGCCAAGGGTCCGCAGGTGATGTCGGGTTACTGGAACAGGCCCGAAGAGACCGCGAAGGTGATGACGGCGGACGGCTATTTCCGCACCGGCGACATCGGCGTGATGGACGAGACCGGCTACACCAAGATCGTGGACCGCAAGAAGGACATGATCCTGGTCTCCGGCTTCAACGTCTACCCGAACGAGGTCGAGGAAGTGATCGCGAGCCAATCGGGCGTGCTCGAATGCGCCGTGATCGGCATCCCCGATTCCAAGTCGGGCGAGGCAGTGAAGGCATTCGTGGTCAAGAAGGACCCGAACCTCACGGCAGAAGACGTGGTCAAGTTCTGCCAGGAGCAACTCACCGGCTACAAGGTGCCCAAGCACATCGAATTCCGCACCGACCTGCCGAAGACCAATGTCGGCAAGATTCTGCGCCGGCAGCTCCGCGACGAGAAAAAGGCCGAGGCGGCATAAGGCACGCTCTCTCCGCCGTCATTGCGACGAGCTCTTTGCGACGAAGCAATCCAGAATCCCTCAGCGGAGGCAGCCTGGATTGCTTCGCGGAGCCTGTCATCGGGCCGCGCTACGCGCGGACCCGTTGGCTCGCAATGACGAGAAATTGGCGGCCCCGCCTCACCGCCGCCGTTTCCCTCCGCCGGTAAAATGTTCTAGAACAGCCCCGGCCCCTACAGGAGAAACGACGATGACCATCCAGATTGGCGAGAAGCTGCCCGAGGCGAAATTCCGCGTGATGACGGCGGAAGGCCCGCAGGTGAAGACCACCGACGATATCTTCAAGGGCAAGAAAGTGGCGCTGTTCGCGGTGCCCGGCGCCTACACCGGCACCTGCCACAAGATGCATCTGCCCAGCATCTTCCTCAACGCCTACGCCATCAAGGACAAGGGCGTCGACAGCATCGCCATCATCTCCGTCAACGACGCGTTCGTCATGAACGCCTGGAAGCGCGACACCGACCAGCGCGACGAGGCCATCTTCCTCGCCGACGGCAATGCCGACTTCACCAAGGCGATCGGCATGGAGCTGGACGCCTCCGCCAACGGCCTCGGCATCCGCTCCAAGCGCTACTCGATGCTGGTCGAGGACGGCGTAGTCAAGAAGCTGAACCTCGAGGCGATGCCCGGCAAGGTCGAAGTGTCCGGCGGCGATACGCTGCTGGGGCAGCTCTGAGCTTTAGGCCCAGGTCGTCTACCAGCGACACTGTCATGCCCCGCGAAGGCGGGGCATCCAGTACGCGAGACTTCTCGGCTGAATCATAACTGCCTCTGGAATACTGGATCGCCCGCCTTCGCGGGCGATGACAGCTGAGAATGAAGCGGCGTCCGCGACACGTCGACGCCCTACTCCGCCACCTACGTCTTCAATCTCGCCATCGCGACGCCATCCCGCGCCAGTTGATCCGCGCGCTCGTTCTCGGGATGGCCGGCGTGGCCCTTGACCCAGTGCCAGCGCACCTCATGTGCCTTCAGCGCGGCGTCGAGGCGCTGCCATAGCTCGACATTCTTGACCGGCTTCTTGTCGGCGGTGCGCCAGCCGTTGCGCTTCCAGCCGTGAATCCAGCCGGTAATGCCCTGCCGCACATACTGGCTGTCGGTGTAGAGATCGACGGTGCACGGCTTCTTCAGCGCTTCCAGCGCGGAGATCGCCGCCATCAATTCCATCTGGTTGTTGGTGGTGTGGCGCTCGCCGCCGTTCAGCTCTTTCTCCTTGTCGCCGAACTTCAGGATCGCGCCCCAGCCGCCGGGCCCGGGATTTCCCGAGCAGGCGCCGTCGGTATAAATCGTCACAGTGGGACGTTCGCTCACGCGACCAGTCCTGACGGCATCAGCCCGTAGTCGCGCGCGCTGGAAACGCTCTGGTGGAAGCGCAGCTTGCGGACATATTCCAGCGGATCCTTCGGCTTGACCAGCGCGCCCTCGGGCACGTTGAGCCAGTCCACCAGCCGCGTCAGCAGGAAACGGATCGCAGCGCCGCGCGCCAGCAGCGGCAGCGCGGCCTGCTCGGCGTCAGTCAGCTTCCGCACCCGGCCGTAAGCATTGAGGAAGGCGCGCGCCTTGGTGACATTGAAGGAGTGATCCGGCTCGAAGCACCAGGCGTTGAGGCAGATCGCGACGTCATAGGCCAGCATGTCGTTGCAGGCGAAGGTGAAGTCGATGATGCCCGAGAGCTTGTCGCCGAGGAAGAAGACGTTGTCGTTGAAGAGATCGGCGTGGATCACGCCTTCGGGCAGATTGCTCGGCCAGATACCGCTGGAGAGATGATCGAGCTCATGGCCGAGAAACGCGCGCAGGCCCGGCTGCACCTCGTCGGCGCGATGTGACGCCGCATCGAACAGCGGCCGCCAGCCGGCGACCGAGAGCGCATTGGCGCGCTTGATCGCGAAATTGGCGCCGGCCAGATGCATCCTGGCGAGGCCCTCGCCGACGCCGGCGCAGTGAGCCGCGTTCGGCTTGCGCGGCCAGACGCCTTCGAGAAAGGTGATGATCACGGCCGGCCGGCCCGACAATTCGCGCAGCGCCTCGCCGTCTTTCGCCTTCACCGGCAGCGGGCAATTGACGCCGTGCTCGGCGAGGTGAGTCATCAGCGCGAGAAAGAACGGCAGGTCGTTCCTCGCCACGCGCTTCTCGTAGAGCGTGAGGATGAACGATCCCGCGGTGGTGTGCAGCAGGAAGTTGGAATTCTCGACGCCCTCGGCGATGCCCTTGTAGGAGAGCAGGTCGCCGAGATCGTATTGCTTCAGGAAATCCGCAAGCTCGTCGGCGGCAACGTCGGTGTAGACCGCCATGCCGATTTACTCGGCGGCAGCTTCGGGGCGCACCTGGCGCGGCAGCGGGAAGAACTCGTTCTCTTCAGCGGCCGAGACCGTCTCCACGTGCAGCGTGTAGCGCTCGGCGAACGCGTCCATGATCTCCTCGACGATCACTTCCGGCGCCGATGCGCCCGCGGTGATGCCGAGGCTCGAGATGTTGCTGAACCGCTCCCAGTCGAGGTCGGCGGCCCGCTGCGCCAGCACCGCGATCTTGCAGCCCTCGCGCTCGGCGACCTCGCGCAGGCGCTGCGAGTTCGACGAATTGGGGGCACCAACAACAATGAGAGCGTCCACCACCGGAGCAACCTTCTTCACCGCGAGCTGGCGGTTGGTGGTGGCGTAGCAGATGTCTTCCTTGTGTGGCCCGTTGATGTTCGGGAAGCGCTCCTTGAGCAGCGCCACGATCTCCGCGGTGTCGTCGATCGACAGCGTGGTCTGGGTCACGAAGGCGAGGTTGTTCGGATCCTTCGGCGAGATCGTCTTGGCGTCCTCGGCGGTCTCGATCAGGGTCACGGCGCCGACCGGAAGCTGGCCGAGCGTGCCGACCACCTCGGGGTGATGGGAGTGACCGATCAGGAAGATCTCGCGGCCACGCTTGAAATGGATGGCGGCCTCGCGGTGCACCTTGGTCACCAGCGGGCAGGTCGCATCCAGCGAAAACAGGTTGCGGGACGAGGCGTCGGCCGGGACGGACTTCGGCACGCCATGGGCCGAGAACACCACCGGAGCGGTGGTATTTTCCGGGATCTCGGCGAGCTCCTCGACGAAGATCGCGCCCTTCTTCTTCAACCCGTCGACGACGTATTTGTTGTGCACAATCTCATGGCGAACATAGACGGGGGCGCCGTATTTATCGAGCGCCCGTTCCACGGTGTCGATCGCCCGGACCACCCCGGCGCAGAAGCCGCGGGGAGAACAAAGCACGATCTTGAGGTCTGGTTTGGCTGACATTGAGCGATCTCGGAACCGAATCACCTCGCCAAATGGGCGGGAAGCGGCCTTGGGATGAATAGGGCTTAGGTACGGGCTTACAGCGACTTCAGAGGGAATTGGGCTCCCTTTCGGGCGCTGTCAAGGCACTATCTATAGCAGAACCATTGCGTGGCTACCCCCTCCGGGCTTATATAGCGCGAATTCCCAGTCATCGCTGATGACCACCGGCTTCGCCTCCAGAGGGGTGGGCGAAGCACAAAGGAGATTTGCCATGAGCAACGCACCTCTGATGCCCAAGGCGACCGCCGTCTGGCTGCTCGACAACACCGCGCTGACCTTCGACCAGGTCGCCGACTTCACCAAGATGCACCCCCTCGAGGTGCGCGCGATCGCCGACGGCGACGCCGCCCAGGGCATCAAGGGCATGGACCCCCTCTCGAACGGCCAGCTGACCCGCGAGGAGATCGAGAAGGGCGAGAAGAACCCTGACTACCGGCTCCGCCTGCAGGAGAGCAAGGTGGTGCTGCCGCCCCAGCCCAAGCGCAAGGGCCCGCGTTACACCCCGGTGTCGCGCCGCCACGAGCGCCCGAGCGCCATCCTCTGGCTGCTGCGCAGCCACCCGGAGCTCAAGGACGCCCAGGTCATGCGTCTGGTCGGCACCACCAAGAGCACGATCGCCAGCGTGCGCGACCGCACCCACTGGAACACCTCGCAGCTGACCCCGATCGACCCGGTCACCCTCGGCCTCTGCTCGCAGATCGAGCTCGATTTCGAAGTCGCGCGCGCGGCCAAAGAGAAGCCGATCGACACGGCCTATGGCGGCGCGACCCTGCTGCCGGCCTCCGAGACCACCAAGAAGGATGAGTACGAGCCGGCCGAGCGCTCGAGCGACGACCTCAACGTCGACGCCGTGTTCGCCAAGCTCAAGACGCTCGGCGGCAAGAAGCACGAGGACGAGGACGAGGACGAGGACGAGTAAGGCTCCTCTTCCAGTTTGCTATCGCATGCAAATGAAACGCGGCGGGATAACCCGCCGCGTTTTGTTTTGGGTCAGCACACCCACGGTGTCGTCCCCGCGAAGGCGGGGACCCATAACCACCAGGGAGCAATTTGGCGAAGACTCGTCGTTCGGTACTGAGGCAATGCGCCTCCCTAACTCCGCGACTCCGTCAGAACTTATACGTGACACCCGCGCCGACCAGCCACGGATCGATATGCGCAGTGCCGGTGACCGGAAGGCCGCTGACGGTCGCGCTGTAGTCCGGACGCAGCCAGAGCTTCTTGACGTCGACGTTGAGACCCCAGTGCCGGTCGATCATGTAGTCGAAGCCGAACTGCACGGCGCCGCCCCAGGCGTTGCTGACATGCAGATTGGTGGTGGTGGCGACGATCGCGGGCGGCCCGACGATGGCGGCCGGCGAATTGGCGGCGGAGTTGTTGAAGAACACCGTGTAGTTCACGCCAGCGCCGATATACGGCTTGAACGCACCGAAATTGTCGAAGTGATATTGCAGGGTCAGCGTCGGCGGCAGCAGCGTCGTCTTGCCGATCGGCAGGTTCGCGAGCGAGCCGGTGCCGCTGATCGAATGCCGCGTCACGCCGAGGATCAATTCGGCCGCGATGTTCTTGGTGAAGAAATAGCTGATGTCGAGCTCGGGCACGACCTGGTCGCTGATCGACAGGCCCGAATTCGGCGACGACAGCGAGGGCACGCCCGCGACACTGACGGTCGAACCACCTGCATCCGGCAACACGCCGAGCACGCGCAGACGCACCATCCATGGATTGAAGCTCTCAACCGGCGGCGGCGCCTTCTTGTAGACCGGCAAATCGGCAGCCTGCGCCGCGGCAAAAGTGCCAGCGAGCATCGCGCCAACCGTCGCAAGCCGCGCCAGGTTTCTTATCGTTCCGTTCATTGCATTCCCCTTCAGCCATCTCTCGCGCGTCGTTGCGCAACATCAGCGTCAGAGCAGAAAGGGGGCGATGAGGGATTTGACGCCGATCAAATCAGGGATGACGCGACACGATTTGGCCGCGGCGTTGCAGATGTGTCACGAGACACCGGAACGAATGCGCAGGATAATACCCCGTCGTCGGCGTCACGGCCGCTCGGGATGGTTCAGCATGTACTCGCCGAGATCGCGCTGGCGGCGGTCGGCACGGGCAGTGGCGGCATTGCGCTGGACGTCACGATCCTTGCGGCAAGCCACGTATTCGGGCGTCCCCTGCGCATAGCCGCGGCTCTGGCACACCGCGTCGTCATCGTCACCGCCCATCGCCACCGGCGTCTGGTAGCGCGCGGAGCAGGCGGAGAGAGCGATGGCGAGAGCTGCGACTGCGAGCAGGCGCGGCGCGGAGGCGAGTGGCATAGGAGGTCCCTTGTTGGCGGCCTCTGTTTAGCGCGGAATGAGGAGATTGTAAGTCCCTGGACACCGTTCCCCGCTCGCTGTCATTCCCCGCGAAGGCGAGGAATCCAGTACTCCGCGGCGGCCACTGGGTCACACAACTGCGGCCGCGGAGTACTGGATCACCCGCCTTCGCGGGTGACGACGGCTGAGGTCGGAGAGGCGTCGTCGCACCGCCTCGGGTTGACGCCTCGCCTCACACCCGCCCCTTCAGCGCATCGCCGATCTCGTCCAGCGCCTTGGGGTCCTCGATCGTGGCCGGCATGGTCCAGGTCTCGCCGTCGGCGATCTTCTTGATGGTGCCGCGCAGGATCTTTCCGGAGCGGGTCTTGGGCAGGCGGCCGACGGTGATGGCGAGCTTGAAGGCGGCGACGGGGCCGAGCTTGTCGCGCACAAGCGCGACGATCTCCTTCTCGATCAAGGCGGGAGCACGCTTCACGCCCGCCTTGAGCACCAGGAAGCCGCAGGGCACCTCGCCCTTGATGGCATCCTTCACGCCGAGCACGGCGCACTCGGCGACATCGGGATGCGAGGCCAGAATCTCCTCCATGCCGCCGGTGGAGAGACGATGGCCGGCGACGTTGATGATGTCGTCGGTGCGGCCCATGACGAAGACATAGCCGTCCTCGTCCTTGTAGCCGGCGTCCGACGTTTTGTAGTAGCCGGGGAATTCGCTCAGATAGGCTTCCCTGAAGCGCTCGTCCTGATTCCACAGCGTGGGCAGGCAGCCCGGCGGCATCGGCAGCTTGATGACGATCGAGCCCATGGTGTTCGGGCCGACGGGCTTGGCCGCCTCATCCACCACATCGACCTGGTATCCCGGCATCGGCACCGTCGGCGAGCCGTGCTTGACCGGAAGCTGGCCCAGGCCCACCGGATTACCGGCGATGCACCAGCCAGTCTCGGTCTGCCACCAATGGTCGATCACCGGCACCTTCAACTGCTGCTCCGCCCATTCCACCGTCGGCGGATCGGCTCGCTCGCCGGCGAGGAACAGCGTGCGGAGTTTCGACAGGTCGTACTGCCGGATGAATTGTCCTTCCGGATCCTCTTTCCGGATCGCGCGGAACGCGGTCGGCGCGGTGAACAAGGCGACCGCCTTGTGCTCGCTGATCACGCGCCAGAACGCGCCAGCGTCGGGCGTTCCGACCGGCTTGCCCTCGTACATGATCGAGGTCGCACCGTGCAGCAGCGGGCCGTAGACGATGTAGCTGTGCCCGACCACCCAGCCGATGTCGGAGCCGCACCACCAGACCTCCCCCGGCTTGACGCCATAGAGGTTGAACATCGACCATTTCACCGCGACCAGGTGGCCGCCATTGTCGCGCACGACGCCCTTGGGGATGCCCGTCGTGCCCGAGGTGTAGAGGATGTAGAGCGGATCGGTGGCCGCGACCGGCACGCAAGGGGCCTTCTTGCCGTCGTTCATCGCCTTGCGGCGCAGGCTCGCCCAATCATAATCGCGGCCGGGCGAGAGGTCGCAGACGAGCTGCGGACGCTGCAGCACGATGCAGGCCTTCGGCTTCACGCTCGCGAGCTTGATCGCCTCATCGAGCAGCGGCTTGTACTGCACGATACGACCGGGCTCGATGCCGCAACTCGCGGACAGGATCAGTTTCGGCTGGGCATCGTCGATGCGGGTGGCGAGCTCCTTGGCGGCAAAGCCGCCGAACACCACGGAATGCACCGCGCCGATGCGCGCGCAGGCGAGCATCGCGACCACGGCTTCCGGCACCATCGGCATGTAGAGGACGACGCGGTCGCCCTTGGCGACGCCGAAATCCTGCATGATAGCGCCAAGCGCCTGCACCTCGGCCAGCAGTTCGGCATAGGTCAATTTGGTGACTGAATTGGTCAGCGGCGAGTCATGGATCAGCGCGACCTGGTCGGCGCGGCCGCGTTCGACGTGGCGGTCGAGCGCGTTGTAGCAGGTGTTGACCACGCCGCCCGTGAACCAGCGACCGTAGACGCCCTGCGCGGCATCGAAGACCTTCTTCGCCGGCTCGATCCAGTCGATCTCCCTGGCCGCCTCGGCCCAAAACCCTTCCGGATCGGCCAGCGAGCGCGCGTGGACCTCGTGATAGAGACTCTTACCGTCGGCGTTTCCCCGGACGTTCATGCAAGCGCTCCCGTTTTGCTTATTTGCCTAGCCTTGACCTGACGGCAGGACAGGCATCCCGCCATGACCCGGATCAAGTGCCAGCCTTGTTTGGGGGGTATTTTCCCGGGAACGGGCTGCGGTTCAAGCCGAAAAGGACGTATCTTCTCCCTCTCCCCGTTCTTACGGGGGCGCGACGAGCTTCGCTCGCGCTGAGAGGGCTGGGTGAGGGGCCGTCTCTGCGAATGCGGTGAGATCTGGACTCGCGGAGAGTCCCCCTCACCCGGAATTTGCTCTCGCAAATTCCGGCCTCTCCCCGCCTGCGGGGAGAGGCGAAGAAACCAGCCTAGCTCTCCAGCGCATTCAGCCGCTGCAACCGATCCTGCATCACCTTCCTCAGATCATAGCCCGGCCGGCCGAAGCTGGCGTTCCGTGTCGTGAGGAAATCGCGCTGGGTCTTGCGCAGGTCGCCAGCCGAGCGCTTGCTCGCGCTCTTCAACACGCGCTCGTAGGTCTCGGCGATCTGGCGATCGAGCACCCCGAGTTGCGGATCGGCGCAGATGACTTTCTCGACCTCGCGCCGGGCGGTAGCGCAATCGAACGACGGTCCGCTGCCGGAAACGGCATCCAGCGGACGCAGCGGCTCAGCGCCGAATTTCGCGATCTCCGCGATCATGGCGCGGCGGCCGTTGGCGGCGTTGTCGTTGCCGGGGTCGAGCCGCAGCGCCGTCTCGTAGTCGGCCAGCGCCTTCCTGCGCTCGCCCATCTTCTTGTAGAGCACGGCGCGGTTGTTGTAGGTCTGCGCGAAATTCGGATCGAGCTTCAGCGCCGCTTCGTAGTCGCCGAGCGCTGCGCCAAGCTCGCCCTTGAGATGGTAGGAATCGCCGCGGTTGGTGAAGAAGTTCGGCCGCGGCGCCAGCCGCAGGGCCTGATCGTAGTCGGCAATCGCCTTATCGTACTCGCCCATCGCGGCCAGCGACAGGCCGCGATTGTCGTAATATTCGGGCACCTTCGGATCGAGCCTGATCGCCTCACCGTCATCAGCGACCGCCTTGTCGAGCTGGCCGAGCTTCTTGTAGGCGGCGCCGCGATTGGTGTAGCTGCGCGGCCGGTTTGGATCGAGCCGCAGCGCCTCGCTGAGATCGCGGACCGCCTTCTCGTTGTCGCCGCCGAGATAATAGGTCACGCCGCGGTCGGACCAGGCCTGCGCATCATCCGGCTTCAGCTTGATCGCCTGGTCGTAATCGGCGAGTGCGCGGTCGAGCCGGCGCTGATTGGTGTAGACGACCCCGCGCAGCTCGTAGGACTCGGCATCCTGCGGGTCGAGCTCGATCGCCTTGCTGAGATCCGCCGCGGCGCGGCTGAGATCGCCGCCGGCCTCGCGCAAGAGGTCACCGCGCAGGCGCCAGGCCTTTGCATTCCTGCCGTCGAGTGCGATGGCGCGGTCGATATCCCGCAGCGCCTGCGTGAGGCCGCCCGAGGTCCGCGCATTGGCGTCCGCACGAACCAGCAGCGCGGCGGCGCGATCGGACGACGGATTTGAGGCCTGATCGATGACGGCGCTGCACGCCGGGATCAGCTCGCCGGGAGCAGCCTTGCTGCCCATCACGCAATCGACGCCGGCCGAGGCCGGCGCGACAAGAACGAGGCTGATCGCCGCGCCGAGCAGGACGGCGCGAAACGGGATCTTGGCAAACGGGGAGGTTTGCGCGGAAGGAGGCGTACCGCACATGGCATAAGGCTCCGTGACGTCGGGTTTTCACCATTGTCGCGGCGGGCAAGGATCGGGTTCAATTCGGGCCTGTTACGGAGGAGAGGCGAACATCGCCGCTCTGGATTCTTGTTTTGACGCGTTTTCTTCACGCGAACCAGTATCCACTTCGCTCGAAAACTCTCTAGTAGCCGTCCGCCCCATTCAGCCGCTTCAATCGTTCCTGCATCGCCTTCTTCAGGTCGTAGCCGGGCCGCCCATATCCGGCATTGCGGCGTGCGATGAAATCGTCCTGTTCGCGCTGAAGCGCCCTCGCCTCCCCCGCATTTTGCGCTTCCCGGACCACGCGCGCATTCGATGCAAATATCTCCCGGTCGAGATCGGCGAGCTCGCGATTGCCGCAGATCGCCTTCTCCACGGCACGAGCCGCGCTCCGGCAATTGAAGCTGGGCTTGCCGGCCACCGCCATCTGCGCCCCGATCCGCTCCAGCTCGCGCGCCATCGCCCTGTGATTGGCCTTGGCCTTCTCGTGGTTCGGATCGATCTTCAGCGCCGCGCCGAAATCCTGCACGGCCTTCGGCTTGTCACCTTTCCTCAGCCAGAGTTCGCCGCGGGCATTGAAGATGTCGGCAAGCGCAGGATCGAGCTGCAAGGCACGGCTGTCGTCGGCGATTGCACGGTCGATCTGGTCGTGCCGCGCCAGCAGCGCACCGCGCGCGATCAGCGCCTTGATCAGGTCGGCCTTCGCCGTCTTCTCGTTGTCGATCACCGCCGCGCAGGCGGAACTGGCCTTGTCCATGTCGTCGACGGAGGTCGCGGCGAGACACGGCGCGATGTCGACCTGCGCGACGGCCGCGGGCTCGCCGCCGGTCGCGGCATAAACCGTGTCATGGGCCAAGCTCAGCGCAAGCACGCAGAGCACCACGGCACATGACAAGTGAATGAGATTTTGAAAACGCATGCTTGTTGCAGTCGGAGCTCTTGCCTTGTGGCCGCACTATCCATCATACGGCCGGATTGGTGCTAGCCTGTGGCGTCGCTCAAATCGGTTTCGGGGACTATCGTGTCGACATTCGAATGGATCATCGCGTTACTGCTCGGCGCCGTTGCATTATCGGCGCTGGCGCGGCGGATCAAGGTCCCTTATCCGACCTTCTCGCCATCGGCGGCGCGCTGATCGCCTTCGTGCCGAACAGCCCGTCCTGGACCCTCGAACCCAACCTGGCATTGGCGCTTTTTGTCGCACCGGTGCTGCTGGATGCCGCTTTCGACACCTCGCTGCGGGACCTGCGCAACAACTGGGTTCCGGTCTCGACCCTGGTGGTGGCCGCGGTCGGCCTGACCACGGTCGGCGTCGCCTACGTCGCGCACCGGATGATGCCTGACATGCCCTGGGCCGCCGCGATCGCGCTCGGCGCCATCGTGGCACCGCCGGACGCCGCGGCCGCGGTTGCGATCCTGAGCCAAGTCAAGCTGCCCCACCGCATGGTGAAGGTGCTGGAAGGCGAGAGCCTGCTCAATGACGCCAGCGCGCTCCTGATCTATCGCATCGCCGTCGGCGCGGTCGTCATGGAGCATTTGAAATGGAGCGAGGTCGCGCCGACGATTGCGCTCGCGCTGGTCGGCAGCGTCCTCGCAGGTTTCCTGGCAGGACGCATCATCCCGCTGCTCATGGAACGCGTGAAGGAAGCGCCAAGCGCGATCATCGTACAGTTCGCCACCACCTTCATGGTCTGGATCGCCGCCGAGCATCTCGGCCTCTCCGGCATTCTCACCATCGTCGTCTACGCCATCACCATGGCGCGCACGGCGGGCGCGCGGATGCCGGCACGGCTCCGGGTACCGTCCTTTGCGGTGTGGGAGACGATGGTGTTCGTGCTCAACGTGCTCGCCTTCATGCTGATCGGCATGCAGATGCGCCCGATCTGGACACGGCTGGATGCCGATGTGCGCTGGGAGTATTGCGCGGCGGCAGGCTGGATCCTGCTCACGGTAGTCCTGGTCCGGCTGTTGTGGATCACCTTCTACCGCACCGTACTCCGCGTGCTGATCGCGCACGATATCTATCACCCGAAGGATCCCAAGGCGGTTGCCTCGCCCAAGGGCGGCCTCGTCATCTCCTGGTGCGGCATGCGCGGCCTCGTCACGCTCGCCACCGCTTTTGCCCTGCCCGAGAACTTTCCCTATCGCGACTTCATCGTCTTCGTCGCCTTCGCGGTGGTGCTGGGATCACTGGTGATCCAGGGACTGACGCTGCGGCCGCTGATCCTGGCGTTCGGCCTCAAGGACGACGATCCCGTCGGGATCGAGGTTGCGCGGGCGCGCACCGTCGCCTATCGCGCCGCGCTCGATGCCATCGAGGACGACCCGTCGGAGGAAGCCGAGTTCCTGCGGCTCGAATATCGCGCCGTCCTGATGCAGGCGGACGACGATCCGAACGGCGGCATCGCCAGCGGCGAATTGCCCGCCGATCCCCTGCGCCGCCGCGCCATCGAGGCCGCGCGCAAATCGATCTTCGGCCTGCGCGCGACCGAAGTGATCGGCGACGACGCGTTTCATCGGCTCGAGGAAGAGCTCGATCGCGCCGAATTGAGCGCGGGCGGATGATGTTTTGGGGCGGCAAACTCCACCGGCGGGTTTGAACCAAATGCCGTCTCCCCAGACTCATCCCTCATGACGACATTGACCGACGACCGTCGTGTCCGCGCGCGTGATGCGTCGCCTGCACGATATTTTTATCTCCATATGGCCCTGGCCTGTGCGGCCACCGCATTTCTTGGCTTCGCACCGACCTATTGGATGCCGCTCGCCAACCGGACATTGTCCGCGAGCCCCGTGATTCATTTTCACGGATTCTTGTTCTTCACCTGGTCTCTCTATTTCGTGATCCAGACCTGGCTCGCGGCCTCGGGCCGCGTGGTCAATCACCGCGCGCTCGGCATCGCCGGTGTCTCGCTCGCCACCGCGATGACGATCTTCGGCTTCCTCGCCTCGGTGACGTCGATGAAGCACGCGGCCGCGCTCGGGCAGGTCGACGCAGGCATCGCCTTCTCGATCGTACCGATGAGCGGCATCGCGTTCTTCGCGTTGGTGTTCGTGCTTGCGATCCTGAACAAGCGCAGGCCCGAGATCCACAAGCGGCTGATGCTGCTCGCCGCCGTCTCGATCCTCGATGCCGCGATCGCGCGCTGGTTTCTCACCTTCCTCGCGCCTCCCGGACCACCCGGCCCGCCGCCGGTGCCGGTGACGATCGCGCCGGCCGTGGTCGCCTCGCTCCTGCTCGTCGTCGCCATGGTGCGCGACTGGCGCACCGAAGGCCGCGTGCACCCGGTCTACATCTATGGCACGCTCGCGCTGCTGGCGGTGAAGGTGTTGAACTGGCCGGTCAGCGAGACCGCGGCGTGGCATTCGTTCGCCGGCGGAATTCTGGCGCTGGCGCAGTAGCATCTAAATCCGTCACCCTGAGGTGGCCGCTTCTTCAGCGGCCCTCGAAGGGCGACGGCCCAGCTGCTACATCTCGGCCGCTCATCCTTCGAGGCTCACAGCGCAGTGCAAATGCACTGCGCTACTCGCACCTCAGGATGACGGGGCGAGCAGCGCTGATGTCTCATCAAGCTCCCGCCTTGCACGTGATACCGCCGTCCACCACCAGCTCGATCCCCGTCACATATTTCGATTCGTCCGACGCGAGGAACAGCGCCGCGTTGGCGACGTCCCAGGCCTCGCCCATGTGGCCCATCGGCACCTGCGCATCGCGCGCACGCCACATCGCTTCGACGTCGCCCTTGGCGTAGCTGTTGGCAAGCCCCGCCGAGTGCTCCACCATCGGCGTCTTCATCAGGCCGGGCAGGATTGCATTCACCCGCACATGGTTCTTCGCGAACTCAACCGCAGTGGAGCACGTCAGCTGGTTCATCGCTGCCTTGCTGGCGTTGTAGCTGACATAGGAAATCCCGACATGGCGGATCGAGGCGATCGAGGAGATGTTGATGATCGAGCCGCCGCCCTGCTTCACCATCACGGGGATGACATGCTTCATGGCGAGATAGGCGCTCTTGAGGTTGACGGTGAAGACGCGGTCCCAGCTTTCCTCGGCGAGGTCGACCACGCTGCCCATCTCGGCGATGCCGACATTGTTGTCGAGCACGTCGATGCGGCCATAGGCCTTCAGGCACGCCGCGACCATCGCCTCGATCTCGCTTGCGCGCGAGACGTCGGCCGTGAACGCCATCGCCTTGCCGCCTTCGCCGGCGATGATCTTCGCGGTCTCCGCTGCAGCCTCGCCGTTGCGATCGACGCAAAACACCTGCGCGCCCTCGCGGGCAAAGGACACCGCGGTCGCCTTGCCATTGCCCCAGCCTGGACCAATCGACCCGGCGCCCACCACCATCGCTACCTTGCCCTTGAGCCGATCCATCGCGTGTCTCCCTTATTGTTATTCTTCTTGTAGCCCGGATGGAGCGCAGCGCAATCCGGGGCCACTGTTCCCGGATTACGCTACGCTCCATCCGGGCTTCTGTAACGGGCCCTGGTTAGTCAATCCCTTTTTGCGTCGTCCACTCGCCGGGAACCTGCTTCTGTACGGGATCGGCGCGGTGGCCGTCGCCTGATGGGGTTCTAGAGAGGAGCAGGTCGGCCAATCTACGGAAGCGTGATCGCATCGACGGATGCGTCGACAACCCGGATGACGGCCTGGCCTGATCCATCGTCCCGGCGAAGGGACTTCGCTTCGGGGAGGCTGGTGTGATGCCCGCCCGAATCTGTGTGCTCTTGCTTTAAGCCATGGCAGTCGTCCTGAACGGTGCGTTGTCCTTGAGCATGCGCAGCATGATCACGGCGAGCTTGCGTGCTAACGCTACCTTGGCCTTGTTCATGCCGGCGCGCTTGGCGATCCGCATGGCCCAGCTCTTGAGCGGCGCGCAGCCCTTGATCGGCTTGGTCAGGATGATGTGGGCGGCTTCATAGAGCGCCTCGCGCACGGAGGCGTCGCCATTTTTACTGATGCGGCCGCGGTAGTCGGTCTCGCCTGACTGGTACTTCTTCGGCGTCAAGCCGAACAACGGTCCCGCGCGCTTCGCCGAGTTGAAGCGCGAGGGGTCATCGATGGCGCTGGCAAAGGTCAGCGAGATGATCGGTCCCACGGCCGGTGTCGACATCAGCAGCTTGGCTTTGGCATCCAAAAGCGACATCGCCCGCACCCGCTTCTCAAAGCCGTTGAACTCGCGCAGTAGCACTGCATGAACCGCCAGCGTCGCAGTAGCGATCGTCTCGAGGGCCTGATGGCCGGCCACCAGCTCACGGATGCGTGCCGCAAAACTGCGCTTCGTCGTTTTGCCAACCTTCAATCCGAAGCCGCGCAGGATCCCGCGCAGGCTGTTCTCGATGTCCTGAAGCTTGGCCTGGATCAGCTTGCGCGCCGTCAGCATCGCACGGGTCTCCTGGGCACTCATCGACTTGCAATGCACCGGCCGGAACCAGCCGAGCCGCATCAATTGCGCGATGTTGCGGGCGTCGTTACGGTCCGACTTCACCGGCATCGCCTTGAAGGCATCGCTCACGTGCCGCGTTTCCAGGAGCTCGACCGCGAGGCCCTCGTGCTTCATGGCTGTATAAAGCCACTGAGACAGCGGTCCGGCCTCCAGCCCGATCCTGGCGAGTTCGAACCCGAGCGAGCGGAACCAGCCAATCAGCGCCACAGGCTCGCTGGCAACCTTGACCTCCCGAACGATCTTTCCGCTCGCGTCGACAACGCACACGCTGGAGCATTCCAATGACACGTCGATTCCGGCATAGTAGTCCATGGTCGTTCCTCCTTGATGCTTGGAGCGAAGCTTAGGCCTCGACTCCGCTACACCATCAATGTGAGGGACGACCGCAAACCTTCCAGTCAAGCCGCGCGACGCGCGCAATCAAAATAGCGCCGTAGCTAGCGCGGCTTGACTGGAAGGCCTCCGGGGCCCGTTACCCCATCTACGGATCTCTGCAAGTCTTCATCGTCGTGACGTTAGCACCGATGGGATGCCCGACAATCTCCGACAACGTCCGGCACTTGCCCTCATGGCACAACCGCCATTCCCCCGCCGCGCCGGAATTGCCCAGCACCACCTCCGGCATCGGGGGGCGCTGTGGCTGCCATTGAAACCAGCCGTCGACGAGACGCGCCTCGGGCGGCGGCTCCATGCCGGGGCCGGTGCCCTTGACGCGGGCCTGCACCAGTTCGAGACCCGCGGGGGTGACGCGCCAGTCTTCCTGCCAGTCGACCTTCGCGACCGAATGCGTCCACACCAGCGTGAAGGCGGAAAGCGCCAGCGCCTTCACGCCGGCCGCTGTTGCGAAGCAGAGGCTCACACCGCCTCGACGGTCGCGGGCGGACGCTGCCGCCACTGCCACAACACCAGCGCGGCGGCGAGCACAAAGCCCGCGGTGTCGCTGAAGGCGAAGTCGCCGAGCAGGCACATCGCAGCGCCGAGCGCGACCACGCGCTCGACCAGTGTCATGCGCGTGAACAGGAAGCCGATCGCGACCATCCCGAACAGCGCGATCGCCACCAGCGCCTTGAAGCTCGCCAGCGCCACCGCGCCGTAGAAGCCGAGCCTGGCCGCCATGGGATCGCCGCCCTGCAGCATCAGCGCCGGCGAATAGACGAAGATGAAGGGGATGACATAGCCGGCGAGCGCGATGCGCATCGCCTCCCAGCCGATCTTGTCCGGGTTCTCCTTGGCGATCGGCGCCGCCGCGAGCGCCGCGAGCGCCACCGGCGGCGAGAGGTCGGCCATGATGCCGTAGTAGAACGCGAACATGTGGCTGGCGATCAGCGGCACGCCGAGCTTGGCCAGCGCAGGTGCTGCGAGCGCGGCGGTGATGATGTAGGTCGGGATGGTCGGAATGCCGGTGCCGAGCAGGATCGACAGCAGCATGGTCATGATCAGTGCCAGGAACAGGCTCTTCTCGCCGAGCCCGATCACCCAGCCGCCGAAGATGGTGCCGACGCCGGTCTGCGACATCATGCCGATGATGACGCCGACGATGGCGCAGGCCATGCCAACGGTGATGGCCGACTTCGCACTCTCTGCCAGCGCATCGCGACAATCGCGCAAGGCCTTGAACCCGCCGCGGATGAAAGCGGTGATCACGATCAGCCCGACGACGACGCTGGCGACCGGCACGATCTGCAGGCCGTCACGCGACAGCGCGGCGACGACGAGCGCAAGCCCGATCCAGAAGATGTAGCGGATCACGTTCGAGGAAGCGCCCGTCGTGATGGCGGTGCCGAGGATCAGCCCCACCGTCAGCGCGAGACCCATGCTGCCGGCGTAGAGCGGCGTGAAACCTTCGAACAGCATGTAAACGAGGGCAGCGAGCGGCAGCACGAGGTACCAGCGCGTCACCAGCGCCTTCCAGGCGCTCGGGATCTCCGAGCGCTTCATGCCGACGAGACCGTGCTTGCCGGCTTCCAGGTGCACCATCCAGAAGGCGGACGCAAAATAGAGAATGGCGGGGATCGCCGCCGCCTTGACGATCTCCGAGTACTGGACGCCGAGCGTCTCCGCCATGATGAAGGCGACCGCCCCCATCACCGGCGGCATGATCTGTCCGCCCATCGACGCCGTGGCCTCCACGCCGGCGGCAAACGCGCGGCGGTAGCCGAACCGGATCATCAGCGGGATCGTGAACTGGCCGACGGTGACGACGTTGGCGACGCCCGAGCCGGAGATCGTTCCCATCATGCCCGAAGCAAACACCGCGACCTTGGCAGGTCCGCCGCGGGTGCGGCCGAACAGGCCGAGCGAGACGTCGGTGAACAGCTGGATCATGCCGGCGCGCTCCAGGAACGAGCCGAACAGGATGAACAGGAAGATGTAGGTCGCCGACACGTAGATCGGCACGCCGTAGAAACCTTCGGTGCCGAACGACAGATGGGTGACGATCTGGTCGAAATCATAGCCACGGTGGTTGAGCGGCGACGGCAGATATTGCCCGAAGAACCAGTAGAGCAGGCACGCGCCGCACATCAGCGGCAGCGCCGCGCCCATCAGCCGCCTTGTGCCCTCGAAGATCAGCACAGCGAGCAGCGTGCCGACCGCCAGATCGAGCTTGGTCGGATCGCCATCGCGCGCGATCAGATCGGCATAGAAGATCCACTGATAGAGACCGCAGAAGAAACCGGCGCCGCCGATCACCCAGCCGAGCGCGCGGCCGGCGCCGCTCTTCGCGGTGAAGTTGGCGATCAGGCCGAAGGTGAGCAGGACCAGGAAGCCGACATGGACGCCGCGCACCACCTGGCTCGGCAGATAGTTGAAGGCGGCGACATAGAGCTGGAAGGTCGCAAAGGCGATGCCGATCCAGTAGGCGAGTTGGCCCCACCGGCCCGGGCCGAAGCCTTCCGGAAAGCCGTGCTCGAAATTGTCGAATTCGACCTTGATGGGCGCTTCGGTGCCCTCTGCCTGCAACATCGATATGTCCCCAACCCGTCCAGCGCTTATAGCATCGCACAGCGTCTCCAGACCGTCATGCCCGGGCTTGTCCCGGGCATCCACGGACTTTCCCGCCTGGCCTTAGAACGTGGATGGCCGGGACGAGCCCGGCCATGACGTCTCATATCCGGACCTGACTACTTGATCAGCCCTTTTTCCTTGTAATAGCGGATCGCGCCGGGATGCAGCGGAACCGGGCTGCCGGTGGCGGCCGTCTCGAGCTTGATCTCCTTGCCCGCGGCATGGGCATTCTGCAATTCCGGCAGCGACTCGTAGATCAGCTTGGTCATCTGGTAGGCGAGATCGTCCGACACCGTGGAGTTGGTCACGAGGTAGTTGACCACGGCCGCGGTCGGCACATCCTTGTCCTGGCCGGTATAGGTGTTGGCGGGAATGATCGTCGAGATGAAGGGCGGACCGATCTTGTCGACGGTCTCCTTCGGCACCGCGACCACCGTGATCGAGCTCGAGCTGGAGAGATCCTTCAGCGAGGCGACGCCAAGGCCGGCCGATTGCAGGGTCGCGCCCAGCTGGCGGTTCTTCATGAGGTCGACGGATTCGGCGAACGGCAGATATTCGACCTTGCCGAGGTCCTTGTAGGTCATGCCGGCGGCGCCGAGGATCGCGCGGGAATTGAGCTCGGTGCCCGACTTCGGCGCGCCGACCGACAGGCTCTTGCCCTTGAGATCCGCGAGCGTCTTGATGCCGGACTCGGCGGTCGCGACGATCTGGATGTAGTTCGGATAGATCGCGCCGATGGTCCTGAGCTTGTCGAGCTTGGTCTTGAAGCCCGCCTCCTCGTCGCCCTCCCAGGCCGCTTTCAGCGAGTCGCCCAGCGTGAACGCCAGTTCGCCGCGGCCCTGCTGGAGCAGGATCAGGTTCTCGACCGACGCCTTGGTGGCCTGCACCTGCGTCTTCACGTTCGGAATCTTGTCGCCGTAGATCTTCCCGATCGCGACCCCGAGCGGATAGTAGACGCCGGAGGTGCCCCCGGTCAGAACGTTGATGAAAGATTGCGCATGCGCGCAAGGTGCCGACGCCGCCAGAGCAAGAGCCGCGGCCACGCCGAGAATCGTCCGTTTCATGATTTTGCACTCCCCAAACCGGCGGGGAAGTTGGCCGGATGAGAGGTGCGGGTCAACCCATCCAAAAGACAAAACAGGACTGCGGTAAACGGCCGATCCGGCTCGACTTTTTGGGAACCCGGCGGGTGCGGCGAGGTGGCGCAGACATTGTATGGGCCGCCGCGCCGTCGCCGGCCAGCCGTCACTGGAACGTCATGTCCAGGCACTTGGAGATGTCGGAGCCGAGGCCGGAGGAGATGGTGATGCAGCCGCGGATCTTCTGCGCAGCCATGTCGGCGGCCCAGATCGAATAGCCGCCGGGACCGAAGAACGAGTTTGTGTTCGGCGGCTCGGTCTCGGTCGCGTCGAAATCATACTTGCCGTCGGCCTCGAAGATGCGCGGCTTCTTGGTGCAGCCGCCGTCGGTCTGGACGTTGATGACTTCCTTGTTGTCGCGAGTCAGCGCCAGCGAGACCTGGCAGCGGAAATATTCCGAGGTCTTGGTATTGAACAGATAAGTGTAGGACTTGCAGGTCGCGGTGTTCAGCTTGCCCGGAGCCAGGCCGCGGCTGCACGAAATCCGCTGGTTGTGGCTGAGCTGGTAGTCATCGGCCCGGGCGGCCGGCACCAGCGCCGTCAGCAGCAGCGCCGCAGTCCAGCAAACTTTAATGACATGGCTCATTCGAATCATCCCCCACCAATATTTTTGTCGAATTGCGTTTTAGACGGAAAGCGGAACATAGTCGCGCGGGGGCGAAGGGAAAATCACAAACTGATGGGCAGGACGTGATGCGCTGCGGCGCTTTTGCGAATTGACCCGGAATTGCCGTTCGTGATTTGTTCAAGCACCCCAATGACGGGGAGGATGGATATGGCATTTTCAAAAAAGACATTTGCACTCGTAACCATGCTGGGCGCGTTCGCGGCACCCGCATTGGCGCAGACCGCCGCGACACCGTGGGAGCTCAAGCCCGACACGGGTTACGCCTATGACAAGGACGGCAAGACCCTGTCCTACAAGATCGGCACCAGCAACGCCGGCGAACTCCTGAAGGGCGCCAAGAAAGTGCCGAAGGGCACGCTGTTCTTCATCGGCCACAACGGCCAGCTCTACATGCGCAGCGGCCCGTATCTCGAGGGCGACGGCAAGTTCAAGTTCGGGTCGGATCAGTAAGGCCGTCTTTGTAGACTCAGGGGGCGCGCAACGCCGCTATACGCTCGGTGTCATCACCCGCGAAAGCGGGTGATCCAGTATTCCAGAGGCCGTCGTGATTGAATAGAGAGGCCTCGGCGTACTGGATGCCCCGGTCAAGCCGGGGCATGACAGCGGAGGGTG
The DNA here is from genome assembly GCF_008932115.1 of Bradyrhizobium betae. Taxonomy (NCBI): domain Bacteria; kingdom Pseudomonadati; phylum Pseudomonadota; class Alphaproteobacteria; order Hyphomicrobiales; family Nitrobacteraceae; genus Bradyrhizobium; species Bradyrhizobium betae. The sequence continues at coordinate 2,488,529 of NZ_CP044543.1, forward strand.
TGGCAGGGCCCGCCCTAAAACGCCCCCGCCAGCTCCCTCGCACCAGCATTGTTGCTGTTGCTGTCCATCCGCGTATCCGTGATCGCGAGCAGCTTCGCCACCGTGTTGTGGCGGATCGCGACCGGATTGCGCTCGTAGCCGCCGCGCTGGAAGAAGTTCGAGGTCGGCACCTGCTCGCGCATGGCCTGCGGCATCGTCACCATGTCGAGTCCGGTGCCGTCGCCGGTGAGGTTCATCATCTCGAGCTCGGCCGCGGTGAGCGGACGGGTGTAACCCTTGGCGCGCGCGAACAGAACCGACGTCAGCAGCTTGTGGGTCTGCAGCATCGGGCCGATGTCGATGTCGAGCACCATCGCATGCATGGCCCAGCCTTGCGCGGTGTTGCCGATCTTCTCGTGCTCCGACCAGGTGTCGGGCACCGACTTCGCATGCGCCACCATCTTCTTTAGAACAGCGAGCTTGTGCTCGAGCGACTGGCGGGCCGGGCCTGAGGTCCGGGCCATCTTGTCGGAGAGCGCGCGAATGAATTCATGGCCCTGCTCGGCGAGCAGCTCGACGCTGTTGGTGGTCAACAGTTGATTGTAGCCCATCGCGGTCGAGATCGCGCGCTTGCCGCCATGCTCGATGCCCGCCTGCACGTCATAACTGCCGGTGCCGCCGGTCTCGAACGAATAGACCCGCACGGCCTGCTCGCGCGTCAATCCCGAGGCGAGCGCGTAGCGCGCATAGACACGCTTGAACTCCAGCTCGGAGGCGGGCCGCTGCGGCGTGAACTGATAGAGCTCCTGCGCTGCGCGCAGCAGATCGGCCACCACGGGAATGGGCTTTCGGGCGGGCTTTTCAGGCGTTTCCTCCGGCTCCGGATTCACCGGCCGCTTCGGCCCGTTGTAGAGCGGCGGATGCTCCAGCACGTAATCATCCAGCGTCACCTGCTGCCCGCTGCGCCGCTTGGCATTGCGGCCTTTCCGCTTCTCCGAGATCTGGCTCCAATAGGCTCCGGCCTCCTCGTCGAAGGCGGCGCGCGCGGCCTGATATTCCTGCAGCTTGCGGCGATATTCGAGCACCGCCGGCGAGGCGCCCCCGCCTTGCGCAAAAAACTGCGACAGCAGCTGGGCGTTGGCATCGCGGACGGCCGGCGGCAGCGCGTCGGCCTCGCCGCCGCGCGCGGCGGGCGCGAGCAAGAGGAGCGCGAGCGGAACCAGCGCCAGAGGAACTGCGAAGGGTACTGTCAGGCCATTTCGAATCGATCGATGCATGCTGCCCTCTTAGCAGGCATCCGGTAACCGTCACGTTAACGCGCCGTTTACCATCCTCACTTCCAGGCGAACACCGGCTGTTCCAGCTCGGTGACGCGGGTGTGCCGGCCCGCCAGGACCTCGCGGAACTGGTAGATCAGCGCCGCCGTCGGCGCATGGATCAGGCTCATCTGGTGATGGAATCGGATCACGCGGCGCGCGCTTTCGGGGATGTCGGTGAAATCGAAGGCGTCGTCGCGCTCGATCGTCGCCAGAGCGATGCGGTGGACCGAAGCGACCTCATCCGGGTTGGGCTTGATCGCGGCACTGTCCGCGGCCCAGACCACCACCGGCGTGATCAGGTAGCCGGAGCGGGTCGGATAATCGTCGAGCAGGCCGAGCACCACATCGGTCGTGAGCTTGAGGCCGAGCTCCTCGTCGAGCTCGCGCAACGCCGCCTCGACCGGCGTCTCGCCGGCATCGCAACGCCCGCCCGGCAGCGCCCACTGGCCGCGATGGGCGCGCAGGTGTGAAGCACGCTTGGTGAGCAGGAAGGCCGTGTCGTCGCCGTCACTGGATTCAGTCAGCGCCAGCACCACCGCGGCGCGCTTCAGGGCCGACGGCTCGGCCGCGTCGGGCAGCCGTGCGAAGGCCGCACAGGCCTCTGCGATATTCCGTCTGGTGGCATCGCCGAAAGCTCTCATGATGCTTGACTACACCAGGACTGCATCTGATGAAACGCGGAGAGAGATGCGCCTGCTGGAATGGACGGTGAGATGACGAACAAGACGGCCGCAAGGCTGAAATCAGACGGCTGGACTATACTGGAGACCACCGGTTTCCTGCATCTGATCGGCCCCTTGTGGGAGCGCAAGTTCGACGGCCACTACGAATTCGCACTCGCGACCGAAGACAAGCACCATAATCGCCGCGGCATGGTCCAGGGCGGCGTGATGATGACCTTCGCCGACCGCACCTGCGGCATGGCTGCACGCTACGTCTCGGGCAAGGAATATTTGGCGACCGTGCAACTCGACACGCATTTCGTCGAAGCCGGCAAGATCGGCGACATCCTGATCTCCCGCCCCCGCGTGGTGCGCACCACGCGCAGCCTGATCTTCATGAGCACGGAGATCAACGTGGACGGCCGCTGCGTGGTGATGGCCAATGGCGTGTTCAAGATCTTGAAGGGGCCGGAGTAGGCGCCACACCCACCGCTGTCATTCCCCGCGAAGGCGGGGAATCCAGTACGCCGCGGCCTCTCCGCTCAATCACCGACGTCCCGGAATACTGGATCGCCCGGTCAAGCCGGGCGATGACAGTTGAGAGTGCCCATCTCTGGATTGCTTCGCTCCGCTCGCAATGACGGAGTGAGATCGCTATGCTGTTGCCCGAAGAAGCACCAAGGACTTAGCCCATGCAATACCGCCAGCTCGGCCGCAGCGGCCTGAAAGTGTCGCCGATCTGTCTGGGCACCATGATGTTCGGCGGGCCAACTGATGAGGCCACGTCAAAGCGGATCATCGCCAAGGCGCTCGACGCCGGCATCAATTTCATCGATACCGCGGACGCCTATTCCAAGGGTGGCTCCGAAGAGGTCGCCGGCCGCGCCATCGGCAACAACCGAAACGCCTGGGTGCTCGCCACGAAGCTCGCCAACCCCATGGGCAAGGACCCGAACCGCGTCGGGCTGTCGCGACGCTGGGTGTTGCAGGCCGCGGACGAAAGCCTGAAGCGGCTCGGCACCGACCACATCGACATCTACTATCTGCACAAGGAAGACCACGCGACCCCGCTGGAAGAGACGGTGCGCGCAATGGGCGACCTGATCCGCGCGGGCAAGGTTCGCTATTTCGGCGTCTCGAACTATCGCGCCTGGCGCGTCGCCGAGATCTGCAACATCTGCGACCGGCTCGGCATCGATCGGCCCGCGGTGAGCCAGCCCTACTACAACGCCATGAACCGCATGCCCGAGGTCGAGCATTTTCCGGCGTGCTCCTATTACGGCCTCGGCATCGTGCCTTACAGCCCGCTGGCGCGCGGCGTGCTCACGGGCAAGTACAAGCCGGACGCAGCGCCCGACAAGGAGACCCGCGCGGGCCGCAACGACACCCGCATGATGCAGACCGAATGGCGGCCGGAATCGCTGCAACTCGCGCAGGAGATCAAGACCCATGCCGAGAAGAAGGGCATCACCGCCGGCCAGTTCGCGGTCGCCTGGGTGCTCAACTCGGCTTTCGTCTCGTCGATCGTCGCCGGCCCCCGCACCGAGGAGCAATGGGACGGCTACATCAGTGCGCTCGACTACCGCTTCACTGCCGACGACGAAGCGCTGATCGACCGGCTGGTCGTACCCGGCCATCCCTCGACGCCCGGCTACAACGACCCGGCCTATCCGATCGAGGGCCGCCGCGCGCGGACGGCTTGAGGGCGGGAGACGACGATGCCATTCGAAGACCGCTACGGCCTGCCGCTCACCACCGCGTCGCACGAGGCAGGGAGCGCCTATCGCGAGGGGGTCGACCTCATGCTCGCGGGATGGACCGGCACGGCGGAGACGCTGGAGCGTGCGATCGCGGCCGATCCGGATTTCGCGCTGCCTCAGATCGCCCGCGCTCGCGTGCATGCGTTCTACCAGCAGGGTGATCTGGCGCGGCAGAAGGCGGCGGTCGCACGCGAGCTGGTCGCCCGGCGCGGCACCGCGCGCGAGCGTTCGCACGTCGAGACGCTGGCGCTCGCGATCGAGGGACGGCTGCCGGAGGCGGTCGCAGCGACGCTGAAGCATATCGACGCATGGCCACGCGATGCCGTGGTGCTGTCGCTGCCGCTCGGCGCGTTCGGCCTGTTCGCCTTCTCCGGCATGGCCGATCACGACCGCGCGCGGCATGAGCTCTGTGCGAGCGTCTCGCAGCATTATGGCGAGGACTGGTGGTTCCTCACGATGTCCGGCTGGGCCATGACCGAGAACGGCGACGTCGCGCGCGGCCGCACGGTCACCGAACGCGGCTTCGACCTGCGCCGGGCGAATGCCCACGCCGCACACGCGGTGCTGCACGCGATGTTCGAGGACGGCTCGATCGAGGCGGCCGATCGTCTCGTCGACGAATGGATTCCGACTTACGACCGCGCCGGTATCCTGCACGGCCATATCCGCTGGCACCAGGCCCTCGGCGCGCTCGAGCATGGCGACGCCGCGCGGGCGCTTGCGATCTATGCCGACGTGCTTCAGCCAGAGGCGACCCAGGCGCCGCCACTGAACGTCATCACCGACGGCGCCTCGCTGCTCTGGCGTCTGTCGGCTTACGGCCACGCCGTGCCGAAGCCGCTCTGGCGCGCGGCGGATGCCGCCGCGCAAAAACTGTTTCCGAAGTCGAGCCTGCCCTTCGCCGACGTCCACATGGCGCTGTTCGCCGCGGCAACGCAAAATCGCGAAGCGCTCGCCACGCGCCTTGCCGCGATCGAGCAGCGCCTCGCTGACGGCAAGCTGCCGGCCGGCCCCGTGGTGCCGGCGATCTGCCGCGCGCTGGCGGCCTTTGCCGACGACGACTACGCGGCATGCGTGCGAACGCTCGCGCCTGTGCTCGCTGATGTCGTGCGCATCGGCGGTAGCCATGCCCAGCGCGAGCTGATCGAGGACACTTATCTCGTCGCCCTGATGCGCAGCGGCGAGCTGCCGCGCGCCCGTGCGATGCTGGACGCCCGGCTGCACCGGCGGCCGTCCCTGCGCGCTGGCAGGCGGCGATGGGCTAGCGCTGCCACGAAAAAAACATCGGTCTGGCGGCAAGTGGCTGCTAAGGACGGGTTAGGCGATCGGGGGCGAATCGCCGATGGGTGGCACGGTGGTATTCCAGGCTGGAGCAGCAGCACGAACCGGATCGCAACCAATTTGCGGTTCGATGGTTGTCGGGCGGAACTTTCCCGCTTCCGTGGCCCCTGGCATACGAGCCTGACGATGCGCCGCCTCCGCCGACCGGTTCTGGCCGCCACCCTGATCGCTCTCGCAAGCCCTTGTTTTGCCGAGCCTTCCGCGCCGATCCCGGTCAACAATCCACCCGCGCCGCAGACTTCCTACATCGACCTGCTGGCGCTGATGTCCGGCCACTGCAAGACGCTGAAGGTCGCGGGGCGCACCTTCGCCTGCAAGACTGTGGCCTACGCGCATGGCGACAAGGGCCGGGTCAATTTCGCTGTCGCCGTCGACGATCCCAGCGACGAGAATCACGTCGTCTCGTTCTCCGGCGAGAACGGCAAGCGCGCCGACGACAATTCCTACGAACTGCCGATCGACCGCATGCTGCTCAACTCCAAGAACCGACCGAAGGTCGACGGCCTGCCGGTGCCGGCGGAGCAGACCTCGACCGGCCTCTGCCGCCAGACCGGCAATTTCGCCGCCAAGAAGGTCAACGACGTCACCTGCTCCGCGACCGACAGCGAGGGCCGCAGCTACGAGCTGCTGTTCATCTCCGACGGTACGCCCGTGAGCGTGCGCCGCATCAGGCAGTCGTCACCGTCGATCCAGGATCCTTTCAAGTAGCTCTCCTGCCTCTTCCCCATAAGAACGGGGAGAGGGGAGAAGCATTTTACGCGAAGGCCTTTTCCAGCGTCGCGAAGATCACCGAAAGCGACTTGTCGTGGCGGGTCACCGGCGGCACCGGCCGATCGACCTTCATGAGCTGATAGACCGCCGTCTGCGCCGCGCGCACCGAATATTCGACCGTGAACACGACGTCCTCGGGGATCTCGACGAACTGGCTGACGAAGGCGAGGTTGACCGAATTCGTGGGCACCGGCAACGGCCGGTCGGTGACGTGGCGCGGCATGAACATGCTGGTGATGTAGGGCATGCGGCAGGGAATGCAGATCGAATTGTCGAACACGCCCGCATCGAAATTCAGGTGCCCGCACAGCTCCTTCAGGATCTCCGCGCCGCCGCATTCGGACATCGGCTTGGCGACGAAATTGCCGACGCGGTCCGGATGCAGCGCGTAGCCCCAGAACACCTGCACGTCTCTCGGCTGGCCGGAGAAATGCGGCTGGTGATAGAGCACGACCGACAGCAGCCAGTTGGAATCCTTGAAGGTCACGAGGCCGCCGGTACCGGCCCTGTTGCCGGAGAACGCTTCCATCTTGTCGAAGAAGCGCGGATCGCGGCAGGTGACGGTGAACGACTGCCACCAGGATTCAGGGATCGAGGTGTTGAACGCGGACGGATTGCCGAATTCGGGACGCCCCTTCGCGATGGTCTCCCAGAGCGCCCAGCCCTGGCTGTCGGCCTTGGTCAGGCGGGGAGCCGGATCAGTCATGGAGCCGAGGCTGGACGCATCGGTCATCGAGCCGTTCTGGAAGAAGACGAGGTCGCCGTCATCGAGACGGACATTGGCGATGCGGCTGTCGCGGTCGAGCACGAGATTGCGCACACGCACGCGACCGTTCTCGTCTTCGAGCGTCATGTCGGTGACGCGGGTGCCGCGCACGAACTGCACGCCCTGCCGCTTGAGCCAGTCGGCAAGCGGCCGCACGATCGAGTCGTACTGATTGTAGACGGTGCGCTTGACGCCGGCGAGCGTCTCGATACGCGGGAATTCGCTCATGAAGCGGTGCAGGTAGCGCTTCAGCTCGACCGCGCTGTGCCAGGGCTGGAAGGCGAAGGTGGTCTGCCACATGTACCAGAAATTCGACTCGAAGAATCCGGCCGACAGCCAGTCGGTGATGCGGCTATCGCCGAGCGTCTCCTCCGAGGCCTCCGTGAGCCGCAGCAGCTCGAGCCGGTCACGCGCGGAGAAGCCCATATGCGAGACGTCGACCTTGAAGCGGTTGCGGTCGACCAGTCGCGCCTGCGAATGCGCCGGATTCTCCACGTTGAACGCAACGGTCTCGTCGCGCACGCTGAGGCCGGGACGTTCGAGCGAAGGAATGTCCGACAGCAGGTCCCAGGTGCATTCGTAGTGATCGGTGGTGAGCATGCGCCCGCCACGCAGCGAGTAGGCGCCGTTTGCGAGCTGCGCGCCGTCGAGGCTGCCGCCAACCAGTGGCTGCGCCTCGTAGATCACGATATCGCGACCCGTCACCTGCGCATCGCGGATCAGGAACGCCGCGCCCGCGAGCGATCCGATGCCACCACCGATGAAATACGCCTTCATGACTTGCCTCGATTGCAGTTCGAATTTTCGCGGCGAGATTGCATGCGGGGCGGCGGCCGAGATTGCGCTGGATCAAGCGCCATGGGCGCTGCGTTCAAGAGGACGTGAGCGGCTTCTTCGCGTAGATCTGCGCGATCTCGTCCGCGAAGCGATGTTCGAGCGCGGGGCGCTTGTTCTTCAGGGTCGGCGTGAGCAGGCCCGCCGCAATGGTCCAGGGATCCAGCGTCCACCACACCGCGCGCGGCGTCGCGTAGGATGGATAGGCCTTCACCGCTGCCGCGATCCGCGCCAGCAGAGCCGCGCGCTCCGCCGCGCCGCCTTGCTTGCCGCTCGCCGCGAGCCTTTCCTTCTCCTGCACCCAGGCTTTCGCGTTGAGCACGACCAGTGCAGTGAGGAACGGCCGCTGCTCGCCGACCACCAGCGCCTGCTCGAACAGCGGATCGGCAAGGATCGCGGTCTCGAGGTCGACCGGCGCGATCTTCTCGCCGGTGGAGGTGACGAGGATGTCCTTGATGCGGCCGGTGATGGTGATGCGCCCGTCCTCGATGCGGGCCTGGTCGCCGGTGTGCAGCCAGCCGTCGGCATCCTTGACGCGGCGCGTCTCGTCCGGCTTGTGCCAATAGCCGAGCATCACGCTGGGGCCGCGCACCAGCAGTTCGTCGTTGTCGCCGAGCCTGACCTCGATGCCGTCGAGCACATGGCCGACCGAGTGCGGATCGTTGTCCTCGATGGTGTTGACGGAGACCACCGGCGAGGTCTCGGTCATGCCGTAGCCCTGGAGGACGTCGAGCCCGAGCGACAGGAACAGTCGGATGACGGGTTCGGCGATCGGCGCGCCGCCGGAGACCGCGACCTTCAGGCGCCCCCCAAGCTGCGCCAGCACCTTGTCCGCGACCAGCCGCTTGAGCAGCGGCCAGGCCAGCCGGTCACGCAGCGACAACGCACCATGTCCCTGCCGCGCGTCAAAGCGCCGGCCGCCAATGGCGAGCGTGAGATCGAGCAGCGCGCGCTCGACGGCGCCTGCCGTTGCGCGGTGCTGCATGATCAGCGCGTAGATGCGCTCATAGATTCGCGGCACAGAGATCAAGACCGTGGGCCGCACCTGCCTCAGGTCCTCCGACAACAGCGGCACCGATCGCGCATAGGCGACGCAGGCGCCGGCCGCGATCGGATAGTAATAGCCGCCGGTGCGCTCGAACGTGTGCGAGAGCGGCAGGAAGGACAGGAAGACATCCTCCGTCGACGCCGCGATGCGATGCGCGATCGCCTTCACATTGGCGATGATGTTGTCATGCGACAGCATCACGCCTTTGGGCCGTCCGGTCGTGCCCGAGGTATAGACGATGGAGGCGAGATCGTCCGGATTCACCGCCACGTCGGGCAGCGGCGCCGTCGCGCCCGGCGCGGAGGCGAGCCATTGGTCGAGCGCGACGATGCGCGCATCGGCCGCCGCAAGGCCGGTCGCGTCCGCACAGACGATGCGCTTGAGATGGTCCAGCTGCTGGCCGGTGGCCACGATGGTCTGCCAGCGCGCCAGCGAATCCACGAACAGCAGCAGCGCGCCGGAATCGGCGAGGATGTAGGCGATGCTATCGGGATTGTCGACCGCATGCATCGGCACCGGCACCAGGCCGCGCGACAGCGCCGCCTGGTCCATCGCGACATGCGGGATGCCGTTCGGCATCAGGATCGCCACCCGCTCGCCGGGCGCAAAGCTTTCCGCGGCCAACGCCCGCCGCCAGAGCTCGAATTCGGCGTCGATCTCCTGCCAGGACTGGCCGACCCAGCGCCCCGCATCCGCGTCGAAATGGCGATAGGCCTCGGCCGCCGGCGTCGCCTTGATGCGCCAGCGCAGCAGCTCCGGCAACGTCGTCACCTCGGCAAGCGCCTGTGCTTGACTGATCGGCGGTTGACTGAGTAGCGCTGGCATGACGTCCTTTCGAAACTTGATCGATTCCCGGTCTATCTGGGGCCTCGACCCTAGGCTAACCAGCCCTCGCCGCCTTGATCCTCAGCAAGGCCGCCATGCTTCGGAGCGCCGCCATGACGCGCGACCGTTGCATATCCCAAACACCACAGGTTTATCGCCGCTCTCGTGTCCCGGACGCGGCGCGGCACGAAGTGATGCGACGCAGAGCCGGGGCACGAGAGCTGTCCCGAAACGAGGGAAGATCGGCATTGCCCGCCAGTCCTATCGCCTCGCATACTACCCCAGCAAGCAAGCCTGAAGGCCGCCGTCCATGCCCAATCCCCTCCCCGCCCTCATCGTCGTCGACGTCCAGCGCGCATTCGACGAATGGGAGGCTGCGGGCAAGCGACGCAACAATCCGGATGCGGTCAAGCGCATCGTCGATCTGCTGACCGCGTTCAGGGCGCACGGCGCGCCGATCTTCCACATCCGCCACGAAGGCACCAAGCCGAGCTCGTCGTTCCTGCCGTCGCGCTCCGGCTATGCGGTCAAGGACGAGGCGCACGAAGCGCCTGGTGAGGCGGTGATCGTCAAGCGCGTCAACAGCGCCTTCATCGGCACCGACCTCGAAAGCCGGCTGCGTGCAGGCAATATCACCACGCTCGTCATCTGCGGCGCCACCACCAATCATTGCGTGGAGACGACGACCCGGATGGCCGGCAATCTCGGCTTCGACGCTGCGCTCGTGCGCGATGCGACATGGACCTTCGACCGGATCGGGCCCGATGGCGACAGGCATTCGGCTGACGAGATCCACGCGATGACGCTGTCGAATCTCAACGGCGAATTCGCGCGCATCGTCACCACCAATGAAGTGATCGCATCGCTCGAAGCCATGCGACAATAGATCGCGCGACGTTCCGCTATTCACATACGTTGATCGGAACTGATCTGCGTCGTTTCGACGCCGGAACGTGGCGGGCGCATGTCTGTTGTCACACCACGTTCAACTGGAGTGATGACATGAAGTATCTCTTTGTCGCGATGGCCGTCGGTGCTGCGGCGTTCGCAGGCGGATCCGCCAACGCGGCCGGCAAGGCCGGCGCGAAGCAAAAAGCGCCGACCGACATCAGCGCGCAGCACAGGCACCACCATCATGGCCATCGCCACCATCATCACTGGCGGCAACACTACGGCCATCATCGTCCGCACTACCGGAGCTATGGCCATTATCCGCGCCACCACGGTTACTACGGCGGCGGACCGTACGGCTATTACGGCGGCGGTGGCCCCGGCGTGACCTTCAGCTTCGGCGGCAGCCGCTGGTGAGAGACAAGGCCCGCAGAGATGCGGGCCTTTTTCATCCGCCCAAGATCAGCCTCGCCGTCTCCAGCCCGCTCGCCAGTGCCGCCTCGACCGTGCCCATGTCGCTTCCGTGATAGAGCGCTTCGCCGGAGAACAGCACCGGGCCGTCGGCCTGCCCGAGAAAGGCCTGCGCCGCACGCGTCCGCGGCGTCGCCCAGGAATAGGCACCGCGTGCGAAAGGATCGTGCGCCCAGTTGGTCGCGGCAGCCGCCACGAGATCGCGCGCGATGTCATCGCGCGGCAGGCCGAAGATGGCGGCGAGCGAGCCCAGCCCGGCATCGATCAGCCCTTGCGGATCGAGGCCGTTCAGCTCCGTCGTCCGCGGGCCGCCGAACCAGCCGGTAAGAACAGGATGCTGATCCGGATACCGCGTCCACCATACCGGGATGGTCTGGTCCGACAGCAGGAAGGTCATGTCCGCGAGATCTTCACCCCGCTCGCGCCACCATGGCTGCGTGAACCGCAGCAGGATCTTGATGACGCTGCCGAAGCCGATGTCGTCCGCAGCCGCAGCTTTCGCGCGTGCGGCCGAGGGCAGAGCGATGTCGCGCAACAACGGCAACGGCACGGTGAGGAGGACGCGATCGCAGGCCTGCACGTCGCCGCTGGCGCAGCGGACCACCAGCGCGCCGCCCTCCTCCGTGATCGCCGACACCACGCTGCCAAAGCGGATCGCAACGCCATGCCTGCGGCATTGCTCCGCCAGAAAATCGATCAGCGCGCCATAGCCGCCGACGATGCGCGCCTGGGTGTGGTGCCCGCCGTCCATCCATTCCGCGCGCAGCGCCAGCGTCGAAGCGCGCTCGGGATCGGCGGCGTCGTAGCCCTCGACCATGCGCTCGATCGAATAGCGCAGCTGCGCATAGTCCTCGCCGGCAAAATGGCGGCGCAGGAAATCGGCGACCGTGAGGTCGTCCTTCAGTTGCCCGAGCACGGCATGCAGCTCGGCCTCGTGCGGATCGAGGCGATCCTCACGCGACAATCGGGTGCCGTCGAAGCTCCATTGCTGGCCTTCGATCAGCTGCGACGATAGCCCGGCCTCGCGCAGCAAGGCGCGCGTCACGGGCGCATCGCCATGGATGAATTCGGCGCCGGCGTCGGCGGGGTAGCCGAATTCCGACGCCGGCAGCGGATGGATCCGTCCGCCGCAGCGCTCGCGCGCCTCCAGGATCGTCACCGATTTGCCCGCACGCGCCAGCGCGCGCGCCGCCATCAGCCCGGCCGCGCCGGCACCGACGACGACGATGTGTTCCGATTGCCTGGACATGCCGATGCTTATCTGCTCACGCCGTTCTGGATCAGGTACCGCAGCAGCAAGACGCCGCCGCCAAGATCCCGCGTGCTTTCCAGCGTCATTGCGGTCAGCGGCGCGCGTTGCTCGCTGTCGGCCTCGGTTGAGTCGAACACGAAGGGGGCGCCCCTGGCACCGTCGATCGCGGGGCTAAGGATCAGGTTGAATTCGTCGATCAGGCCGGCGCGCAGGAACGCGCCATTGGCGACGCCGCCGCCCTCGACCAGCAGGCGCTTCACGCCGAGCTCGCGGTTGAGGATGTCCAGCGTCAGGGCCAGGTCGATCTCGGACTTGCCAGCAAAGATGTAGGACACGCCTTCAGCGCGCAGGCCGGCGAGGTGCGAATCCGGCACGCCCTCCGTCAGCACCACGACGATCGGATCGCCGCCGATGTCCGAGCGGCCCCAGCCGATCTTGCCGTGCGCATCGAGCACGACGCCATAAGTCTTCGCATCGCGCCGCGCGATCCAGTTTTCGCGCGGAAACTTTTCGCTGGACGTTGCGGGATAGGGCTTGCCCTTGGCGAATTCCGAGCCGGTGACGCGGCCGATCACCCAGGCATCGCCGCCGAGTTCGTCATGAATCTTCTCGAACCAGTCACCGCCAACGCTCTTCGGACGCCAGCGGCTGGGATGCGTGCGGCCATCCAGGCTGGAGGCCATCAGGCAGATGACGTAGGGCTTCATGCAAAATCTCCGAACTTCTTTTTCACGCGGCCGGCCCGCCGCCTTTGGCACGATCGTTCACGATCACCGCGAGCGGATTGAGCTTCGGCGGAGCCACCATCTTGAGCGTGTTGCTGTCGTGATGATTGAACGGCGCGCCGCGGACGAACAACTCGGTCTGGATCAGATAGGTCCAGCTGCCGTCATCGTTGAAGCTGATGTCGCAGCGGTAAGAGTCGGTGCGGAAAGCCTGTTCGAGAAAATCGGTCGAGCAGATCCCGTAGGCGGTGTCGCCGCGCTTCGCCGTGACCGCGATCTTTCGATCGTCCGGCCTGGCGTTGCCGAACGCGAGCAGCACCTGCCCGCGCGGGATCGCCAGCGTCTGCATGATCAGCCCGGTCGCAGGCTCCCACAGCCAATAGCCGACCTGGTCGTGGAAGGTAATGTCTTCCTCAGGGGTGTTGATGTGAATGTGATAGCGCAGCCCGTAGAGCAACTGCGGCCCGTTGGCCTGCGGATCGATCGGGTCCATCCGGATGTGCTCGATGAAGGTACGCCGCTCCGGCCCCTCCGCCTTTGGATTGACGTCGATGCCCTTGTCCGCCTGCCAGACCCCGGCAAGACGGCGGAGCGGGCCGAGATTGGCGAGTCCGTCGGGCGAGACGTCCTCGGGTTCGGTGAAGATGTCGGCGGGAAGGGGGAGCATGGGGGCCTCGCGTCGTTGCGGGAAGCAGCAATAGCACAAGGATGGCGCGAATCGACTGCAATGGAACCAGATGCCGCCCTGCGCGTTATAGGCCCTTGAGTAAGAGTCCTTGAATGGGGCTCGATTGGGCAGGATATCCAAGTCACTTGTTTCAAGTCACTTGTTTCAAGTCACTTGTTTCAAGTCACTTGCCTCAAGTCACTTGCCTCAAGTCACTTGCCTCAAGTCACTTGCCTCAAGTCACTTGCCCATGGTCACGCGTCGCGAGGGGGTCCGGTGCTGTCTGAGAAAGCTGCTCGGCAGTCAACTGATATGGGCTTCCTCGCTGAAGGGGGCGAGCTTGGCGCCATGATGCGCGCCCTCGACTGGTCGGATTCACCGCTCGGTCATCCCCGCCAATGGTCCCAGGCCCTGAAGACGACGGTCGGCATGCTGCTGGCAGCCCAGGCCCAGATCGTCCTGTTCTGGGGGCCCGATTACGTGGCGCTGTACAATGACGCCTACGCGCCGGGCATCGGCGCCAATCACCCCCGCGCCCTCGGCCGCCCCGCGATCGAGAACTGGGGCGAGCTGTGGGACGATCTCGAACCGCTGCTGGCCGGCGTCCGCCGGACAAGGAAGACGTTCGCCGCCAAGGATCGTCCCTTCTACGTCGAGCGTCATGGCTATGGCGAGACGAGTTACTGGGACGTTTCCTACTCGGCCGTACCCGACGACGATGGCTCGGTCGGCGGCGTGCTCTGCATCGTCTCCGAAACCACTGACCGTGTTCTCGGCGAGACGCAGTTGAGGGCGAGCGAAGCGCGCTACCGGGAGCTCAATGCCACGCTCGAGCAGCGCGTGACGGAACGGACCGCCGAGCGGCACCTGCTTGCCACGATCGTGGAGACCACCGACGGGCAGATTCAGGCCCTCGACCTCGACTATCGCTGGGTCGCCATCAACACGGCTTGCGCCGAGGCTTATGAGCGCATCTACGGCAAGTGGCCGAAGGTCGGCGATTCCCTGCATGAATTCCTCGCCGACCGGCCCGAGCATCTCGCTGCGGCAACCGCGATCTGGACCCGCGCGCTCGGCGGCGAGGCCTTCACCAATATCGAGGAGTTCGGCGATCCCAGGTTCGACCGCCGGGTCTTCGAAATGAAATTCGAAACGCTGCGCGCGCCTGACGGCACGCGGATCGGCGCGTTCCTGACCGGGACGGACGTGACCGATCGCCTGGAGGAGCAGGCACGGCTCGCCCAGGCCGAGGCGGCGCTGCGCCAGGCGCAGAAGATGGAGGCCATGGGCCAGCTGACCGGCGGTGTTGCGCACGACTTCAACAATCTGCTGACGCCGATCGTCGGCCTGCTCGACATGTTTCAGCGCAAGGGCATCGGCGGCGAGCGCGAGCATCGGCTGATCGCCGGCGCAGCCCAGGCAGCAGAGCGTGCCAAGACGCTGGTCCAGCGACTTCTTGCTTTCGCGCGCCGGCAACCGCTCCAGGCTGTTCCGGTCAACATCGGCCGGCTCGTTGCCGACATGGGCGATCTGATCTCGAGCACGACCGGGCCGCAAATCCAGGTGACGGTGGACACACCGGAAGGCCTTCCCGAAGCGATGGCCGATCCCAACCAGATCGAGATGGCCATCCTGAACCTCAGCGTGAATGCCCGCGACGCCATGCCCGACGGCGGCGGATTGCGCATCTCGGCCAAGGCAAGGACCGTGACCAGCGAGAACAAATCGGGCCTGGCACCCGGCGCCTATATCTGCATCTCGGTCGCCGATACCGGCATCGGCATGGACGAAACGACACTGGCCCACGCCGTCGAACCGTTCTTCTCGACCAAGGGCGTCGGGCAAGGCACCGGCCTTGGCCTCTCGATGGTCCACGGCCTCGCATCGCAACTCGGCGGCGCGCTGACGATCAGGAGCGCCGTGGGCGCGGGAACGACGGTGGAATTGTGGCTGCCGGTCAGCCACGCGGCCGCGGCCGCGATCGACACGGCCCCGCAACCCAAACTGCGGCCGCTTCCCGTCGGCACGGCGCTGCTGGTGGATGACGAGCCTCTGGTGCGCATGAGCACCGCCGAGATGCTGAGCGAGCTCGGCTACAGGGTCGTCGAGGCCGCCTCCGCCGAGGACGCGCTTCAGCGCGTGAGCGACGGACTGCGGCCGAACCTGCTCGTCACGGACCATCTGATGCCGGGCATGAGCGGAACGGACCTCGGCCTCGCGCTACGCAATCAATATCCCGAACTGCAGATCCTCGTCGTCTCAGGCTACGCCAACAATGAAGGCATCACGCCGGACCTGTCGCGGCTGACCAAGCCGTTCCGGAGCGATGAGCTGGCGGCGAGTCTTGCCAACCTGGCGAAGACGGGACGGTAGGGAATAAACAGCCCGCTCGAGCGATATGGACACCGCAGCTGGAAGATCGAAAGCGACATCGCGTCTGCCACCGTTTTAATCAACACCGTACAGGACGAGCACTGGACTCGCGCATTCAACACGCATCCCGCCATTCGCGAAGATCATGGCAGCCGCGCAAGAGGCGTTACAACAGCTTGTGGTCGGGGTTCCCGTTTGCCCGGCGGAATCGCGATGATAAGACCATTGGCTCGGGATTGTGAAATTCGCCATAGGCGATGAAGCCGCTCGCAATATAGCTTTCAAGTGACGTCATTGATATTCAAGTGAATGGTTCGGAATGCAGCAGGCTTCGGTCGAAAGATTCTCAGACCTCATCGGCAAAATCTACGATTGTGTCATCGCACCGGAACGCTGGACTGAGGTTCTGAACGAGATTCGTACCGAGTTCGGCTTTGCGACCGCCGTGCTCTCGGCCTACAGCCTCACGAACGTGAGGATCGGCGTCAACGCCGCCTCCGGAACCGACCCCGTCCCGACGATGGCCCAGACCAGCAAGGAGTATGTGGCCGATATCGTCGAGCTCTGGGGCGGTATCGAGCGCATCAGGCAATATCCGCTTGGAGAACCGATCATTCGATCCCAGGCCGTTCCCGAGGAGATCATCCTCGGCAACCGGTATCACCGGGAATGGGCTCTCCCCAAGGGCTTGTTCGACGCCGTCGGCGTCGCCCTTGTTCGCGAGAAAGCCATGATCGGGAATGCGACATTCAGCCAGCATGAAGCGGACGGAGCGATCGAGGATGCGCAGGTCGACGGATTGCGCCTTCTCGCCCCTCACATTCGCCGCGCCGTGATCATCAGCAATCTGTTCGACATGAAGACCGTCGAAGCCGCGACATTCGCCGCGACCGTGGAAACCCTGACGGTCGGCGTCGTCCTGACGGACGAGGATTCGAAGATCGTTCACACCAACGCCGCAGCCTCCGCGATGCTCGCGGCAGGCGATCCGATTTTGACGCGGCATGGCCGGATCGCGGTTCAGTCCGCGGCAACGACCACCTCATTGCAATCGGCCATCGCACAGGCCGCGAAGGACGAAGCGGCACTCGGCCAGAAAGGCATCGGCATCCCGATCCCGCGCCCGAGCGGCGATCCGCTCGTCGTCCACGTTCTGCCGTTGCGACGCGGCCAAACGCGATCCGGCCTGATCCAGCGCGCGGCTGCCGCGCTGTTCGTGGCGTCGGCCTCCGGTCCGCCGCAGCTACCTCATGATGCCCTCGTCCACCTCTATGACCTGACGCCGGCCGAGATTCGCATCTTCGAGCTCATCTGCGACGGCCATACACGTGACGCGATCTCGTCGCAGCTCGGGGTGTCCATCAGCACCGTGAAGAGCCACCTGTTTCATGTGTTCGAGAAGACGGGGTGCCGGCGCCAGGTCGATCTGGTCAGGCTGGCGAAGTCGCTGACATTCCCGGTCTAGTTCTCGCGTAGCGTCCGTGACTTTCAAGTGAGTGGTTTGGAATGCAGCAGGCTTCGGTCGAAGAATTCTCGGATCTCATCGGCGGCATCTATGATTGTGTGATCGCGCCTGAACGCTGGACCGGAGTTCTGGACGACATCTGCGCCGAGTTCGGCTTTGCCACCGGCGCGCTCTCGGTCGCCAGCCTCACCAACATGAAGGCCGTCGTCAACGCGGTCTCCGGCAGCGACCTCGCCCAGATGGCGCAGAACGGGATCGGCTATGGTGCCGACATCATCGAGCTCTGGGGCGGCGCCGAGCGCATTCAGCAATACCCGCTGGGGGAGCCGATCGTTCAATCCCAGGCCGTCCGGCAGGACGTCATCGCCGGCAACCGCTATTATCGCGAATGGGCCCTGCCCAGGGGCCTGTTCGACGCCGTTGCCGTCGGCCTCGTTCGCGACGAGGCGATGGTCGGCAATGCGATCTTCAGCCAGCATGAGTCGGCCGGATCCATTGACGATGCGCAGGTCGGCGGATTGCGCCTTCTTGCGCCTCACATCCGCCGCGCGGTGACGATCAGCCATTTCTTCGACATGAAGGCGGTGGAAGCCGCGACATTTGCGGCGACAGTCGAGGCCTTGACGGTCGGAGTCGTCCTGGCGGACGAGGATTCGCGGATCGTTCACGCCAATGCCGCGGCCACTTCCATGCTCGCAGCCGGTGACCCGATCGTGAATCGCCAGGGACGGATTGCCGTCCAATTCGCGGCGACCACCGGCGCACTGCAATCCGCCGTCGCGCAGGCCGCGAAAGACGAGGCGACGCTCGGCCAGAGAGGCATCGGCATCCCGATCCCGCGCCCGAGCGGGGACCCGTTTGTCATTCACGTTCTGCCGCTGCGACGCAGCCACATGCGATCCGGCCTGATCCAGCGCGCCGCCGCCGCTCTGTTCGTGGCGTCAGCCTCCGGGCCGCCGCGAATGCCTCACGATGCGCTCAACCAGCTCTACGACCTGACGCCGGCCGAGATTCGAATCTTCGAGCTCATCTGCGAGGGACAGACGCGCGCCGCGATCGGTGAATTGCTCGGCATTTCCCTCAGCACCGTGAAGAGCCACCTGTTTCATGTCTTCGAGAAGACAGGGTGCCGGCGCCAGGTCGATCTGGTCAGGCTGGCGAAGTCGCTGACGTTTCCGGTCTAGGCGAAGACCGCTCTCAAGCCGCTTCAGTTGCCGGTTTGGTACGTTGCTCAAGCACGCCGATCGTCGAGACCAGGTTGTCGCGTCGCGCGCGAAGGTTAAGCGCGAGCAGCGGATATGCCGGCTCCCGGACGTCAAACACCCCCGCTCGGGCTTCTTCTTCGAGAATGTCGGTGTTCATGAGCCGAACACGCCACCACAAATCGGCGATCAGCGCATTGAGCTGGAGTTCTCCTGCCGCACCAGAACGGGACACTTCGTGCATCGTTTGCCTCAACCTGAAACGGCCCAGCGAGTTGGGCCTGGCGTTGGCTCCAACTGAGCAAGCACAATGCCAATGGCGGAGTACGATCCGGTTCCGGAATTAACTGCACTTTCTCCACCATCTGGAGCCGCCTGAAATGGCTGGCGGACATCGACGTCCTGATGAGCGCCGATCCGGGCGCGCCGCAGCGCCTGCTCGCGCTGGCAGACCGGGTCGGTCTGCAGCGACCGGTCGGACAGGCGCTTTGGCTGGCGTCGGAATTGCTCGATATGCCGCTCGACGCGGTCACGCGCGACGCGCTCGCCAACGACCGTACGGTGCGCAAGCTCAGCGAGGTTGCGCTCGATACGATCATGACCGGAGATGGCGCAACCGAACTGGAAGAGACCGCGCTGGGGACGACGCGGGTACGGCTGTCGCATTTCGCGCTCGGCCGCGGCTGGCGACATTGGCGGACGCAGGCCCTCCTCGCGCTCGCGAGCGGCGAAGATCTCAAGCTGATCCGGCTGCCGAAACATCTGGCCTTCGCCTATGCATTGTTGCGTCCCGTATCCTGGGCCATTCGCAAGGCAACGGCGCTCAAGGTCGCAGGTGCCAGGCCGTCCGCACGCCACGACGAGCGAGCTGTCCGGTGAAGGTCATTCTCTCTGTCGATGCGATCAGGCAACCGCTGACCGGCGTCGGTCGCTACACGCTCGAGCTTGCCCGCCATCTCGCAGCGATTCCCGAACTAGACCTCACCTTCCTGCAAGGTGACGCCCTTCTCGACACGCTCCCCGCAGCGGCATCGGGCCATCCGCTCGTCCCTGTCGTACGGGACATGCTGTCCGGCTTCAGCCTGCCCACGTCGATCTATCGCCGCTATCAGGGATACCGCCGGGCCCGCGCCTTGCGTGGTGAAACCAACGCGCTGCTGCACGGAACCAATTACTATTTGCCCGCCTTTGCCGGGCGGAGCATCGTCACGATCCACGATGTCTCCGTGTTCACGAGCCCGGAATATCATCGGCCGGATCGGGTCCGCTACATGCACAAGGAAGTCGCCCTGTCCCTGCAGCGCGCCGAACTCGTCGTCACGGTCTCACAATTCTCGAAAGCTGAGATCACGCGCGTCCTGGGGGTCGATGCCGATCGCATCAGGGTGATCCCGCTCGGCATTGGCGCGGATTTCCATCCCCGCGCGCCAGCCGAGCTGGCCAAGGAGTTGAGCACGTTCGCCCTGCAGCCCGACACGTACTGCCTCTATGTCGGCACCATCGAGCCGCGCAAGAATTTGCGGACACTGCTGGACGCTTTCGAGCAACTGCCGGCGCAGCGGCGCTCGCAATATCCGCTGGTCCTCGCAGGCTATCGCGGCTGGGAGAGCGCGGAGCTGCATGCACGGATTGCAAAGGCCGCGCGCGAGGGGTGGCTGACCTATCTCGGCTACGTCCCGGAACGGCAGCTTCCGGCGCTGATCGCCGGCGCGCGCCTGTTCGTCTATCCGTCGCTCTATGAGGGCTTCGGCCTGCCACCGCTCGAGGCCATGGCCTCCGGCGTTCCCGTGGTCTGCTCGGACGCCGCGGCACTCAAGGAAGCAGCTGGCGATGTCGCGCAGACCGCACCGGCGCACGACGCCGATGCGCTTGCGCGCGCGATTGAACGCGCGCTCGACGACGAGACCTGGCGTTCCCAGGCGAAACTGCGCGGCCCGGCCCGTGCCGCCGGCTTCCGCTGGGACCGTTGTGCGCAGAGGACGTGCGCGGTCTATCGGGAGCTGGCCGCGTGATGACGGCTCATCTGCCGTGAAGGTCCTGCACTTCTACAAGACCAGCCTCCCCGACACGGTCGGAGGCGTCCAGCTCTGCATCGACCAGCTCGCGACGGGCCTCGCCCGCCGTGGTGTCGACGTCGACCTGCTAGCGTTGTCGACCAAACCCGGCAAGCTCGCGCCACTGGACCGAAACGACTACCGCATTCACCGGGTCCGCCAGAGCTTCGAGATCGCCTCCACCGGCTTCTCGCTGACGGCGGCGCGCCGCTTTCTGCATTTGATGCAAGACGCCGATATCGTGCACTTCCACTATCCATGGCCGTTCATGGATGTGATCCATCTGCTGCTGTCGCAGGGCAAGCCGAGCGTTGTCACTTATCACTCCGACATCATTCGCCAGAAACACCTGCTCAAGATCTACAGGCCGCTCGCCGACCGCTTCCTCCGGAAGGTCGATCGCATCGTCGCAACCTCGCCGGATTATCTGCAGACGAGCGCGGTGCTGCAGCGGTATGCGGACAAGGTCCGCGTGATTCCAATCGGAATCGATCCGCAATCCTATCCCTCGCCCAGGCCGCAGGCCGTACGAGCGTGGCGGGAGCGGCTTGGTGAGGGCTTCTTCCTCTTCATCGGCGTGCTCAGATATTACAAAGGCCTCGCGTTCCTGATCGAGGCGGCGAAACTGACCGGACTTCCAACCGTAATCGTGGGGACCGGGCCGATGGAGCGTCGCCTGCGGCAGCAAGCTCGAGGCGGATCTCCCATCGTCTTTCTCGGGAGCCTGTCCGAAGAGGACAAGGCGGCCGTCCTGTCGCTCTGCGGCGCGCTGGTGCTTCCTTCTCACCTGCGCGCCGAAGCGTTCGGCGTCGCGCTGCTCGAAGGCGGGTTGCATGCAAAGCCCTTGATAACGACGGCGATCGGCACCGGCACGAGCCACATCAACCAGGCCGACATCACCGGCCTCGTGGTGCCACCTGCCGATTCGCAGGCGCTCGCCGCCGCCATGCGGCGTCTCAAGGACGATCCGCCCCTTGCGGCGCAGATGGGCCAACGTGCTCTCGAACGTTGCCGCACGCTGTTCGGAGCGGAGGCGATGGCCGACGCCTATATCGATCTCTACCGCGACGTGCTCGCCGAGCGGGCCAACGCATGATCTAAGGCGTAATCGGCGGCGGGTTCAGCCCCCCCGCGATGGCCAGCTTTCCGAGCCGCCATGCCGATTTTGGGTAACCGTCGGTGAGCCGCCACGGCTGCATCTGCTCGCGTATCTGCTGGCGCAACCGAACCACATCGGGAGGCCGGGGAAGGCCGGGATCGGCGTCGCCAACGCGTGCGAAAACCCTGAGATTGGTCGGGTGAATGCCGTAGAGCTCCCGTTGCATGGCGTGCACGCGGAAGCCATGCCGCGCCAGCAGCGCGGTCAATGTCGCCCCCGTGAAATAGCTGCGATGTGACACATGGGCATATTGCAGTCCGATCTGCGACCAATCCTCCAGATCGGGAACCTCGATCACGAGCCAGCCATCGCGCGGCAGCCAGCCGGCGATCACATCGAGCGTTGCGCCGGGTTGCTCGAGATGTTCGAGGACGTGGAACATGGTGACCATTTGCGGCTGAAATGGCGCAGCGGCGGGCGATCCGAAATCGCCGGCAACGATGCGGCCGCGCAGGCCGAGATTGTCTTCGCCATAACGTCGCTGCAGCGGGCCGGGCTCGACGCCCCAATAATTCCTGCTGCCGGCGTCGCGGCAGGCTGCCAGGAAGAAGCCATGACCGGCGCCGATATCGACGATGTCGTCGACCACACCCGCGACGCTGCGAATGGCATTGACGCGATAACCCGCCGCAAGGCGCAACTGGCCGAGCACGGGAGCTGAATAGATTCCCACGCCCATCAGCCGCGGATAGAGATCGGCGTAGAAGCGAGTTGCGATGTCGCCCGCGAGCCCCCGTGCCAGATAGATCGCCCCGCAATCCTCGCAAATCGAAAGGTCGACGCGCAGGAGATATCGATCGCGGCGCAGCACGCGCAGCGGCTTGCACGCGTTGCAGACAGGACAGGGCAGCGGCTGCAGCTGCCTGTCGAGGCGATACAGATCCGGCAGGAGGGAAAACGCTGGCTGACGCATGAGTGTGGCGAGTGATGGGTCCGCTACCGACCGGAACCCGCTCAACGGCAGCTCTCGCCCAATAGAGTGCGCATCTCTTATCCGGTCGATACGAGAAGCGCCACCGCGCCGCCTTGCTTCGCACTGGCCGGCGTCAGGAAGGTCACAAGGGCGGGGATGGAAGTCATGGTGCCCAGGGGCGGGATCGAACCACCGACACTGCGATTTTCAGTCGCATGCTCTACCAACTGAGCTACCTGGGCGTGCTCCAAGAGAGGGACCAAAGAGAAGGTCAAGACCCATCGAGCGGGCGGTTTATAGTGGGGCGAAGGCTGCCTGTCCACCCGGCTTCGCCAAGAGGCTTCGCCGGGCGCAGCCCGGCTGTGCACAAGATGGGGCGGCCTCGCCGCGGCCGACGCGAGGACCGTCGGACCATCAATTAATATATTGATATTGCTTATTTATTCTTCGCCATCCGCTTCGTCGTCGCGGCCTGGGATGACGTAGGAGCCCTTCAGCCAGCGGTTCAGATCGACGTCCCGGCAGCGCGGGGAGCAGAACGGACGGGTGGCCTCGGCCTGCGGCTTGCCGCAGATCGGGCAGGTTTTGAGGGGCCCGGCGGGCTTTTTGACGTGGTCGTCCATGGTGGCTGCAGCCTACACGAGGTGATCAGGTTCAAGGGCCTATCGGCAAACGGGTTCCCGCAGCGGACGCGCAAGCTGGCCGCCGGCCGATTCTACTGTGCATGGGGTTGTTTTCGAGACTTTTGTCCGGCGCGGCTGGCGCGCTCATATGGCCGTGGCGTTGAGCCAGCCGAAGCGGATCGGAAACCCCTCGCCGCCGAGCAGCGTGGTGGTCTCGTAGAGCGGCAGGCCGACCACGTTGGTGTAGGACCCCACCATCTTCACCACGAAGGAGCCGGCGATGCCCTGCACGGCGTAGCCGCCGGCTTTGCCGCGCCATTCGCCGGAGCCGATATAGGCCTGGATGTCGTCCTCCGACAGGCGCTTGAAGCGGACACGGGTCTCGACCAGGCGCTGGCGGAAGGCCTCGCGCGGTGTGACCAGGGTGATAGCGGTGTAGACGCGGTGGTTGCGGCCCGACAGCAGCCGCAGGCACTGCGCGGCTTCGTCCACGAGGTTGGCCTTGGGCAGGATGCGGCGGCCCACCGCCACAACCGTATCGGCGGCGAGGATGAAGGCGCCGCGCAGCTCGTCGTCGAGCTGCACCGATTTCAGCGCCGCATCGGCCTTGGCGCGGGCGAGGCGATTGGCGCAGGCGCGCGGCAGTTCGCCCCGCTTCGGCGTCTCGTCGACGTCGGCCGGCCGGAGCGCGTCCGGCTCGATGCCGGCCTGGTTGAGCAGCGACAGGCGTCGCGGCGAACCGGAGGCAAGTACGAATTTGGGGCGGCCGAGCATCAGGTGATTTGGGGGATTGAAGCAGGGGGTGAATTGCGCGCGGAACCTATCGGAAGGGGGCTGATTTCACAACCCGGGAACCCGAGGTTTGGTGATTCGAGGTTTCCGGCATCGTGTGCCTGCGGTCTGTGACGCCGGTGTTACGGCTACCCGCTCGCCGCGCCTGCCTTCGCAAAACGCTTGCGGATGCGCATCAGGAGCTGGTCGCAGACGTCGCGATAGGCGGCAAGCTTCTGGTCGCGGCTGCCTTCGATGATGGTGGGATCCTGCGTCGGCCAGTATTCGACCTCGGCAGCGAGCGTGCGGGTCAGCTCCAGCGCCTTGTGGTGCGCCTCCGGCGAGAGCGTGATGATGAGGTCGAAATTCAGCCCCTCCCAATCCTCCAGCTCCTCGAAGGTCTGCGGCTTGTGGGCGGAAATGTCCTGTCCCAGCTCGTCCATCACCGCGACCGCGAACGGATCGAGCTCGCCGCGCCGCGTGCCGGCCGACTTCACGTAGAGGCCCTGCGGAAACATGTGCCGCAGCAGGCTCTCGGCCATCGGCGAGCGCACGCTGTTCATGGCGCAGGCGAACAGCACCGATTGCGGATTGCTTGCGCGTGGCGAACCCGCCATCGCGCTTAGCCTCTAAAAAAAGAGGGCATGGCCTTGTCGGAAAACCGCTGCACACTTTTCCGGGCCATGCAGCAGCTTGTATTGCGCATGATCTGGACCGAAAACCGGTGCCCACTTTTCGGGATCATGCCCTAACCCTTCCAGTGCAGGACGGTAATGAGCGTGAACAGCCGTCGCGAGGTCTCGAAATCGACCCGCACCTTGCCCTTCAGCCGCTCCTGCAGCGTGCGCGAACCCTCGTCATGGATGCCGCGGCGGCCCATGTCGATGGCCTCGATCTTGTCCGGCGTCGCGGTGCGGATCGCCTGATAGTAGCTGTCGCAGATCATGAAATAGTCCTTCACGATCCGCCGGAACGGCGTCAGCGAGAGCAGATGCGCGACGACGGGCGTGCCGTCCTCGCGGCGGATGTCGAACATCAGCCGGTTGCCGGTGATGCCGATATGCAGCGTGAACGGACCTTTTCCATCCGCGCCATCGGGCGCGAACAGGTTCTGCTCGATCAAGTCGTAGATCGCGATCGCGCGCTCATGCTCGATGTCGGGCCCGGAACGGCCGATCGATTCCTCGTCGAGGGTGACCGCGACGATGCGATTGGTCGAGTCGTCCTGTTCGGGCGGCTGGGTCATGACAGGTTGAGGCGCAATCCAATCGAGCGCGAATGGGCATCCAGCCCCTCCGCTTGTCCGAGCGTCATTGCGGCCGGACCCAGCGCACGCAGCTGGTCCGGACCGCATTTCAGGATCGAGGTGCGCTTGATGAAGTCGTGCACCGACAGGCCTGAGGAGAACCGCGCCGAGCGCGCCGTCGGCAGCACGTGGTTGGAGCCGCCGACATAATCGCCGATCGCTTCGGGCGTATGCGCACCGAGGAACACCGCGCCGGCGTTGCGGATCTTTGCGGCGAGCGCGTCGGGATCGGTCGTCATGATCTCGAGATGCTCGGCGGCGATCGCATCCGCCAGCGGGATCGCCTCGCTCAGGTTCTTCACCATGATGATGGCGCCGAAATCGGCCCAGGAGGCGCCGGCGATCGCGGCGCGCGGCAGCGTCTTCAGTTGCGCCTCGACGGCCTTTTCGACGTCGGCTGCAAGGCGCGCGGAATCGGTGATCAAGATCGATTGCGCGCTGGCGTCGTGCTCGGCCTGCGCCAGCAGATCAGCGGCGATCCAGTCGGCATTGCCGGTGTCGTCGGCAATCACCAGCACCTCGGAGGGGCCGGCGATCATGTCGATGCCGACCTTGCCGAACACCAGCCGCTTTGCGGCGGCGACATAGGCGTTGCCGGGGCCGACGATCTTGGCGACCGGCGCGATCGTCGCGGTGCCGTGCGCGAGCGCGGCGACGGCCTGCGCGCCGCCGACGCGGTAGATCTCGCTGACGCCGCCGAGCCTGGCGGCGGCCAGAACCAGCGGGTTGAGCTTGCCGTCCGGCGACGGCACCACCATGACCAGGCGCGAGACGCCGGCGACCTTGGCAGGCACCGCGTTCATCAGCACGGAGGACGGATAGGCCGCAGTGCCGCCGGGCACGTAGAGGCCGGCGGATTCGATCGCGGTGTAGCGCCAGCCGAGCTCGACGCCGAGCGGATCGGTGAAGCGCTCGTCCTTTGGAAGCTGGCGGCGATGATAGGTCTCGATGCGGTCGCGCGCGAGCTTCAGCGCGTCCAGCGTCGCGACGTCGCAAGCCTTCACCGCGGCCTCGATCTCGGCGGCGGTGACGCGAAGGCCGGATGCATCCAGCGAAAGCCGGTCGAACTTTGCCGTGGCCTCGAGCAGGGCGGCGTCGCCACGTTTGGCCACATCGTCCACGATGGCGCGCACGGTGGCCTCGACGTCGGCCGAGACCTCGCGCTTGGCGGCGAGGAACGCCGCGAATCGCTGGTCAAAATCGGCGCTGCTGCGGTCGAGACGAACGGGCATCTTGGCTTGGCTTCTGCTGGTTTTGGGGGCGCGGCTTGGCTCACCGGGCCCCCTGCTCAATGGCGCGGCGGGGAAGCTGCGTCAACCCTTGGCGGCCAACCCTTGGCGGTCAACCCCTGACAGCCGCCTTGGAAGGCAGCGTTCCGGCAACGGCCTCGGCCGGTCTGATTGGTATACTGGTCATCTTACCCTTCCCCCTCGATCTCCACTCCCGCCCCCAGCTCGTCCGCCCCGAGGTCCGTCAGCTCGCATTCCAGGCATTCGACGTCGAGCCGGATGGCGCCGCCCTGGGCGAACAGGAGCAGAGCGCTGCCGCCGGGCTCTTCGTCGCGGCCGTCCCGGGGGTGAAACTCGATGCCGAGGAGGTCCAGGACCCTGTCCGACGCTCCGAGGTCGATGTTGCGCGACTTGCAGGCGAGCACGCGGTCGAAGCGGAGCGCCGCGACCAGCCGGCGCGGCTCGGCCTCGCCGTCCAGCGTCTGCTCCCAGTCCAGCCGGCTCATGCCGACCACCAGACGCTTCTCGCTCTGCCGCCAGATGATATCGGCGGGCTGGACGCGGGCGTCCTGCACATGGGTCGAGATCACGGCGAGATCATCGGCATCGAGCGCGATCAGCTTGAGCTGGGGAGACATCAACGACTCTTCTCCTCTGGGGCGGATACGGCTCAACGCACGCGGACGCCGAAATTTCCGCGCAAACTAACGGGCCGGCGGATCAGAGGCTATTGATATCCTCCATCTCCAGCACCTTCCGGGGATAACCGGCCCGGGCGACATGGATCATGGCGCGGCCCATCTGCTCGGTCGAGGTGACGAGCCGCGGCGAAATCCGGCGCAGCACCGACCAGAGCGGCCAGGTTGCCGTATAGACCGCCTGCACCCAGGCGGTCTTGGAGCGGATGCCGTGCAGAGGCTGGATCGCGCCGGGCCGGAACATATAGGCCGCCTTGAACGGCAGCTTGAGCAGGTCGTTCTCGGTCTTGCCCTTGACCCGCGCCCACATCCGCAAGCCCTGCTCGGTGGAATCGGTGCCGGCGCCGGTGACGTCGGTGAAGGTCATCTGCGGATTGAGCCGCGCCAGCGTGGTCGCAGCGGCGAGCGTGAGATCATAGGTGAGATGGCGGTAGCGCTCTTCGCTCATGCCGATCGAGGAGACGCCGAGACAGAAAAAACAGGCATCGAAGCCTGTCAGCTGCGACTCGATCGCCGAATAGTCCCAGAAATCGCCGTGCGTGATCTCGGTGAGCTTGGTGTTGCGCACACCGGTCGGGCTGCGACCCACCGCAACCACGCGCGCGATGCCGGGATCGATCAGGCACTCGCGCAGCACACCCTGCCCGACCATGCCGGTCGCGCCGAAGATGATGACTTGCATCGGGACGTCCCCATCGGTCTCGCGGCTCATGCGGCGGCCGCGATCTCGTCGAAGGATACACCGGTCAAGGTTGCCGAGACATCCCACAGCATTGCGGCGGCGGCAAAATCCTTCGCCTGCGGCATGATCCTCGCCGGCACCGGGGACCCCTTCAATTCGTAGAACCAGTTCGGACCGTAATAGCCGCCAGCTTCGGCAGCGGGCGAGGTCGCGGCGAACAAGGTCGGCAGCGCGCCCTCGGCCGCGGACTGGCTGATGAAAGGCTGGAGCCGCTTGTTGATCTGCCAGAGCCAACGGTCCTGACCCGGCCCGTTCGGAATGAGATCGGTCCGCGCGTAGCCGGGATGGGCGGCAACGCTCATCAGGTCCCAGCCGGCCGCGAGGCTGCGGCGCTGCAATTCGAGTGCAAACATCAGCATCGCCAGCTTGGACTGGCAGTAGGCCCGCCAGGGGCGATAGGAGCGCTTGCCCTGGAGATCGTCGAAATTGATGGCGCCGGAACGGTGTGCGAGGCTGGAGAGATTGACGACGCGCGCCCCCTTCGCGCGGCGAAGCTGCGACAGCAGGCGCGCGGTCAGCGCGTAATGGCCGAGATAATTGGTGCCGAGCTGCATCTCGAAACCGTCCTCGGTTTGCTGCCGCTTCGGCAGCGCCATCACGCCGGCATTGTTGACGAGGAGGTCGAGCTGCTCATTACTGGCGGCGAAGCGCCTGGCGAAATCGGCGACGGAGGCAAGGCTTGCGAGGTCGAGATGCTCGTAGGCGATCAGGGCGTTGGGAAACCGCTCGCAAATGCCCTCGATGGCCCGCAGGCCCTTTGCGTCGCTGCGCCCGGTGAGTATGACAATGGCGCCGGCGCCCGCCAGCGCCATCGCCGTCTCGTAGCCGAGGCCGCCGGTTGCTCCGGTCACGACGGCGGTCTTGCCGTTGAGAGAGGGGATGTCTGCCGTCGTCCAGTCGGTCATGCCATAACTCCGTTCGGGCTGGAAAAGGCCCGCGACCGGTCTAAATATGCACTGAGTGCAATTTTGCAAGAGGTGAAACAATTTGAAGGTTTCGAAGCCCGCCGCGAAATCGGTCAGGACAAGCGCCAAGCCGTTGCCGGCAGGCGCAAAATCGCCTGACGCCCCCGGCCTGCGCCAGCGCAAGCTGCAGGAGACCCGCGAGCGGCTGACCCGGGGGGCGATGGCGCTGTTCCTGGAGCGCGGCTTCGAGGCCACGACCATCGACGACATCGCAGCCTCTGCGGACGTGTCGCGGCGCAGCTTCTTCCACTATTTCGCCTCCAAGGAAGACGTGGTCGCCGCCTGGCAGGAGGGCGCGGCAAGCGCATTGGTCGCCGAGATCGTCGCGCGGCCCGCGAGCGAATCCATGCTGACGGCGGCCGAGAATGCGATTGCCGCAGCGCTCAAGCGGATCGACCCGGCCGAAGCCGCAGCGATGTCGCGGCTCAAGCGCGACAATCCCGCGCTTCAGGCCCGCGACCAGCTCAAATACGAGAAGCTCGAACGGGCGCTCGCCGAAGGCTTGGCGCAGCGCGCCAGGACCAAACCGGACAGGTTGAAGGCACGGCTCGTCGCCATGATCGCCACCGGCGCGATGCGCGTCGGCGGCGAGAGCTGGATCGGCGAAGGTGCGCGCGAGAAGCCGGACGTCTTCGTCAAGCGCACCTTCGATGCGATCAGGGCGATCTTGACGTGAGGTGCCTCAACCTCACGCCTTGAAGAACGCCAGCAGATCCGCGTTGATGGTCTCGGCGTGCGTGGTCGGCATGCCGTGCGGAAAGCCCTTGTAGGTCTTCAGCGTGCCGTTCTTGAGCAGCTTGGCCGACAGCGGCGCGGAGTCGGCGTAGGGCACGATCTGGTCATCATCGCCGTGCATCACCAGCACCGGCACCGTGATCTTCTTGAGATCCTCGGTGAAGTCGGTCTGCGAGAACGCGACGACGCCGTCATAGTGCGCCTTGGCGCCGCCCATCATGCCCTGGCGCCACCAGTTCTGGATCACCGCTTCCGAAGGTTTCGCGCCGGGGCGGTTGTAGCCATAGAACGGGCC
This sequence comes from Bradyrhizobium betae, assembly GCF_008932115.1. Classification (NCBI taxonomy): domain Bacteria; kingdom Pseudomonadati; phylum Pseudomonadota; class Alphaproteobacteria; order Hyphomicrobiales; family Nitrobacteraceae; genus Bradyrhizobium; species Bradyrhizobium betae. The sequence goes on from NZ_CP044543.1 coordinate 2,518,370, forward strand.
GGAGGCGAGGTCGCGGTAGAAGCCGGTGCGGCTGGCGGCGAGCTGGGCCTGCAGACCGTCGAACACGCTCTTCGGCAGGCCGCCCGGATTGGCCGCCGTCTGCACCATCAACGGCGGCACCGCGGAGAGGATCGCGGCCTTCGCCACCCGGCTCTCGCCATGGCGCGCAATGTAATGCACGACCTCGCCGCCACCGGTGGAATGGCCGACGTGAATGGCGTTCTTCAAATCGAGATGCGCCGTCACGGCCGCGAGATCGTCGGCGTAGTGATCCATGTCGTGACCATCGGAGACCTGCGACGAGCGGCCGTGGCCGCGGCGGTCATGGGCGATGACGCGATAGCCGCGGTTCGCGAAAAAGATCATCTGCGTGTCCCAGTCGTCGGCCGACAGCGGCCAACCATGGCTGAACACGATCGGCTGGCCGGCGCCCCAATCCTTGAAAAAGATCTCGACGCCGTCCTTGGTGGTGATGGTGGGCATGAATGGCTCCTTCAGTGAAAATCAGTCCGGGGCCCGCGAAGCGCGAGCCGGCGACTTGGAGATGGTTATGCGATGTCCGCAGTTCGATGCCGCGCACCGCCCGGGACGATGACAATCGGGCGATCAGGCAAACGCCATCGGCTTGAAGCGGCGCCAGGCGCCGATGGTCAGCACCACGAAGAACACCAGCACGATGCCCTGCACCGCGGCGAACACGGGACCTCCCGGCGGATTCGGCGGCACGGCGGGGGCGAGCGCGGCGAGGGCCGGCACCTTCAGGAACGACTGGATCACCAGCACGAAGACGTTGAAGTAGAGCGAGATCATCGCGGTCACGATGTAGACCGGACGCCAGACGCCTCCAAGCTTCATGCCGTAGAGCGCGAAGCAGGCGATCGCGAGCAGCACCAGCGAGATGATGCCGATGATATGCGACGGCAGCAGTTCCTTGAACGGAAACAGGAAGCCGGTGGCGCTGGTGAGGATCGTGAACAGCAGGAAGATCGCGGTGAGGCCGGGCATCGGCTTCGAGCTGAGCAGGCCGAACATCACGGCGAGGCCGGCGGCGATGGCGATCAGGCTGATGATGACATGGACCATCGTGAAGGCGGGCAGGCTCAATCCAAGCATCACGGCATCTCTCCTACTCTCAACGTTGAGGTCGGAGGATTAGTATTACGGTCCTCATCGAATGGCGCGAAGTCACAGGCTCGTGCGCAGCCATGCGTCGTCGTGCGAATCGACAAACGCATGGCTGAATTTCTTGCAGCGCTGTCACAAACGAGAGCAGTTTGTAGCCCCGGGCGCTCAGGTCTTCGACGAAAGCTGGATCACACTTCCTTGGTGTCGAAGATCAACAGGTCGGCGCCGCCGCTGGCGAATTTCGGCACGTCGCCAGCAGCGGCCTTGCCCGCTTCGCTGCCGAAGGCCGCCTGGATGTCGGCCACGCTGTTGAAGGTGAGGATTGCGACGAGGTGGATGCCGGACGGTCCAGCGGGGGAACCGACCGGCCCGGTGCTGACGGCGTATTTCTTCAGACCCGGCAATTTCTTGGCGAGCGGAATGTGGGTCTCGGCATAATGCTTGTCGAAAGCGGCAGCGTCCTTGGGCGTCTTGTAGAGCACGACGAGTTCGGCCATTGAGTCCTCCCTTGTGAATTGTTTGTTCTTCCACGCGCGATTGACCTCGCAACGAGGGGAGATAGTCACGCATCACACGGCAAGATGGCAAGCCTCATTCGACTTGCCATCTGCTTGTCTTGTTCTTGACTTCTTGTTTGAGCACGATCTTTTCGGAAAACCGCTTCACACTTTTCCGGATCGTGCTCTAAAGCGCCGGTTTTGCGGCGTCGCCGAGATAGCCGTGCAGGGAGGCCACGACCTGTGCGCCTTCGCCGATGGCGCCGCCGACGCGCTTGACCGAGCCGGAGCGGACGTCGCCGACGGCGTAGACACCGGGCACCGAGGTCTCCAGCGGCGCCACCAGCCGCCCCTGGTTCTGCTCGGACTGCGCGCCTGTCACGACGAAGCCGCCACGATCGAGCGTGACGCCGCAGCCGTCGAGCCAGGTGGTGGCGGGATCTGCGCCGACGAACAAAAACAGATTGCTGATGTCGGCAAAATCCTCGTCATCAGACAGCCGGCTCTTCCAGCGGATGCGCCGCAGCAGCGAGGCCTCGTCACCCTCGAGCGACGTTATCTCGGTGTTGAACAGCAATTCGATGTTCGGCGTCGCCTCGATGCGCTCGATGAGATAGCGCGACATGCTGGCGCCGAGGCCGCCGCCGCGGATGATCATCAACACCTTCTTGGCGTGACCCGACAGGAACACCGCGGCCTGGCCCGCCGAATTGCCGGCGCCGACCAGGGCCACGTCCTCGCCGGCGCACAGCTTCGCCTCGACCGGGGACGCCCAGTACCAGACGCCGCGCCCCTCGAACCTGGCGAGGTTCTCGATCTCGGGCCGGTGATAGCGCGCACCGCTCGCGACCACCACCGCGCGCGAGCGCAGGGGATCGCTGCCGTCGAGCGCGACCGAAAATGCGCCGTCCGCGCGCGTGCAGTCGAGCGACTTCACCGTGACGGGGATCATGATATCGGCGCCGAATTTCTGCGCCTGGTTGAAGGCGCGCGCGGTGAGGGCCTGACCGGAGATGCCGGTCGGAAAGCCGAGATAGTTCTCGATGCGCGCGCTGGCGCCGGCCTGGCCGCCAAAGGCGCGGGTGTCGAGCACGGCGACCGAAAGTCCTTCCGAGGCGGCATAGACCGCGGTGGCGAGCCCCGCCGGTCCGGAGCCGACGATCGCGACGTCGTAGATGCGGTCGTTGCGCGGGCCGCCGATCATGCCGATCGCGCGCCCGATTTCGGTTTCGCCGGGATTGCGCAGCACCGCACCGTCGGGGGTGACGACCAGCGGCCAGTCTTCCGGCTTGGGCGAATAACGTGCGATGACGTCGGCGGCATCGCGATCGCGCTCGGGATCGAGCAGATGATGCGGCTGGCCGTTGCGGGTGAGGAAGCTCTGCAGCCGCACCACGCCGGCCGAATGCGAGGGACCGATCAGAACGATACCGCCGACGCCGGCCTGGAGCAGATTGACCCGGCGCAGGATCAGCGCGCGCATGATGCGCTCGCCGAGTTCGGCCTCGGCGACCAGCAGCGCACGCAGGCGCTCCGGCGGCAACAGCAACGTTTCGACCTCGCCCTCGGCGCGGCCATCGACCAGTGCGGGCCGGCCGGAGAGCTGGCTGAGTTCGGCCAGAAACTGCCCCGGCCCCTGGTCGATCAGCGGGGTAACATTGCCGAGCCCGTCGCGCTGGGTGATGGCGACGTGGCCGCTCAGTACGACGAACATGCCCGGCCCCGGCTTGCCGGTCTCGAACAGCCAGTCGCCGTCGGCGTAGTTGCGGACCTCACCGAAGTGCCGCATGCGCTCGATTTCTGCTGGTGTCAGCGTCGGAAAGGTCTGTTCGGGGCGGGTGAACCGCGCCATCTGCGCGTCACTGTCAGCTCGTTGCGAATAGTCCTGCCCGCTTGCCACGTCCATGCACTCCAAAAATTCCAGCTGCCGGTTTCAAGGGCCGGTCTTGCCGGCGGTCCCCTCATCTAGGGAATCATCGTCGTTCTGCGAGGGGCCGTCGGTCGCGGCGCGCTCGCGCGCCTGCAGCTTCCGCCGCTTCAGGTTTTCGCGCAGCGCCGATTTCAGGCGATCGTCCCGGGACGCCCTCGCCTGTCTCGGCTCTGGTCTTGCGCTCTTGTCGTTCTCGTCAGCCATCACGGGTCCATACAGCGATCCGCGATAACATGCCCAGGGAATGCGGCAGCTCAAGAGCCTGACGCCCATCCGATCGTGCGAAACTCAAAATGAGCCAGCTCCGGGACATCGGCCAACTGGCCAGATGGCGAGGGATCGCGGAACCAAAATCAGCGGCAAAATCAGCGGAAAGTCAGTCGTTTCGCGCCAAAACGGGCGTTTTGGACCTGATATCGCTCCGATTTTCTCGTTTTGGCGGGGCCAGCAAGCTTGCACAGGAGGGGGGCTTGTGGCAGATATCGGCCCGCTTGGTAGGCTCCCTGTGGCGGCCGATTCTCATCCCAGCACATGCTGCCGTAGCTCAGTGGTAGAGCACTCCATTGGTAATGGAGAGGTCGACAGTTCAATCCTGTCTGGCAGCACCATTCCCTCGGGTCCAATCACACACGGATCGGCGTTCTCGCGGCTCGAAACGCCCGAGTTTTGCTCTCCTCTTTCGCCCTCTGTTGTGAAGAGGGCGCAGGGAAGGCCGGGTGCCGGCTGGCACCCGTGATCCGCTGCGCGAAGAATTTGCACACGCAAATGCGCAGGCGGAAAAACAGGTGGGCCGGAAAACACCCGGCCTTCCCTGCGCGATGGTCGGACGGCTTATGCCGAGCTCTCCCGGGAGCCGAACTTTCCCTCTGGCCTCCCTCGCCCCGCGAATTGACGATGCCGTCCGCCCGGTTGGGCTCGCGCACATCTCCGCTGAGGGCTTGACCGTAGCAACGACGGCCAAGACGACCCGGTTTTGCCGTACGCTTCAGCGTCGCTCGTCCGCACGTAGCCACGGGCTCACAGGGACTACCCGCCCTGCCCGGACCTCTCGCGCACGACGCTGCCGCGTCCACCGCACCCCAGCCCACGTTCGTTGCGACGTACGATCGCCCCTCTCCTCGGGCCGGGATGAGGGGATAGTGCCGTAAATCCGAATTTCGGTAAAGTGGAATATTTTTGCGGCAGGGGATTGACGGGATTTTGGGGGAGGTGGGTGTTTTGCCCGACGGGTCAATGCCGGTTGAAGTCGCCGTCAGAGATCCCCCTCTTCTTTCACCAGCGTTAGCAACCGAAGCGTCAGGAACGTGAACACCGCGATCGTCACCGCGACGTCGTAGGCACCGAGCCCGACGGAGACGCCGATGGCGCCGGTGGCCCACAGGCTGGCGGCGGTCGCGGTGCCCTGCACCGAATTGCCCTGCTTGAGGATCGCACCGCCGCCGATGAAGCCGATGCCGGTGATGAGGCCCTCGATCACCTTGGCCATGCCGTCAGGCGAATGCACCAGCAGGCTTTCGCTGGCCTGCACGAAGCCGCAGCTTGCCAGCGCGACCAGCGGAAAGGTGCGCAGGCCCGCGCTTCGCGCCCGCTTCTCGCGGTCCCACCCAATCGGGACGGCGAGCGCGAACGCAGCCGCCAGCGCGACGACGTGAACGCCGATGTTGAATCTGTCCAAAGCAAATCCCCGAAACCAAAGCCCATCAAATCAAGCCGGCCTGCAACGCGGCCGGGCGGCGGATGGTTTCAGGACGGGCGGATTTGCCGCATGGGTTTGCGCGGGCTCTCGTAGGGTGGGTTACGCCTTGCGGTTTGCGCTTCGCGCAACCCCCAAGGCTAACCCACCCCTACGCGTCTGCGTATCCCTACTCCGCGAGTTCGCGCATCACCTTGATCAGATCCGACTTGCCCTCGAAGCCGATGCCGGGGAGCTCCGGCATGACGATGTGGCCGGCTTCGACCTTCACGCCATCAGGGAAGCCGCCATAGGGCTGAAACAGATCCGGATAGCTCTCATTGCCGCCGAGGCCAAGGCCCGCGGCGATATTGAGCGACATCTGGTGGCCGCCGTGCGGGACGCAGCGCGAGGGCGACCAGCCGAACTGATGCAGCACGTCGAGCGTGCGCAGATATTCGACGAGGCCATAGGACAGCGCGCAGTCGAACTGCAGCCAGTCGCGGTCCGGCCGCATGCCGCCGTAGCGCAGCAAGTTGCGCGCATCCTGGTGCGAGAACAGATTCTCGCCGGTCGCCATCGGGCCGGGATAGAACTCGGAGAGCGCGGCCTGGAGCGCGTAGTCGAGGGGATCGCCGACCTCCTCGTACCAGAACAGCGGATACTGCCGGAGCATCTTCGCATAGGCGATGCCGGTCTCGAGGTCGAAGCGGCCGTTGGCATCGACGGCGAGTTGCGCCTGCGACCCGATCTCGGACAGCACCGCTTCGATGCGGCGCTGATCGTCGTCGATGGGCGCGCCGCCGATCTTCATCTTGACGACGTTGTAGCCGCGATCGAGATAGCCGCGCATCTCGGCGCGCAGCGCGGTGTTGTCCTTGCCTGGATAATAGTAGCCGCCGGCCGCATAGACGAACACGCGCGGATTGGCTTCACACCCCTTCTGCTCGGCGAGCAGCCGGAACAGCGGCTTGCCCGCGATCTTGGCGGTGGCGTCCCAGATCGCCATGTCGAGCGTGCCGACCGCGACCGAGCGCTCGCCGTGGCCGCCGGGCTTCTCGTTGCTCATCATCGCCGCCCAGAGCTTGTGCGGATCGAGATTGTCGCCGGCCTCGTTGAGGACGCTGTTCGGTTCGGCTTCGAGGATGCGATTGCGGAACCGCTCGCGGATCAGCCCGCCCTGGCCGTAGCGGCCGTTGGAGTTGAAGCCGTAGCCGACCACGCGCCTGCCATCGCGCTCGACGTCGGTGACGACGGCGACGAGGCTCGCCGTCATCTTCGAGAAGTCGATATAGGCGTTTCGGATCGGGGACGCGATCGGCTTTGTGATCTCGCGGACGTCGACGATGCGCATGATGGTCTCCTGGCCTGGCTGCAGGCAGGTGTACGTCTGGACAGGGCCGTTTGGCCAATGCCATGATCGGTTCGCCTCATGCACGGACGGCATCGGCGCTAATTTCGTCTGGATTTCAATTGGATATCGACTGGCTCAAGGATTTTTCGGCACTGGCGGAGCTGAAGAGCTTTTCGCGGGCCGCCGAGGCGCGGTACGTGACGCAGCCGGCCTTCAGCCGCCGCATTCGCGCGCTGGAGGACTGGATCGGAACGCCGCTGTTCGCACGCGGGGCGCAAGGCGCCAGCCTGACCTCGGCCGGTCAGCACTTCCAGCCTCTCGCCGCCGACTTGATCCGCAGCCTGGAGCGGGCGCAACGCGACACGCGGTCCGTGGGCGAGCGCGATCATGTCGCGTTGTCCATTGCCGCGACGCATGCGCTGTCCTTCACGTTCTTTCCCGGGTGGATCCGGCAGCATCTTCGCTTCGAGGCGCTCGGCGCGCTCAGCCTGATCTCGGAGAGCATGGAAGGCTGCGAGCAGATCATGCTCAGCGGCGAGGTGCATTTCCTGCTGTGCCACTCCCATGCGGAGGCGCCGACTCGCTTCGATCCGGAGCGCTTCCAGAGCCACCGCATCGGGGACGACTGCCTCGTGCCGCTTTGCGCGCCCGGGTCCGACGGACAGCCGACCTGGTCTCTCGACGAGACATCCGCGCAACCGGCACGCCTGCTCTCCTACAGCCGCGCTTCGGGCCTCGGCCGCATCCTCGCGGCCCATCCGATCGGCCGGAGCACGATCGCCGACATGCAGACCGGCTTCACCTCGCATCTTGCCGCGACGCTGATGACGATGGCACGTGAGGGCCACGGCGTGGCCTGGCTGCCGCTGACCCTGGCGAGAGAGGAGATCGAGCAGGGCCGCCTCGTTCGCGCAGGCGGCGAACGGTTCGATATTCCGATCGAGATCAGGCTGATCCGGTCGCCCGATTGCCGCAATGACGTGGCCGACACGCTCTGGCATGCGCTGACCGGGGGCTGAGATGCACGGCAATTTCGGATGGCGCCGCTGCTGATGCGCCTGAGCAAGCCGCCTACCATTTTGAGAGCAGGCACTTACATGTGAAGTCCGCGTTCCAACGCCCACCATCCGGACCCCTCGCATGATCCCCTTCTCCGTGCTCGACCTCGCTCCCATCCATCAGGGCAGCAATGCGGCGCAGGCGTTCGCCAATTCGCTCGATCTCGCCCGGCATGCCGAGGCCTGGGGTTACAAGCGGTTCTGGCTGGCCGAGCATCACAACATGACGGGGATCGCGAGCGCCGCGACGTCGGTGGTGATCGGGCATGTCGCGGGCGGCACCAAGACGATCCGCGTCGGTTCCGGCGGCGTGATGCTGCCGAACCATTCGCCGCTGGTTATCGCCGAGCAGTTCGGCACGCTGGAATCGCTCTATCCCGGGCGCATCGATCTCGGGCTCGGGCGGGCGCCGGGCACCGACCAGTTCACCGCGCGAGCGATGCGGCGCGATCTTGCAACGGCTTCCGAGAATTTTCCGCATGACGTGCTGGAGCTGCAGGCGCTGCTCGGCGACGTGCAGCCGAACCAGGCGATCCGCGCCGTGCCCGGCATGGGCACGAAGGTGCCGCTCTGGATCCTGGGATCGAGCACGTTTGGCGCGCAGCTTGCCGGCATGCTCGGCCTGCCCTTCGCGTTCGCGTCGCATTTCGCGCCGCAGATAATGATGCCGGCGCTGCGCGAGTATCGCTCTCGCTTCGCGCCGTCGGCGCAGCTGGACAAGCCCTACGCGATGGTCGGCGTCAACGTGTTCGCGGCCGACACCGACGACGAGGCACGCCGCATGTTCACCTCGCTGCAGCAGCAGTTCATCAACCTGCGGCGCGGCACGCCGGGACAGCTGCCGCCGCCGGTCGACGACATGGACGCGCTGTGGTCGCCGGCCGAGAAGGCCGGCGTCGGCCAGTCGCTGTCCTGCTCCGCGGTCGGCTCGCCTGCCGTCGTCGAAGAGAAGCTGAAGGCGCTGATCGCCGAGACCGGCGCGGACGAGCTGATGACGACGGGGCAGATCTACGACCACGCCGCGCGGCTGCGCTCGTTCGAGATCGCCGCCGAGGTGCGGGATCGGCTGGCGAAGCAGCCGGCGGTGTGATCACTGGCCGAACGCGTTACCCTGGCGGACCTGGCAAGTGGTGTTCGTCACCTCGATACGGATAAGCTCGATCGGCCGTTGCGACGTCAATCCGGGATAGCGGATCGGCGCGCTGCCTTCCTTGCCGTGAATGACGCGAAGCGAGCAGGAGGACGCGTCGTCACTGAACGAGACGACGATACGCCGCGCGCCCGAACCGCCGAACTTCTGGTCGGCGGCAACGCTGCGACCTTCGAAGCGCCAGTTCAGCACCGACTTTCCCTCGCCGGAGACGGCCGCGTTGACAAGGCGGTTGTTGTTGCCCTTCGCGACCCTGTTGAAGCGGCTGAAGAAGCGGCCCTGCTCACTGATGTAGAGCAGGACCTGGGAGGTCTGATAGCCCGGCTTTTCCTCACCGGTATCCAGGAATTTCTCCGTGCGGCTGTCGGTCCACGACAGATCGACGGAGATGCCGCGCAGCGCTGCCGGAGCAGCGGATACGGGTCCCGACGTCAGCACCGGCAGAAGGAGCAGTGCAACAATCAGCCGCGTGGTCCATCCCTGCATGGTTGCCGCTCCGCCCCTGACGCATCCGTTGCAAGTTTCTAGCGGGGATTGAGCGCATCGCCTAGGACGTCATGCTGGTTCTAATCCGGAAAGCCGAACAGCTTGGCCGGATTGTGCACAAGAATCTGCTCCAGCTCCGTTTGATCCGCCGCGAAGCGGAACATCAGTTCGAGCAGGTCGGCGTCGTTGGGCGGCTGCTTGACGGAGACGGGATGCGGCCAGTCGCTGGCCCAGACGCAGCGATCGAGTGCGGCCTCGATATAGCTGCGCGCGATCGGGATCACGTCGTCATAGGGCGGGCCGGCCTGCGAGGTCTTCTCGCCGAGCGACAGCATCACCCAGAAATTGCCCTTCTTGAGCAGCTCCAGCATCTTGCGCAGGTTCGGATCGTCCTTGCCATTCGACGGCACCGGCCGCGCCATGTGGTCGATCAGCACGGGCACGTCGAGATTCTCGTATTTGGCGACGCTGGAGACGATGCCGTCCTTCTCCGGCTGGATCTTGACGTACCAGCCGAGCTCGCGAATGCGCGCGATGGCGCGGGCGAAATCGGCATCCGACAGCACCGCGCCGAGCTCCTGGCGGAAGCTGAAGCGCGCGCCGCGCACGCCGGCGTCGTGCAGCTTGGCGAGATAGGAATCGTTCGCCTCCGCGAACACCAGCGCGTTGGCGCAGCCGCGATAGTTGGGGCCCATCGCGGCGAGGCCGTCGAGCACGACGGAGTGGTCGGCGCCATAGGTCGTGGTCTGCACGATGATGCCGCGCTCGATGCCGAGCGTCTTGTGCACGCGCAGCGCCGCTTCCCAGGTCGCGCTCGGCATCCGGTAGGCCGCGCCGGGGCGCTCCGGATATTTGTCGATGGGCCCCAGCACGTGAAACTGGCTGTCGACGGTCTTCGGCGGCGGTGCCTTGCTAGGGCGGCGGGGATTCGGATCGAACGGCAGATAGGTCGGCATGCGCAAAACTCCCTCAGTCGATCATTGCGGTGAAGTCGCACTGCACCAGCGCGCCGCCGTCCATGTTGTCCATCGGCAGCGCGTGGCGCGCCGGGCGCGAATGCTCGTCCGGAAACATCTTGAGCCATTCGATATTGACCGGGCCGCGCTGGGTGCGGTCCTTCAGCCATACCGTCATCTTGATGATGTCGTCCGTGGTGCCGCCGGCGGCCTCCACCGTCGCCTTCATGTGCGCGAACATGTTGGCGCATTGGGCGTCGAGGCTTTCCGGCATCACGCCGGCCGCATCACGGCCGAGGATGACGCCTGACATCACGAGACCGCCGATGCGGCAGGCGTTCGGAATCGGATTGGCGTGCTTGAAGCCGCCGATATGGATGCTCTTGCGCCGCGATTCACCCGTCATGGTGCGCTCCCTCTCTATTATCTCTTCAGACGAACTGGCACGACACCGAGCCGAACGCGCCGTAGTCGGCGTGGAAGGTGTCGCCGCGGCGGATATCCACCGGACGCGTGAACGATCCCGCCAGCACCACTTCGCCGGCGCCGAGATGTTCGTCGTGCGGCGCGAGGCGGTTGGCGAGCCAGGCGATGCCGTTGGCGGGATGATTGAGCACGCCGGCGGCAAGCCCGGTCTCCTCGACCTCGCCGTTACGGAACAACAGTGCGCCGATCCAGCGCAGATCCGCATCCAGCGGACGGAACGGCCGGCCGCCGAGCACCAGCGCGGCGTTGGCGGCGTTGTCCGAGATCGTATCCATGACCTTTCGCGGCTTGCCCGTTTCGGGGTCGACGCGGTGCATGCGCGTTTCCAGGATTTCCAGCGCGGGCGTGACATAGTCGGTGGCGTTGAGCACGTCGAAGATGGTGCAGTCCGGCCCGCGCAGCGGCGCCTTCAGCACGAAGGCGAGCTCGACCTCGATGCGCGGCGCATGGAAACGGTCGAACGGGATCGGCGTGGCATCGGCGTAGAACATGTCGGCGAACAGCACGCCGTAGTCGGGCTCGTTGATGCCGACCGCGTTCTGCATCGCCTTCGAGGTCAGGCCGATCTTGTGGCCCTTGATGACGCGGCCACGACCGAGCTGGAGCCTGGTCCAGGCGCGCTGGACGGCATAGGCATCCTCGATGCTGAAATCGGGATACTCTTTGGTAAACATCGTGATCAGCGTTTTGGTGCGCTCGGCCTCATCGAGCCGCGCGGCCAGGCGTTCGATCGTGGCGGTATCGAGCATGATTACTGCTCCGCGGCGACGGTGTTGCGCAGCACGCCGATGCGCGACGATTCGACCTCGACCACGTCACCGACCTTCAACCAGCGCGGCGGATCGAAGCGAACGCCGGCCCCCGTCGGCGTGCCCGTCACGATCATGTCGCCGGGCTTCAGTGTCGCGAAGGTCGAGAGATAAGAGATCAGATAGTCGAACGGAAACATCAGCCGTTCGGTCGTATCCTGCTGCCGCACCTCGCCGTTGACGCGCGTGATGATGTCATGAGGGCCGCGCGGATCGAGCTCGTCCGACGTGACGAGCCACGGGCCGATGCTGCCGGAGCGATCGAAATTCTTGCCTTGCGTGACGTTGAACTTGCCGTGGCGCAGCCAGTCGCGGACCGTGCCCTCGTTGCACAGGGTCATGCCGAAGATGTGCGACCACGCTTCCTCGCGCGGGATGTGGCGACCGCCCCGCCCGATCACGATGACGAGCTCGCCCTCGTAGTCGAGCTGCTCCGAGACCTTGGGCTTCTCCAGCGGCTGGCCGGAGCCCGTCATCGAGGACATGCTGCGCACGAACAGGCTGGGATATTTGGGCAGGTCGGAGCTGTCTTTATACTCCGCGTTGCGCTCGGCGTAGTTGACGCCGATGCACCAGAGCTTTTCGGGGGCGAGCACCGGCGGCAGCAGGATGAGCTTGTCCAGCGCGTAGTCGGGCTTCTGCCCGGCCGCCGCCTCCTGCGCATCGGCCAGCGCGTTGGCCGCGATCAGCGCCTTGACGTCGGAGAAGTCACGGCCGATCCGCCTGGTCAGGTCGACCACACCGCCTTCGACAGCGGCGCCGTAGCGCGGCTCTCCGTCCAAGAGATAGCTTACGAGTCGCATGTCGGTTTCTCCAATGGACTTCAGGCACTGAGGGCGGCGCGATGCGCAGCTCGCTCAGTCCTTCGATTTGGGCGTCTGGAAGACGGTATTCAGCGTCACGATCTCGCCGAGGCTGGCGTAGCGCGGCCCGCCAATGCGCGCGATCGGATCGAGCGCCTTGGTCTCGACCTTGCCGTCGTTCACGAGACCGTCGCGCAGATGGAACATCACGACCTCGCCGACGATCAGCCGGCTCTTCGCGTCGCCGAATTCGAGGCACTGCCGGAAGCGGCACTCCATCGCGACGGGCGCCGCAGCCAATCGCGGCACCTTGATGCGCTCGCTCGCGAGCGTCTCCAGTCCGAGATGCTCGACCTCGCTCACCTCGGGCGGATGCTCGACGGAGCTGTCGTGCACCGCGGACATTAGCGGGGTATCGGCGATGTGGATCACATATTCCTCGGTGTCGAGGATGTTGTGCGCGGTGTCCTTGTAGTTCGCGCCCTTGCGGCCGACGCTGATGGCGAGCATCGGCGGCTTCTGCGAGACGAAGGTGAAGGCGCTGAACGGCGCGAGGTTGAGCACGCCGGAGCGCGACAGGCTCGTCACCCAGGCGATCGGGCGCGGCACCACGATGCCGGTCATCAGCCGGTAGATGAGCTCCGCGCCGAGCTCGGTGGGGTCGATCCGCATGCTCAGTCAGCCTTGATGTTGGCCTTGCGCACGACCGGAGTCCACTTGGCGTCCTCGCGCTCGAGATAGGCCTTGAATTCGTCCGGCGTCATCGGGGTGGATTCCCCGCCGAGCTTTTCGAACTTGTCGATCACGCTCGGGTTTTTCAGGATCGCGACCAGCGTTTCGTGCAGCTTGTCGATGACAGGCGCCGGCGTGCCCGCGGGCGCGAACAGGCCGGTGAAGGTCTGGCCATCAAAGTCCTTGTAGCCGAGCTCGACGAAGGTCGGGACGTCAGGCAGCGACTTCAGGCGATGCGGGCTGGTGACTGCGAGCGCACGGAACAGGCCGGCCTTGATGTGCTGCAGGCTGACCGTGAGCTGGTCGAACGCGAACTGCACCTGACCGCCGAGCAGATCGTTGATCGCGGGCGCGTTGCCGCGATAGTGCGCGGTGACCCATTGCAGATCGAGGCTGGACTGCATCAGCTCGCTGAGCAGATGGTTGGTGGTGCCGGGCCCGGGCGAGGCCATGGTCAGCTTGCCGGGGTCGCGCTTGGCGAGCTCGATGAATTCCTTGAAAGTGTTGGCCTGAACCGACGGATGGACCTCGAGCACCAGCGGCGTCATCGAGATCGTCGAGATCGGCATGAAGTCCTTCTTCCAGCTATAGGCCTCGCGCTTGTTGATCTCGGTCGCGAACAGCACAGGGCCGTTGGCGCCGACGAACAGCGTGTAACCGTCGGGCGCGGACTTCGCGAAGGCTTCGCCCGCGATCATGCCGCCGGCGCCGGCCTTGTTCTCGATGATGAAGGGCTGACCGAGTTTTTCCTGGAGCTTGTCGGCGACGATGCGCGCCGCGCTGTCGACATTGCCGCCGGCCGGATAAGGCACGATCAGCTTGACGCTGCGCGCCGGCCATTGCTGAGCCGAAGCGGGCCCCGCGAGCATCGCGGTGACAGCAGCGATGGCAATCCCGATTAATCTCATGTTAACCTCCCGACGGCGCTTCCAATTTCCATGCGAGTGCCCCGACGTCATGCAAGGCATCCCGATGGGATCGCAATCTCCAGATGCGGGCTTTACCTGTCGAGTGAATTGTGGCGTTCTTGTCCATATTATGGACAAGAGAGCTTTGTCAAAATCCGCGGTCGAACCGCGACAAGGCGCGCAGGCAATCCGGCGCGCGCTCGCGGTGCTGCGCATTCTTGCCGCAGGCCGCGAAGACGGTGTGCCATTGGCCGAGGTCGTACGCGCAACCGGCCTCACCCGCCCGACCGTGCATCGCATCGTCCACGTGCTGATCGAGGAAGGCATCGTCGAGCGGCACGATCGAACCGGCCGCTATGCGATCGGCAACCAGGTGCCCGAGCTGGCGCTGGCGCGGGCGCGGCCGTCGCGGCTGCTGGTCGCCGCCAATCCGTCGCTGCGGCGCGCCTCCGCCGAGATCGGCGACACGCTGTTCCTGACGATGCGGACCGGCAACGACACGCTCTGCGTCGATCGCAGGATTGGCGTCTATCCGATCCAGGTGCTGTCGATCGAGGTCGGCGCGCGCCGGCCGCTCGGCGTCAGCAGCGCCGGCGTCGCCATCCTCGCCGCGATGCCGGCGCCGGACGCGCGAAAAATCGTCGCAGCCAACGAGAAGAGATTCGAAGCCTACCAGACCGACGCGGCGTCGGTGATGAGCCAGGTCACGACGGCACGGAAGCGTGGATACAATATGAGGGAGATCGGCCTCGTGCAGGGCACCAAGTCGATCTCCACCTGGATCAAGACCCCGGACGGACAGCCGGCCGCGGCGATGACCGTCTCCGCCGTTCGAACGAGGCTCGGGCCAAGGCGCGAGCAGGAGGTCGCGGAGATCCTGCTGCGCGAGGCGCGGATCATCGAGCAGGCGATGCGCTAGCGCTACCGGTGCCGCTTCACCTCGCCCCGCTTGCGGGGAGAGGTCGGAATTCAAGCAAAGCTTGAATTCCGGGTGAGGGGGAGTCTCCGCGAGTTCAACTCTCACCGTCTTCGCGGAAAGGGCCCCTCACCCCACCCCTCTCCCCGTAAGAACGGGGCGAGGGAGCGCACCGTCTCCGGCGCTGTCAATGGGCTGACGTGGCCCGCCATTTTGTGGCACAAGGGCCGCCATCGCCGACCGACCAACGAGGCCAAGCATGCCCGCGCCGAAACCGCCTGCCTTCGAGACCCTGAGCCTGCATGCGGGCCAGCATCCGGATCCCGCGACCGGCGCCCGCGCGGTGCCGATCTACCAGACCACGTCCTACGTGTTCCAGGATTCCGACCACGCCGCAGCGCTGTTCAATCTGGAACGCGCCGGCCACATCTATACGCGCATCTCCAATCCGACCACCGGCGTGCTGGAGGAGCGGCTCGCGGCGCTGGAGGGCGGTGTCGGCGCGATCTGCACCGCGAGCGGCATGGCCGCGCTGCATCTGGCCATCGCGACGCTGCTCAATGCCGGCGACCACATCTTGGCATCGAGCTCGCTCTATGGCGGCACCATCAACCTCTTGGCACACACGCTGCCGCGCTTCGGCATCACCACCACCTTCGTGAAGCCGCGCGACCACGACGCGTTCCGCGCGGCGATCAAGCCCAACACGAAGCTCGTGATCGGCGAGACCATCGGCAATCCCGGCCTCGAAGTGCTCGACATCCCCAAGGTCGCAGCGATCGCGCATGACGCAAAGATTCCGCTGCTGATCGACAACACTTTTGCCACGCCCTATCTCAGCCGCCCGATCGAGCTCGGGGCCGACATCGTGATGCATTCGGCGACCAAATGGATCGGCGGCCATGGCATCGCGATCGGTGGCGCCATCATCGACGGCGGCCGCTTCGACTGGCGCGACTCCGGAAAGTTCGGCGTGCTGACCGAGCCCTATGGCGGCTATCACGGCATCGTCTTCGACGAGCAGTTCGGCACGGCCGCCTTCATCATCCGCGCGCGCACCGAGGGCCTGCGCGATTTCGGCGCCTGCCTGTCGCCGACCAACGCATTTCAGCTGCTGCAGGGCGTCGAGACGCTGGGCGTGCGCATGGACCGCCACATCCAGAATACGCACCTCGTGCTGGAAGCCCTGAAATCGAACAAGGCGGTCGACTGGGTGCTGCATCCCTCGCTGGAGGACCACGCGGACTATCAGCTGGCAAAGCAGCTGCTGCCGCGCGGCGCCGGCTCGATCGTCTCCTTCGGCATCAAGGGTGGGCGGCCCGCGGGACGCAAGTTCATCGAATCGCTGCGCATGATCAGCCATCTTGCCAATGTCGGCGACGCCAAGACGCTGGTGATCCATCCCGCCTCGACCACGCACCAGCAGATGGACGCCGAGCAGCTCAAGGCCGCCGGCATCGGCGAGGAGCTGGTGCGGCTGTCGGTCGGCATCGAGACCGCCTCCGACATCATCGACGATCTCTCCCAGGCGCTGCGCATCTCGCAAAAGGTTTGAGACCATGAAGCTCTCCGTCAACGGCGCCGAAGTGTTTGTCGCAACCGGTGGCCGCGAATTCGACAAGTCCCTGCCCGCGGTGGTCTTCATCCACGGCGCCGGCTTCGACCGTTCGACCTGGGCGCTGCATACGCGCTGGTTCGCCCATCACGGCTTTGGCGTGCTGGCGCCTGACATGCCCGGCCACGGCCGTTCGGCCGGACCTTCGCTGTCAACCATCGCGGAGATGGCCGACTGGACAGCGGCATTGCTCGATGCCGCCGGCGTGCAGAAAGCGCACCTGATCGGCCACTCCATGGGATCGCTGATCTCGCTGGAGACCGCGGCGCGCCATCCGGACAAGGTCTCCGCATTGAGCCTGATCGGCACGGCCGCGACCATGACGGTCGGCCCCGACCTGCTCAAGGCCGCCGAGGCCAACTCGCAGGACGCCAACGATATGGTCTCGATCTGGGGCCTCGGCTTCAACGCCGAGCTCGGCGGCAGCCTTGCACCGGGCCTGTGGATGCACGGCGGCGCGCAGGCGGTGCTGAAGCATTGCGAGCCGGGCGTCCTGTTCAAGGATCTGTCCGCCTGCAACGCCTACGCGAATGCGCTGACCGCTGCCGCGAGCGTGAAGGTGCCGACCACGCTCATCCTCGGTGAACGCGACATGATGACGCCGGCAAAGGCCGGCAAGGCGCTTGCGGCGGCGATCCCGCATGCGAAGACCGTCGTGGTGCCGGGCGCGGGCCACATGATCATGGCCGAACGCCCGGATGAATTGCTGGTGGCGCTGAGGGGCTGAGTCCGCTCAGGACCCCGGCGTCCACTTCCAGACGATGTCGGAGACATTGACCGGCTTCGGGATCAGGCCAAGTTTTGCGAAACGATCGGCCACGGCCTGCTGGCTCTTGATCACGTCGGCGTCGAGCGGCACCACGCGATAGCTCGAGCGGTTGACGAAGCGCCTGATAGCCTCGATGTCGACGCCGGTCGCCTCGGCCTGCGCCTTGGCGACCTCCTCGTGATGGGCGTCCGCCCATACGCCTTCGGAGGCGAAGGTCGTGTTGAGCCTGGCCACCAGCGACGGATATTTCTCAACGAAGTCGGTGTTGGCGATGTAATAGGCGTCGATGCCGAGCGGCTTGAAGGCATTTTCGAGCGTCTGACGCTGGCGCACCGCCGGGAAGAAGCCGCCCTTCTGGGTGCCGATGCGGATTTCCGCCGGCTTGTCTTCAGCGCGCGCAGGTGCGGCCAGGGCAGTTGCGAGGACGAGTGTCGTTGCGAGAATGTGTCGTCGGGTGATCATGACGTTGCCCTTTCGGTGAGATCAGTTGGCGAAGAGTTGCGAGTTCGCGCGTCCGCTCCGCTCGGCGAACACGGCGCGAGCGGCGCGCTCGGCCTCGCGCGCCGAGCGGAACTGGCGGCCTTCGAGACTATCGAACAGGCGCTCGGAGGAGAAGAAGCGGAAGCCGCGCTCGTCGCGTGTGATGATGCCGGCGGCGCGATCGTGGATCTCGATGATGTAGGCGTTGGACTGGGAGTGGGACATGGCTGCTCGTTCGCCGGGATATCGGCGCTTCCTGTCTGGAATCTTCGGTGTGAGTTTGCTGCTAGGACGCGGTCAGCAACAACAACAGGCGCCGGTGGCCGCCGAGAAACAGCGCCGCGTCATGCATACTTGCATGTCGCCGGAACTACGCTGGTGATCGTTTCTCATGTTGCGGCTTCGAGCTCGAGGAGCAGTTTCGATGCTGCAAATATCGAGCGATTGGCGCGATTGGTCAATGAAATGGCTATCCATATTTGGGACTGGCGCGCTGGGGCGCTTCTCCCGCCGCAAGCACTGACAGACAGATTCATCTCGCGATGATTTCAACACGATCACGCGGCCGGCATGGTACGCTTCCGGCAGCCGGAAAGCAGATCATTTGGGAGGTTCAGGCATGGCGGACGATCTGAAGGGGCGCACGGCTCTCGTCACCGGCGGCTCGCGCGGGATTGGCGCTGCCGTCTGTCGGGCGTTGGCCGATACAGGTGCGGCCGTGGCGATCAATTGCCGCGAACGGATCGGACAAGCCGAGCAACTGGCGGGCGAGATCGTCAAGCGGGGCGGTCGGGCGATCGTGGTTGCGGCCGACGTCTCACAGAGCGAGGCCGTGATGAACATGGTCGAGCGTGTCTCGGCCGGGCTCGGGCCGATCGACATCCTCGTCAACAATGCCGGCATCGCCATCACCCGCGGCGTCGACGATCTCACCGAGGACGATTTCGACCGGACGATTCTGGTCAATTTGAAATCCGCCTTCCTGTGCACGCAGGCGGTGCTGCCGTCGATGCGCGCGAGGAAGTGGGGTCGCATCGTCAACGTCTCCTCCGGAGCCGCGCGCGGCGCCGGCTCGATCGGCCCGCATTACAATGCCTCCAAGGCTGGCATGGAAGGCCTCACGCGCGGTTACGCGGCGCGGCTGGTGAAGGAAGGCATCACCGTCAACGCGGTCGCACCATCGCTGATCGAGACCGACATGATGAGCGGACAACCCCAGCTCATCAGCCGCATCCCGCTCGGCCGCTTCGGCACGGCGGAAGAAGTGGCGAAAGCCGTGATGCTGCTGGTCGACAACGCCTACATGACCGGGCAGACGGTCGCGCTGAGCGGTGGGATGGCGTTCAATTAGAAGGCGAGCTCGAACGAACGCATGGCGAGGTGCATTGCGTGCGGCGATTAGGGAGCGAAGGCTGATATCAAAGCGGATCCGAACGTGTGGATCGATGATCGCGACAGGATAATCGTGACAATGGCGAAAACAATTGGCACGCCAACCTCTAGAATCTTGCGCGTCCGCCTCAATTCTCGCGGCAGCCGCCTAACCCCTAGCCGCCTTTCTCGAACGGCCCGCCAAATTCGTCAAGGCGATCGGCATGATCAGCATTGAAAATTCCAGCCTTGAGGTACTATTCGCAGAGCTGCTCGCCGCTCTGCTCGGCGTCCATGGTGAATTTGGAATTTTGATCTATTTCACGCCGAAAGCTGCCATCGCGAGGCTCGATATGATTGACAACGTTATTGAACCTTCACTGGCAGGTCATTCCGAACTGATTGCAGAAATCCGTGCCATCCTGAAGCGTGCCAAAGCCGCAATCGGGCGACGTCATGACGCCATGCATACGCTTTGGGCTTTCGACGACCCGGCGGACGGGGTGCAACAAATACTCTTGCCGTCATTTAAGGGAGGAGAAATGAATCTCTCCACCCTCGATAAACTAATTGCGGACTATCGAAGCCTAATCGAAGAGGTCATCCCACTAATCGACCACGTGCAAAAGGCGAGAGGGTTTGGTTGGAAGGCACCTTATCGCTGACTTATCGCCTCTCCCTTAGAGCTGGTCCCTCACCCATCTCGCCGCTTCACGGCGAGCCACTCTCTCCCGCAAGCGGATAGGGGAGGAAAGCGATCACCACATCGTCGCGGCGGCCCGCTCCGGCCAGATACGGTCGTATTCCGCGCCGCCGACCTTGTTCTCGCTCATCTCGGCGAGGATCTGGCCGGGCGTCGGCAAAATCTTGGGATCGATGCGCTTGTCGGGATTCCAGAGGTCGGAGCGGACGATGGCGCGGGCGCACTGAAAGTAAATTTCTTCCACGTTCATCACCATGACGCTGCGCGGCGCCTTGCCTTCGACCTTGAACGAGGCCAGCAGTTCCGGATCGATCGAAAGATGCGCGCGGCCGTTGGCGCGGACCGCGTTGCCGGAGCCGGGGATCAGGAACATCAGCGACACCCTGGGATCGCGCACGATGTTGCGCAGGGAATCGACCCGGTTGTTGCCGCGCCGGTCCGGCAGCATCAGCGTCCTGGGATCATGAATGCGGACGAAGCCGGGCAGATCGCCGCGCGGCGAGCAGTCGATCCCCTCCGGCCCGATGGTTGCGAGCGCCGCGAACGGCGCCTT
Source organism: Bradyrhizobium betae (assembly GCF_008932115.1). Taxonomy (NCBI): domain Bacteria; kingdom Pseudomonadati; phylum Pseudomonadota; class Alphaproteobacteria; order Hyphomicrobiales; family Nitrobacteraceae; genus Bradyrhizobium; species Bradyrhizobium betae. The sequence goes on from NZ_CP044543.1 coordinate 2,538,743, forward strand.
CTCGATGAAGATGCGGTAGAGCGGAGTGACGTGGTCGGCGACTTTCACGGTCGAGGCATCACCGACGGCACCGTAGATGGCCTCGAGCTGTTCGACCGTTTCAATCACCGACATTCCAGTCTCCTTGTCGTACCGGCTATTCGTGCCAGCCTTCATTCCTGATCGCCCGCACGAGCTGGCGGCTGTGATAGTCCGCACTGCCCGCATTGAGGATGGTGACATCGGCATGGACCGATGCATCACTGATGCTGCGCGCGAGGCGGTCCCCGATATTGCCGTCGCTCTGCCGCGCGCGGGCGGCCAGCCGCTGTGCCAGCACGTCCGGCGGCGCGGTGATCGCGACGACGACGACGTTGGCGTAGGCCTTGCGCAGTTCGCCGATCACGGTACGCGAGACGTTGGCGACGACGGCTCGGCCGGCCCGGATATCGTCGTTGATGCCGAGCGGCAGCGCATAGGAATGTCCGTGCGCGTCCCAATGCACGGCGAAATCGCCGTGCTCTTGCGAGCGGCGGAATTCTTCGGGACTGACTGCGATATTGTCCTCGTCCGCGGAGGACTCGCGCGTCACGACACGGCGCGGAAAGACGATGTCGCGGTCGTCGACGCAGGCCGCCTGCGCCAGCCGCAGCAAGGTGTCCTTGCCGGCCCCGCTCGGGCCGACCACGAGCACGAGCCGGCCGGGGCCGATCGTACCCGCCTCGCTCTGCGCAATGGTCGTGGTCTCGCTCATGCGACACGGCTTCCTTCGCGCCAGACGCTGCGAACGACCGGAACGCTGCCGGCAACGTGCACACGGATCAGATCGGCGCGCTTGCCGGCTGCGACCTCGCCGCGATCGGACAGGCCGACCGCCTCGGCGGGGGCCTTGGTCACGGTGCGAACCGCTGCCGGAAGGCTGATCGCGGGCACATGCTCGGGCAGTTGCAGCGCAGCCATCAGCAGGCTCGACGGAATGTAGTCCGACGACAGGATGTCGAGCAGGCCCTCGCGGGCAAGATCGACCGCGGCGATGTTGCCGGAATGCGAGCCGCCGCGGACGACGTTCGGCGCCCCCATCAGGATGTCGATGCCGGCCTGGTGCAGGCCGCGCGCGGCTTCCAGCGTGGTCGGGAACTCGGCCACCGACACGCGATCGCGCACGGCGTCCACGACGTTCTCCTCGGTGGTGTCGTCATGGCTCGCGAGCGGAATGTTGTACTTGTGCGCCAGCGACACGATCTCGCGCATGTTGGTCGCGGCATATTTTTTCTGATATTCGAAGCGCTTTGCGAACAGCTCGTCGAGCTCGGCATCGGTCTTGCCGCCGCCCTTGCCGCGGTAATAGTCGCGCAGCTTGACCTCGTCGCGGAACTGGCGCTGGCCGGGCGTGTGGTCCATCAGCGACATCAGCCGGACGTCGGGACGGTCGATCAGCTCCTTGGCCTCCTCGACCACGCTCGGCATTGGGATTTCGCAGCGCAGATGCAGAAAGTGGTCGGCGCGCAGCAGGTCGGCCTCGCGCGCGGTCGTGATCGCCGCGGCGAGCACGCCAGCACGGCCGTCGACCTCCTCGGCGCCGTCCTCGCGCCAGACCCGGAGTGAGTCGAACACGGTGGTGATGCCTGAGGTGGTAAGCTGGCCGTCATAGGAGATCACGGCCGCGACCGGATTCCAGAACACCTTCGGGCGCGGCACGTAATGCGCTTCGAGATGGTCGGTGTGGAGCTCGATCAGGCCTGGCATGATGAGGTCGCCGCCGACGTCGTCCGCGCCGGCCGGGGCCCTGCCCTCGCCGATCTCGGCAATCCGTCCATCCGCGAGAGCAAGCCAGCCCTGCTCGATCACCCGGTCAGCCAGCACGATCCTGGCATTGGCGATCACGGTATCCTTCGGCTTGGCGTTCATTTCCATTTCCTTCAGGCCGCGGCGGCAAAGCTGGTGACGTCAACGATGCGGTCGGCAATCAAATGGCGGATTTCGTCGTCGTGGACAATGGCGACCATGGCGACGCCCTGGCGCTTTTTCTCGGCGACCAGCTCGACCACGACGGCGCGGTTGGCGGCGTCGAGCGAGGCAGTCGGCTCGTCCAGCAGCAGGATCGGCAGCTCGGAGATGAAGCCGCGCGCGATGTTGACGCGCTGCTGCTCGCCGCCGGAGAAGGTCGCGGGCGGCAGCTGCCAGAGCCGCTCGGGGATGTTGAGGCGATGCAGCAGCTGGCCGGCGCGCGCCTGCGCCTCGGCGCGGGCCATGCCGTTGACGATCAGCGGCTCGGCGACGACGTCGATGGTCGCAACGCGCGGCACCGCCCGCAGAAACTGGCTGACATAGCCGATGGTCGCACGGCGGACGTTGAGGACCTGCCGCGGCTCGGCGGTGGCTAGATCGATCACCGCGCCGCGATGGCGGATGCCGATGCGGCCGGAGTCGCAGCGGTAATTGCCGAAGATCATTTTCAGGATCGACGATTTGCCGGCGCCTGATGGCCCCGACAGCACGACGCATTCGCCCGCATCGACGTGGAAGGTCACGCCGCTCACGACGGGCAATTCGATGCCGCCCTGCAGGTGCATCGTAAAAGTCTTGTTGGCGTTGGCGACGTCGATCATGGCGGTCATCGGGGAACTCATCTTGGCAGCCTTATGGCGGCAGAATCGAGGAGACGAGAAGCTGGGTATAGGGCTCGCGCGGATCGTCGAGCACCTGGTCGGTGAGGCCGGTCTCGATGACGCGGCCGCCCTTCATCACCATCACGCGGTGCGACAGCAGCCGCGCGACCGCGAGATCGTGGGTGACGATGACGACGGCGAGGTTCAACTCGGCGACGAGGCTACGCAGGAGATCGAGCAGGCGGGCCTGCACGGACACGTCGAGGCCGCCGGTCGGCTCGTCCATGAACACCAGCCGCGGCTCGGTGACGAGGTTACGGGCGATCTGGAGACGCTGGCGCATGCCGCCGGAATAGGTCCGCGGCGCATCGTCGATGCGCGCGATGTCGATCTCGACGCGGGTGAGCCAGTCCGACGCGGTGTCGCGGATGCGGCCGTAGTGATTCCAGCCCACCGCCATCAGCCGCTCGCCGACATTGGCGCCGGCCGACACCGCCATGCGCAGGCCCTGCGCGGGATCCTGATGCACGAAACCCCAATCGGTACGGAACAGGAGGCGCCGCTCGGCCTCGCCGAGCGTGGCGAGATCGCGGGTGACGCCGTCGCGCATCCGGTAGGACACATGGCCGCCGCTGGCCGCGAGCTGGCCCGACAGCAGTTGCAGCAGCGTCGACTTACCCGAACCGGATTCGCCGACGATCGCCAGCACCTCGCCGGGATAGAGCGAGAACGACACGTCGCGGCAGGCGGCGATGCGGCCGTAGGATTTGCTGAGGCCTGCGGCGATCAGCAACGGATCATCGTTCTCGAGCATGTCGCGATCAGCCATGTGAGCCCTCATGTGAGTCCCCTGGCGCCTTCTCCTTGTACGGCGCAGCGCTCTCGCTGCCGTGATGGCCGGCGGCCTGGCGGCCCTCGCAATAATCGGTGTCCGAGCAGACGAACATGCGTCCGCCCTTGTCGTCGGTGACGATCTCGTCGAGATAGGAATTCTCGGCCGCACACAGCGCACAGGGCGCGTTGAAACGATACGGCTCGAACGGATGATCCTCGAAATCGAGCGAGACCACCTGCGTGTAGGGCGGGATCGCATAGATGCGCTTCTCGCGGCCGGCGCCGAACAATTGCAGCGCCGGGCAATTGTCCATCTTGGGATTGTCGAATTTCGGCGTCGGCGACGGGTCCATCACGTAGCGCGCATTCACCTTCACCGGATAGGCGTAGGCGGTCGCGATGTGGCCGAAGCGGGCGATGTCCTCGTAGAGCTTCACATGCATCAGGCCGTATTCGGCGAGCGCATGCATGCGCCGCGTCTCGGTCTCGCGCGGCTCGAGGAAGCGTAAGGGCTCCGGGATCGGCACCTGGTAAACCAGCACCTGGTTCTCGTGCAGCGTCGTCTCCGGAATGCGGTGACGGGTCTGGATCACGGTCGCCTCATTCGTCGCCGTGGTCGTGGCAACGCCCGCGGTCCTGGCGAAGAATTTGCGGATCGAGATCGCGTTGGTGGTGTCGTCGGAGCCCTGGTCGATCACCTTCAGCACGTCCTGGGGGCCGAGGATCGCCGCGGTCACCTGCACGCCGCCGGTGCCCCAGCCATAGGGCATCGGCATCTCGCGGCTGGCGAACGGCACCTGGTAGCCGGGGATCGCGATCGCCTTGAGGATCGCGCGACGGATCATCCGCTTGGTCTGCTCGTCGAGATAGGCGAAATTGTAGGCCGGCGCGTTCATTCCGCGGCCTCCTTCATGACGTCGGGCGCACTGGCTTCGGCGAATTCCTTGCGCAGCTTGCGGAGCAGGCCGAGCTCGGACTGGAAGTCGACATAATGCGGCAGCTTCAGATGCTCGACGAAGCCGGTCGCCTGGACGTTGTCCGAATGCGACATCACGAATTCTTCATCTTGCGCCGGTGCGAGGGCCTCCTCACCTAGCTCGCGGGCACGCAGCGCGCGATCGACCAGCGCCATCGACATGGTCTTGCGCTCGCTCTGGCCGAAGGCGAGACCATAGCCGCGGGTGAAGCACGGCGCCTCGGTCGCGGAACCCTTGAACTGGTTGACCATCTGGCACTCGGTGAGCTCGATCGAGCCAAGCGGCACGGCGAAGCCGACATCTTCGGCCGCGAATTCAACCTCGACCTCACCGAAGCGGATCTCGCCGGCGAACGGATGGTTGCGGCCATAGCCGCGCTGGGTGGAGTAACCCATCGCGAGCAGAAAGCCTTCGTCGCCGCGCGCGAGGTTTTGCAGGCGCAGGTCGCGATCAGCCGGGAAGTTCAGCGGCTCGCGGGTGAGATCGCCGACGCTGGCGCCTTCCTCCGCTTGCGGTGACGATTCGATCAGCCCGTCGCGGCCCAGAATGTCGGTCACGCGCGGCGTCGGCGCGGTCGAAGCTTCGGCCGTCGCGGGCGCCTCGGGCACAAAGCCCTGGCCAAGCGAAGGATCGAGCAGGCGATGCGTGTAGTCGAATGTCGGACCGAGGATCTGGCCGCCCGGAATGTCCTTGAAGGTCGAGGACACCCGCCGCTGTACGCGCATCGCGCCGGTGTCGACCGGCTCGCTTGCGCCGAAGCGCGGCAGCGTGGCGCGGAAAGCGCGGACCAGGAAGATCGCCTCGATCAGATCGCCGCGCGCCTGCTTGATCGCGAGCGCCGCCAGTTCGCGATCATAGAGCGAGCCTTCGCTCATGACGCGGTCCACGGCTAGGCCGAGCTGCTCCGAGATCTGGTCGAGGGAGACTTCCGCAACGCTCCTGTCGCCGCGCCGCGCATTGGCGAGCAGGCGATGGGCGTTCTCGATGGCGCGCTCGCCGCCCTTGACTGCGACATACATGCTTAGCTTCCCTTACTCACGACACGCGTTGTCCGCGGGATCGCCACCACGGAATCATCTGCGACCAGCACCAGATCGATGCCGCGCGGAAACAATGCCTCGTTGAGATGCAGGCGCTCGAACAGATCGGCGGGCTTGATCGTCGCCTTGAGCGTGGCGACGCCGTCGATGCCCGGGCCGCGCAGCTCGAAGCTGCGGCCCGCATCCAGACTCTCGACCTGGACGATCACGGTGGTCGAACGGTCTGGGTACTCGCTGGTGCCGAGCGCGAAGCGCTCGAGCGCCGGAAGCAAGCCGCCGTCGCTGATCAGCGCAAAGCTCGCGATCGAGGAATCCTGCACCACCGGCGCGCCGGTATGGAATTTCAGCCACTTCGTGACGTCGGTGCTCTCCAACATCCGCGCATCGAGCCAGAGCGGCGTGTCGTGGTCGAACAGCGTCAGCGCGATCGCCGCGGTGCCGCGCATCATCGTCTCGGGCGCCCCCGCCATCGGCACGATGCGCTGGACCGAGCCCGGCCGCGCCATCGCGTCCATGACCGAGCGAAAGGTCGACTGCGCCGACAGCACCTTGTCGGCGAAACCCGGAGGCAATTCCGCAATCGTCGTCATGGCCTCACCCCTCACCGCGCACCATGGTGTAGAAATCTACTTTCGTCGCGGCGGTCTCCGCCGCCGTCTGCTTGCGACGCATCGCAAGCTGCTCGCGCAACGGCGCGATGATGTCCCGCTCAACCGACGCGCCGAAATCCCGCGACTGCACCAGTGCGTCGCACAGCGCGATCAGCCGCGCCTTCTCGCCGTCGCGCCCGAGCGTGTAGCCGAATCCGACCTCGCCGCTCGCAAGCCGCACCGCGGCGCGCGACACCGTCGCTTCGCCGAGATTGAACGGCGCGCCGTCGCCGCCGACGCGCCCGCGCAGCATGACGAGGCCGTTTTCCGGCGTACGCAGATCCTGATGGGGCGGAAGCGAGAAGTTGCGGAGGCGGGCGGCGATCTCGCCCGCCTCCGCATGCGCCAGCACGGCCATTGCGGCCTGGCGCTGGGCTTGCTGGGTATTGTGCTGAGTCACCAAATCCACCGAACGTGTTTGCCGAACTTGCCGGATCCAAGTTGTCTATGATACTAGACAACTTGATACGCAAGCGCCATGACTGTTTCGTGACAAGGGTGTGATTTCTGGAGTAGGTTGCCGGCGATATGAGCATGCAGGACACCGCCTCCTCGGGCGTCGCGCTGTGGCGCCTCGTTGCCGACGGCATCGAGCGCGGCATCGCCGACGGCCGCTTCGCGGCCGGCGACAAGCTGCCGGGCGAGATGGAGATCGCCGAAACCTATCGGGTCAACCGCCACACCGTGCGGCGCGCGCTGGCAGCCCTTGCCGAGCGCGGCATCGTGCGCGCCGAGCGCGGCAGCGGAACCTATGTCGAGGCGCAGAAGCTCGCTTATCCCTTGCGCTCGCGCACGCGCTTTTCCGAGATCGTCGGCGCCGAGGGCCGCGAACCGCATGGCCGCCTGATCGGGGCGTCCGATGATGTCGCGACGCGCGAGCTGGCGCGGGAGCTCGGCCTGAAGACCGGCGCGCCGCTGGTACGGATCGAGGCGATCCGCCTCGCCGACCGCACGCCGATCTGTGTGTCCACCACCTGGCTGTCGGCGGAGCTGTTTCCGGGCGCGGGCGCGGTATTCGCCGCGACGCGCTCGATGACGAAGCTGCTCGAGCAATACGGCGTGCGCGACTATCGCCGCGGCGCGACGCGGATAACCGCCGGCATCGTCGACGCGAAGGATGCCGCGCGGCTCGATCTGCCGCTGGGCCGGCCGATCCTGGTGGTTGACGCCACCGACCATGATCTCGACGGCAAGCCGCTCGTGACCAAGCACTCGCGCTTTGCGGCGGAGCGGGTGGAGTTTCTGGTGGAGAACGGGTGAGGCTTCCCCTCTCCCCTTGTGGGAGAGGGTGGCTCGCCGCGCAGCGGCGAGACGGGTGAGGGGTATGTCTCCGCGCGTACTCTTCTCATATTGGATTCGTGGAGAGAGACCCCTCATCCGGCGCTTCGCGCCACCTTCTCCCACAAGGGGAGAAGGGAAGTGGAGTTCGTGGCCACGGCTGCGATCAGGCCACCGCGCGCCTTCCAATGATCGCGAACCGCAGCTTGCTCGAGACAAAATCGATCGCAGCAACGGCGACCAGAATCATCAGAATGAGGAACGACACCTTCTGCCATTCCAGCACGCGAATCTGTTCGGCGAGCTGCAGCCCGATGCCGCCGGCGCCGACGATGCCGATGATGGTGGCCGAGCGCGTGTTGGATTCGATGAAATAGAGCACCTGGCCGGCGATCACGGGCAGCACCTGCGGCAACAGGCCAAACCGGATCTCGTGCAGCGGACTGCCGCCGGAAGCACGGATGCCCTCGACCTGCTTCTGGTCGGCGCCCTCGATCGCCTCCGAGAACAGCTTGCCGAAGGCGCCGAAATCCGACACGGCGATGGCGAGCACGCCGGCGAACGGGCCGAGCCCGACGACATTGATCCACACCAGCGCCCAGATCAGCGTGTCGACGCCGCGGATCGAATCCAGGAAGCGCCGGATGGGAAAGCGCAGGATCTTCGACGGCACGATGTTGCGCGCGGCCAGCAGGCTGACGGGAAGTGCGAACACCGCGGCGAGCGTGGTGCCGAGCAGCGCGATCGAGAGCGTCTCCCCGAGCGCCTTCAGATAGACCGGCAGCGAGGAGCCGGGATCCGGCGGGATCATCATCAGGCTGATCCAGCCGAGCTGGCTGAGGCCGGCGAAGAAGCGCGACGGCGAGAAGTCGAGATCGACGAGGCCGTAGACCAGGATCGCGAAGGCCGCGACGATCATCGCGGGCGTCGCAAGCCGCGCCGAGGCCGGCCGGTCGAACACATCGGGGTAGCGCGCGCGAATCTGCGCGGTATCGACCTGCTGCGGCCCCGTCATCTCCGCGCCTCCTTGCCGAACAAGCGGCCACGCAGCCATCCGGTGGCGATGTCGATGATGAAGACCGTGACGATGATGGTGAGCAGGATCGCGCTGACGTCCGAATAATAGAATTTTCGGATGGCGACGACCAGTTCCTGGCCGATGCCGCCGGCGCCGACGAAGCCCATCACCGAGGCTTCGCGGACGTTGATCTCGAAGCGCAGCAGCGCATAGCTCGCATAACCCGCGGTGACCTGCGGCACGATGGCAAAGCGCATGCAGGAGAGCCAGCTCGCACCGGTCGAGCGGACACCTTCGACCGGCTTCATGTCGGCATTCTCGACGATCTCCGAGAACAGCTTGCCGAGCGCACCGGTGGAGTGGATCGCGATCGCCAGCACGCCCGCCATCGGGCCGAGCCCGAAGGCGATGACGAAGATCAGCGCGAAGACGATTCCGGGCACCGTGCGCGCGAATTCGAGCAGGCGACGCACCACGAAGCGCAGCCAGGGTGCGGGCGAGGTGTTCTCCGCCGCGAAAAAATTCAGCACGAACGCAAAGGTCGCGCCGATCAGCGTGCCGACATAGCTGATCAGCAGGGTCTCGCCCAGCATCTTCAGCCATTTGCGCCAGCCCCACAGCCATTCGCCGAAATCGGTCCAGACCCGCTGGCCGTTGTCGAGGGTGAAGATGCGGTCGAAATAGCTGACGAAATTGCCGAAATAGGTGAAGAGCGTGCGCAGGTTCACTTCGGCGCCGATCGCGGCGAGAAGCAATGCGGCGGCGAACACCGCGGCTCCGAACAGGAGACGCCATCGCCTGCGCGCGACTGCCTGGCCATAGGCGGCGTTCAGCGCAGCCAATTGCTGCTCGGGCAGGATCGAAACCGCGATGGTCATTGGTCTGGAGAGGACCTGTCAAAAAGAGAAAGAGCCGGGTCCATCGACCCGGCTCAAGTCGCTCGTCCCGAGAACTCAGGACGCCTTCTTCTTACGCAGTGCATCGACGAACTTGATCAGCTCGATCGTGCCATCCCAGTCCTTGGTGGTGGCGGGATGAAAACCCTTCTTCTGGCCGTCGGAGAGGCGATCAAAGGCGACCTTGTCCTTGGCCGGGGCGTCGAAGAACGCCTTGGCGATCGCCGCCTTGGCGCCTTCCGGCAGGTCGGAGTTGTAGGCGTAGGGGCCGTTGATGATCGGCGCCGACTTGTGGATAATGCGGAAATTGTCCTTCTTCATCGCCGAGCCGTCGGCGTTCTTCAGCATGCCCTTGGTCAGCATCTGCGCCAGCGTGGAATCGTCGTCACTGGTCCACTGGTTGGCGGCAACATCGACCGTACCCTGCGCCAGCGCCAGGATCGCGTTCTCGTGGCTGCCGGTGAAGACGACCTTGCCGAAATAGGTGTCGGCGTCCGCGATGCCCATCTTGTCGAGCTCGAAACGGGGCACGTTGTTGCCGGACGTCGAGTTCGGATCGACGAGGCCGAGGTTCTTGCCCTTGAGCTGATCGACGCTCTTGTAGGGGCTGTTCGCCTTGACGAAGAACACCGAGTAATAGCCGGTCGAGCCGTCGGCGTTGATGTCGTTGGCGAAGGCATCGGTCTTGACGCCGGTCAGGCGGGCGCGGGCGAACGACGCCGAGCCGTAGCTGGCGATATGGATGTTGCCGGCGCGCTGGCCTTCGATGACCGCGGCGTAGTCGTTGGCGATGCGCAGCGTGACCTTCACGCCCAGTTCCTTGGAGAGGTAGCTGACGAACGGCGCCCAGCGCTCGGTGACGCCGGAGGCGTTCTCGGCCGGAACGACCGCGAAGGTCAATTCGGGATATTTGGCTTTCCAGTCTTCGGCGGAAGCCGACGAGGCGAAAGCGAGCGCGGCGGCGCCGGCAAGAATGAGTCTGCGAGTGATCATGATACCCTCTTCATCGGTTGGGTCGGTTGACGCAAAACTGGCAATCAGGCAGGTGGCGCAGCTCAGGCCGCCGCGGCCGTCCCGAGCGCAGGGACGCCATCGGGGGCCGGCGCGGACGCACCACCCATGACATCGGCGGCTTCGAGATCGTAGAGCTCGCGCGCGACGTGATCGGTCAGCGCGGCCGGCGCACCGTCGAACACCACGCGGCCCTGCGCCATGCCGATCAGGCGGTCGCAATAGCTGCGCGCCAGGTCGAGCGAATGCAAATTGCAGAGCACGGTGATGCCGAAGTGCTTGTTGATGCGCAGCAGCGCATCCATGACGATCTTGGTGTTGCGCGGATCGAGCGAGGCGATCGGCTCGTCGGCGAGAATGATGTCGGGCTGCTGCACCAGCGCGCGGGCGATCGCAACTCGCTGCTGCTGGCCGCCGGAGAGCTGATCGGCACGCTGGGCGGCGAGCGCGGCGATGTCGAACTGTTCGAGCGCGGACATCGCCAGCGCCTTGTCATGCTCGGGCCATGTCTGCGTGAGCGAGCGCCAGGCCGGCATCGTCGCAAGACGTCCCATCAGGACGTTGGTCAGCACGTCGAGCCGCCCGACCAGGTTGAATTGCTGGAAGATCATGGCCGAACGCGCCCGCCACTGCCGCAGCTCCTTGCCGCGCAGCGTGGTGACGTCGAGGCCGTCGAACAGGATGCGGCCCTGTGTCGGCGTCGCGAGGCGGTTGATGGTTCGCAGCAGCGTCGACTTGCCGGCACCGGAGCGCCCGATCACACCGACGAAGCCGCCAGGGGAGATTTTGAACGAAGCGTCGTCCACCGCGGCTTTTGCGCCGAAGCGGCACGTCAGACCTTCAACCACCAGCATAGAGGGCTCCAGAGTAGCTGGGGCCCACCGCTAACGCCAGCGCTTGACACTTGTGTGACACGCACGATGCGATGCGGCGATGCTACGCACTTCGTCCCCTGTCATCGTCTTGTCATGACATTGTCATCAAGCCGCTCGAAGAGAAACGCCCGCCCTCAAACCGTCGGATGCAACATGGCCGGCAAGATGCTTTCGGTTCAACCGACCGTCGACGCGTCCGCAAAGCTGCAGGAAACCAGGCTCGGCGCCTATACCGAGGTCGGCGCGCGCACGATCCTCACCGAAGTCACGATGGGCGACTACTCCTATGTCGTGAACGACGCGCAGATCACCTACACCACCATCGGGAAATTCTGCTCGATCGCGGCGATGACGCGCGTCAATCCCGGCAATCATCCGATGCAGCGCGCCACACAGGCCCATTTCACCTACCGCTCCAGCGCCTACTTCCCGGGCGAGAGCGACGACGCGGAATTCTTCGACTGGCGGCGCCAGCATCACGTCCATATCGGCCATGACGTCTGGATCGGTCATGGCGCGGTCGTGCTGCCGGGCCGCAACATCGGCACCGGCGCGGTGATCGCGGCGGGGGCCATCGTCACCAAGGACGTGCCGGCCTACACCATCGTCGCCGGCAACCCGGCGCGCATCGTACGACGGCGGTTCTCGGAAGAGATCGCCGGCCGGCTCGCCAGGCTCGCCTGGTGGAACTGGGATCACGACAAATTGCGTGAGGCCCTGCCCGATTTCCGCAAGCTCGGGATTGAAGATTTTCTCTCCAAGTATGAAGCACAGGCACACTCCCCTGCCAGCCAACGAAGCGCGCTCGCGTGACAGACATCTTCCTTGAAGGCGGCCGGGCCCTGATCGGCACCGGGTTCGTCGAAACCTCGCTTGGCGTGTCCGGAACGGATATTGCGCAGGTCGACGCCTCTCGCGGCCGCGCGCGGCTGGCGATCGACGCGCGAGATCTGCTGGTGCTGCCCGGTATCGTCGACCTGCACGGCGACGCCTTCGAGCGGCAGATGATGCCGCGCGCGGGCGTCGACTTCCCGATCGATGTCGCGCTCGCCGACAGCGACCGCCAGGCGATCGGCAACGGCATCACCACGGTGTTTCACGCCACGACCTGCTCGTGGGAACCGGGCCTGCGCAGCGCGGACAATGCGCGGGGGCTGATGGAGGCGATCGAGCGGCAGCGCCCGCAATTCGCCGCCGACACCCGCTTTCACCTGCGGCACGAGACCTACAATCTCGACGCCGAGGCCGAGATCACCCAATGGCTCGCCGAAGGGCGCGTCGACCTGTTCGCCTTCAACGACCACATGGACGGCACCGTCGCCGACATGGCCAAGCCCCGCAAACGCAACCGCATGGTGGAGCGGACCGGGCTGACGAGCGAGGACTTCGACGAACTGGTCGCGCGTATCGTCGCGCGCGCAGCCGACGTGCCCGCTTCCGTGTCGCGGCTGGCCGCGGTGGCCCGCGCCGCCGGGGTGCGGATGCTCTCGCATGACGATGCGACGCCGGCGATGCGCCAGGAGTTTCGCCAACTGGGCGCTGACATCGCGGAGTTTCCGATCAACGAGGAGACGGCGCGGGCGGCAGCCAACCACGGCGACGCCATCGTCTATGGCGCGCCGAACGTCGTGCGCGGCGGCAGCCACACCGGCTGGACCAAGGCGGCCGACATGATCGCCAAGGGGCTCTGCTCGGTGCTGGCGTCGGACTATTACTATCCCGCGCAGCTGCTCGCCGCATTCCGCCTCGCCGCCGATGGCGTGCTGCCGTTGCCGAAGGCCTGGGATCTGGTCTCCGCCGGGCCCGCGCGCGCGACCGGCTTTGCCGATCGCGGCGTCATCGCCGAAGGATGCCGCGCCGACATTCTGCTGGTCGACGACACCGTGCCGCTGCGGCCGCGGCTGGTCGCGGTGATCGCAGGCGGCAAGCTCGTGCACCTGACCGACGCGACGCGGCTACTCAGCGCGGCGGCAACGCCCCGCGAGGCTGTCGTCGCGGCATAAATTGGTTATGCTGAGACGATGACCGGTTTCCCCCGCTACGCGATCTATTTTGCCGCAGGCAGCACCAGCGCGCTGTCGCGCTTGGGCGCCGAGCTGCTTGGCTACGATGCCTATACCGGGGACGAGGTTTCGTTTCCGCAGGAGGCGCAGCATGTCGCGCCTGACTGGCGCGAGATGACCACCGATCCCCGCAAATACGGTTTCCACGGCACGCTGAAAGCGCCGATGGCGCTGGCGGCCGGGAAGACCGAAGCGGAGCTCATGGCGGCGTGTACCGAATTTGCCGGCAAAGTGCGGCCCATTCCAGTGATCCGGCCGGTCGTCGATGCCATCAGCGGCTTCATCGCCGTCATTCCGGTCGAGCCGGTCGACGCGCTGCAACAGCTCGCCGCCGATTGCGTCCGAGATTTCGACTCCTTTCGCACCGAGCTGACCGCGGAAGACCGCGCGCGGCGCAAGCCCGAGAAACTGAGCGAGCGGCAGCGCGACTATCTCGACCGCTGGGGTTACCCTTACGTGATGGAAGAATTCCGCTTCCACATGACGCTGACGGGACGGCTGGACGCGGAACGGCGCGGACCTGTTCTGGCGATGCTGCGGGAACGGTTTGAGTCGCTGAAGCTCGATACGCTCGCGATTGATCGCATCGCGCTATTCAAGCAGCACGATGCCAAGGCACGCTTCCGCATTGTTGGTGAGTGGGCGCTGGTTCGTTAGCCGAGCTAACGCGTCATCGTCAGTGTCGTCCCCGCGTACGCGGGGATCCATAACCCCAGGGAGAGGTTATGGCGCGAGCTGACAACCCCGAGTCTTCGCCAAACTTCTCCCTGGGGCTATGGGTCCCGGATCTGCGCTTCGCTTGTCCGGGACGACGGTGGAGTGTTTGGCGCTACTTCCCCCACCTTAGCGCCAGCGCATCGCGCTCCCTGGCCAGCTCCAGCAACCCTGTCCGCGTCGCGGGATGCAGCGGCTGCAGCGGATGGCGCACCGTTTCGGACTTGATGACGCCGCCGGCCTGCATCATGACCTTGCAGGCGATCAGGCCGCATTGGCGGTTTTCGTAGTTGATCAGCGGCAGCCAGCGCTCGTAGGCGGCTTTCGCTTCCTCGCGCTTGCCGGCGAAATAGGGATCGATGATCTGGCGAATGCCGTCGGGATAGCCGCCGCCGGTCATGGCGCCGGTGGCACCGGCATCGAGATCGGCAAGCAGCGTAATCGCCTCCTCGCCGTCCCACGGGCCTTCGATGTCCTTGCCGCCCGCCTCGATCAGGCTGCGCAGCTTCGATGCAGCGCCGGGCACCTCGATCTTGAAGTAACGGATGTTGGAGAACTCGCGCGACAGCCGCGCCAGCAGGTCGACCGACAGCGGCGTGCCCGCCACCGGCGCGTCCTGGATCATGATGGGGATGGTGATGGCGTCCGAGAGCACCTTGAAGAATTCGACGACGCCTTTCTCGGGCACGCGAAAGGTTGCGCCGTGATAGGGCGGCATCACCATCACCATGGCCGCGCCGGCCGCTTCGGCCTGCCTGCTGCGCGCGGCGCAGACGGCCGAGCTGAAATGGGTGGTGGTGACGATCACGGGCACGCGTCCCGCGACATGCTCCAGCACCGCATGCATCACGGTCTCGCGCTCGGCATCGGTGAGCACGAACTGCTCGGAGAAATTGGCGAGGATGCAGAGGCCGTGCGAACCGGCATCGATCATGAAATCGACGCAGCGGCGCTGGCCTTCCAGGTCCAGCTCGCCGCGTTCGTCGAAGATGGTGGGCACGACCGGGAACACGCCGCGATAGGGGCGCTGGGCCTTGTGTGGGGTGACCGGCATCGAACTCTCCATCCCTGATGTTCTTGTCGTCTGTCGCCGCGCTGGCGCGACATCACAGATTTACCCGGCGCGCGGATCGGCGGCAATGCCGGCCCGCGCGCCGTGGGAACAGGGGACAGAGCGTCAGGCTGACTTCACCGCGCCAAGGAAGCCCTCGACCGCGGTACGGAGACGATCGGCGTCGGCCGACATCTTCTTCACGGAGTCGGAAAGAACCGTGCCGGCGTTGCCGGTCTCCTGGTTGAGCTTGGCGACGCCGCCGATGGTATCGGTGACCTCGCGGGTGCCTTGCGCCGCCTGCTGGAAATTGCGCGAGATCTCGGTGGTCGCGGCGCGCTGCTCCTCCACGGCCGCCGCAATCGCGGTCATCTTCTCGTCGATGCCGCTGATGGCGCCGCCGATGGAACGGATCGCGGCAACGGCCTGCCCCGTCGCCCCCTGGATCTCCTCGACCTGCCGCGAAATCTCTTCCGTAGCGTTCGCGGTCTGCGCCGCCAGGCTCTTGACCTCGCCCGCGACCACGGCGAAGCCGCGGCCCGCCTCTCCGGCGCGCGCGGCCTCGATGGTCGCGTTGAGCGCCAGCAGATTGGTCTGGCCGGCGATGGCGTGGATCATCTTCACGACCTCGCCGATGCGGCTCGCGGTCTGATCGAGGACTTCGACGGTCGCGTTGGTTTGCTCGACCTGCGCTACCGCTTCGCGCGCCTCGCGGGCGCTGGACTGCACCTGTGCGGAGATCTCGCCGACGGACGCGGAGAGCTCCTCGGTGGCAGCCGCGATGGTTTCGAGATTGTTGGTGGCCTGCTCGGCGGCAGAGGAGACAGCCGCGGTCTGACTGCTGGATTCCGCAACCAGCGAGCGCACGCCCGTGGCCGTCCCATCGAGCTCCCGGGCCGATGCCGCGACGCTGTGAATGACGGCCTGCACGGTGTCGTCGAAGCTGCGGCATGCGGCATCCACGGTACCGGAGCGTGCTAGCTGCAGCGCCTGCTGCGATTCGCGCTCCTGGCCCAGACGCTCCGCGGTCGCTGCGCTCTCGCGCAGGCTTTCGAGTGCGGCCGCCATGGTGCCGAACTCGTCGGGATATGCGGATTGCGGAACCGGCGTCGCATAGTCGCGCGCGCCGATCCGCGCGATCGCATCGAGGATGGCGCGCACCGGACGCATCAGGCGATTGCGGACCACATACACACCGGCCAGCGTCACGGCGAGCGCGACCAGGAATGCGAGCGACTGCAGGACGAGATTGGTGAGCGCCTTGGCCTGAACTGTCTCGGCACGCGCGATGGACTGGTCCAGCGCCTTGGTCGCGACGCCGACAATGAGCGGGAACGGCGACTGGCAGAGCGTATTCCACTCCGAGGCGGGCATCGCGGGCTTGCCGCTACCGTCGAAGTTCTTCGTGAGCTCGCCGATCTGCTTCAGCACGCCGTCGGTCTTGGCCTGAGCGTCTTTGGCCGCATTTACCAGTTCAGCGGCCACATCGGGCGCAGCCATCACCTCGGCCATGCCGGCCCAGCCTGAGGCAATGGTTCCGTCCCATTGCGCCAGCTGGCGCTTCTGAGTGTCGTCCAGCGGCTTGCTGCCGTTCACGTTCGAGCGAAGCATCGAGCAGTGCACGCCATAGCGGTCACGCACCTGCCAGGCGAGGCGGCGGACCTGGATCATGCGGGCGATGAAGGGATCGTTCATCCAGGCGCGGTTCGACACCGCGGTGGAGGCGAGGTTGGCCGTGTCGATCACCTTGGTGACGGCATCGTACCAGGGGTTGGTCCGCTCGATCTTTCGCTCGGCGCGCGGGCGCTTGGCTTCGTCGTAGAATAATTGGAACTGCGGCGCGGCGTCGTTCCAACGCTGCTTCAACGTGCCGGCGAGCTCGTCGCGGCGGGCGAATTCGATGGTTGAGAGCGCCGCGCCAATGGCGTCATAACCGGCCTGCTCGGCCTTCTCGGCGGCCTCAAGCTTCGCACGCGGCTCGTCTTCGCCGAGGATCGCGCTCTGGGCGTCGCCGCGATTGTTGCGCAAGGACAGCACGCCCTGGAAAATCGCCTTGTCGGCGGCAGCAAGCCGCTCGGTCTCGAGACTCTCGCTGTAGCGGCCGAAGGCCCCTACCATCTGGATCGCCGTCGCGGCCAGCGCACCGGCCGCCAGCAGGGCCATCAAGGTCAGGAGAAGCGAACTTACCGATTTCTTAAAAATTGCCATGGGGTCGAGGGGCCTACTCTGCAAGAGAGGCCACCTTGCACCGCGACATGCCAATGTTCCGTTAAGGTTTTAGTTGAATTGAGGCGGTTGCGCCTGCACGCTTTCGGGCGACGGCCAGCAGAACCTTACGCAACCTTGGTGAAATCCGGCGGGCGGCGCTCGGCGAACGCGGTGAACGCCTCGCGCGCCTCGGCGGTGCGCAGCCGCTGTGCGAACTGCTGGCCTTCCGCCTGCATCTGCGCGAGCAAAACTTCGCCATTGCGCATCAGCTTCTTGGTGGCGGTGAGCGCGCCGGCCGGCTGGCGGGCAAGCCGGTGGGCGAGCGCGAGGGCCTCGGCATCGAGCTTGTCGAGCGGGACCACCCGGTTGGCGAGGCCCCAGTCCAGCGCGGCCTTCGCCGGCACGGTCTCGCCGAGCGCAAACATTTCGTAGGCGCGGGCGTAGCCGATGCGCGCCGGCATCAGCAAGCTCGAGGCGGCCTCCGGCACCAGCGCCAGGCTGACAAAGGGCGTCGACAATTGCGCATTGTCGGCGAGCACCACGAGGTCGCAATGCAGCAGCATCGTGGTGCCGACGCCGACGGCGCGGCCCTGCACGGCCGCGACCAACGGTCGCGTACAGCGCGCCAGCGACTGGATGAAGCGTATGACGTTGCGGCTGCCCTCGGACTTGCCGGCCGCCACGGCCGCGAACTCGCCGACGTCGTTGCCGGCGGTGAACATGTCGCCTTCGCCGCGGATCAGGATCACGCGGGCCGAGGGATCGAACTCGGCGGATTCGATGGTGTCGGCGAGCTTGCCGTACATCGCATCCGTCAGCGCGTTCTTCTTGTCGGGGCGCGCCAGCGTGAGCGTGAGAATTCCGCCGTTGTTCTCGATCCGGACCAGGTCAGTCATTTGTTGGCTCCTCATTCCTTTGAATCTCGCGAAGGGTCTCTTGGAAATTTGTCCTGAATGCTCGTCAGCCAGCGCGCGACGATGTCGATCTCCGCGCTGGAAAATCCTTCCGTCAATGCCGCATTGATCCCGGCCGCATCGGTCTTCGCCTGCGCCAGCGCGGTTCGCCCCTTCGGCGTCAGCCACACCCGCCAGGCGCGGCCGTCCTCGCGATCGGCCCGCCGCTCGACCAGCCTTGCCGCAACACTGCGATCGACGAGACCGGAAATCCCGGCCGGCCCCATGTCCAGCGCCGCGCCCGCCTCGCCCATCAGCACGCCGTCCTGCCTGCCGAGAATGAACAGCAGCCCCGCCTGCGCCGGCGTCACCTCGCTCGAAGGCTGCGCCGCCATCCAGCGCTGCAACCGGCGTTGCGCGACATTCAGCAGATAGATCAGCCGGTGATGCCTCGCTGCGGCTTCTTTACTTCGCATGCGAAGTATTTAGCCGGAGCGGGAGAGGTTGTCAAACGGGCACGTTCTCGGTGCGGCGTAACAAGGCGCGGATGGCCGGGACGAGCCCGGCCATGACGCTATGGTGACAGTCGATGTCTCAGGGCGCGCAAGTAAAGCTCGACGCCTCCGCCACCGGTCCCGACTTGTAATGCGGCCAGGACGGCCAGCGGCACAGCGGCATCGCGCGCAACACCGCGAATGATGGCGCCTCGACCTTCTGCTCGCTGACTTCGAGGTCGCCGGGCGCCTTGCCTTTCTCGACCCAGTCCACCAGCGCGCTCAGCATGTCGACATTGGCCGGCGCGCCGGAGCCGACATGGTCGACGCCGGGCGCGGTGTAGAGCCGTGCGAATTCGGCGGTCTCGGCCTTGCCGAGCCTGCGCTCGACGCTCTCAAAATAGCGGATGCCGGCACAGGGGCTCTGCGCATAATCGGCCATGTGCTCGAGCATGATGAGACGGCCGCCGCGGGCGCGGAAGCGGCTGAGATCCGGATCGGTCGAGTCCATCAGGGTGGAGACTTCGAGCAGCCGCGCCTTGTGATCCTCGGGCTTGTAGGTGGTGACGTCGAGCTTGGGATCGCGCGCGAACACATATTGAATGCCGCCGGCGCCATAGATCCAGGCGATGCCGTTATTGGGCGCAGGCGGCTGCGCGGGCGGCGCCGTGCCGAGCCACCACGCGACCCAACCGCCGGTCGGGCCGACCGCCGGCGTATCTTCGCCTGACACGCCCCAGCCCGGATAATCGTCGAGACCATTGGCGAGCGCGAACGGGAATTTATAGGTCGCATGCAGCATATTCACAGCCTTGATCTGTGGGTCGGTGAGACACTGATCGCCTGTCTTGCCGGACTCGCAGCGCAGGGTCTCGACCTTGAACGCCGCCTTGCAGGCCACGGGATCCTGCACCAGCGCATCGTCGGAGCCGTCGGCCTTGTCGCAAGCGGCCCGCACGGCATCGCCGACGAGCTTGACCTGTGCCGGATTGATCCAGCCCTCGCCCATGGTCGCAAGCCCCGAGCGGGTGCCGGCATGTTGCAGGCCAACCCAGTTGATCACAGGCACGCGCGCAAAGATGCCATCGAAATCGTCAGGATAGCGCTGCGCCATGGTGAGGCCTTCGCGGCCGCCTTCGGACGAGCCCATGAAGTACAGCTTCTCCGGCTTCTTGCCGTAGGCGCGTTCCATCAGCACGACGGCGGCATCGCGCACCTTCTTGTAGGCGCGATGGGCAAAGTTCTCGAACGCTTCGTCGTTCAGCGCGAACACCTGCGGCGGCTCGCCTTGCTTGGTCTCGTGGCCGGAATCGGTGCCGTAGGTGACGAAACCGCGCGCCAGCGGCGACGGCTTGTCGAAGGGATAGGCCGGCGGCAGCCCGAGGCCCGTGATCAGCACGCCGTTGAAGCCGCCGCCGCCATATTGCAGCGAACGGCCGTTCCACTCGACCGGGAGATTGACCTGGAACTTGATCGGCGGCGCCTTTGGATCGGTAGGGTCGATATGGCCGAGCAGCTTGCAGAACGCGGGATTGGCGGGTGTGACGCGCCCTGACGGCGTCGGTCCACGCTCGGCAATTGCGAGAGGCGATGGTGCCAGCAACGTCGCGGCGTCGATCTTCACGGCATCCGCGCCGCCGACCAGACCCTTGCAGACCGTATCCGCATCCTCGGCCAGCGTCACCGCGAACGCGCTGTTCGCGCCCATTGCGGCTGCCGTGCCCACGAGCCATGCGCACAGCTTCGCTCTTGTCAGCGTCATCGTTTCCACCCGGTTGTTGTGTTTTCGTTCAGTCCGTCAGGAGGCCGCATTCAATGCGACCTTCCGCCGGCCGTCAACAAAGCTAGTGCTCGAACACGAGCCGCGCACCGATGGTGCCATCGAGGGCGCGGATCTGCTGGAGCAGCGTCGCCGAATCCTGCCCCGCCAGGTCGGCGTCGAGCACGACGTAGCCGAGGTCGCCGGAGGTCTCCAGATATTGCGCGACGATGTTGATGTCGCGCTGGAGGAAGACCTCGTTCAGCCGCCGCAGCATGCCCGGCACGTTGCGATGGACATGGCTGAAGCGCACGCCCGCGGGACGCAGATGCAGTTGCACTTCCGGGAAATTCACCGCCCCCATGGTCGAGCCAGTGATGAAATAGTCGACCAGCTTGCGCGCCACCTCGCCGCCGATGCGCTCCTGCGCCTCCTCGGTCGAGCCGCCGATATGCGGGGTGAGAATGACGTTGCCGAGGCCCTGCAACGGACTCTTGAAGCGATCGGAATTCGAGGACGGCTCGACCGGAAACACGTCGACGGCGGCGCCTGCGAGATGGCCGTCGCGCAAGACGCCCGCGAGCGCGTCGAGATCGACCACGGTACCGCGGCTGTTGTTGATCAGGAAAGAGCCCGGCTTCATCGCCCGCAGCTCTTTTTCACCGATCATGCCTGCGGTCTCCGGCGTCTCCGGCACGTGCAGGCTGACGACGTCGCTCTGCGCCAGCAGCTCCTCCAGCTTTTCGACCGGCTCGGTGTTGCCGTGGCGGAGCTTGTCGGTGCGGTCGAAATAGATGACGCGCATGCCGATGGCCTCGGCGAGCGTCGAGAGCTGCGAGCCGATATTGCCGTAGCCGATGATGCCGAGGGTGCGGCCGCGGACCTCGCGGCTGCCGGTCGCCGACTTGTCCCAGCCGCCGTCATGGGCCGACACCGAGCGCGGGAAGATGCGCCGCAGCAACATCACGATCTCGCCGATCACGAGCTCGGCGACGCTGCGCGTGTTGGAGAACGGCGCGTTGAACACGGGAATGCCGCGCTTGCGCGCCGCCAGCAGATCGACCTGGTTGGTGCCGACGCTGAAGCAACCGACCGCGAGAAGCTGGTCGGCCGCGGCGAGCACGTCATCGGTGATCTGGGTGCGCGAGCGGATGCCGAGCAGCGACACGCCCTTGAGCGCCCGCCGCAGATCCTCGCCGTCCAGCGCCTTGGTCAGCCGCTCGACATTGGTGAAACCCGCGCTCCGGAACAGGTCCACGGCGCTGTCGTTGACGCCTTCGAGCAGCAGCGCCTTCGCGCTCCGCTCCGGGTTTTGGCCTGGGGCTGACATGGAATCTCCGTAGGTAGCGGCTTTGCCCGCAGCTCATAGACCGCGGACGAGACGCAGCACAATAGGGTTGGGATATGGGGAGAAAATGGCGCGGGGTAGATGTGTTTGGCATCCCACCAGCCCCGTCATCCTGAGGCGCGAGCGATGGGGCGCGGAGCGCCCCATCGGGAGCCTCGAAGGATGAACGGCCCGGATGCAGCCGGGCCGTCGCCCTTCGAGGGCCGCTGAAGAAGCGGCCACCTCAGGGTGACGGTGATGGAGTATTGGCGCGGAGCACGCGGACCGCTCGCGTCAAATCACGTAAAACCCATGCGTGCCGTCGAGCCGGAGCTGCTCGACCAGGCCGTATTCCCAGTCGAGATAGGCCTGCATGGCACGCTCGGCCACGTCGGTGCCTTCATAGGGGCGGCGGTAACGGTGCGCCGGGTCGGGCTTCGGCAGCACGCGCGGCGGGCCGATCTCGAGCGCGCCGTCATAGCCGCCTTCGAGCACATAGACCTCCCAGCCCATCTGCGCGAGCCAGGACGCCGTCATGTCGGCGCGGACGCCCTTGTCGTCGGTCAGGACGATGCGCGCGCCGCGCACGGGCGCGGCCATATCGGTTTCCTGGACGAGCTGGCCGCCCGGATAATGGCTGAAGCCGGGGAGATGGCCGGCCGCATATTCTTCCGCATCGCGCACGTCGAAGCGATACAACGTACGGCCCGCCTGCGCGGCAAGCGCCGCCATCTCGCACGCACCGATATGGCGGACGCCGGCGCGATAGGCGACGTCGCGGGCATTGGCCGGGCCACCCTCGAACGATCCGATCGCGCCGCGCCGGTCAGCACCGTGGTTGAGACCATGCCGCGCCAGCGTCCAGCCGATGGTCCCGTTGCGCAGCGCCCGCACCTTGTTGGGCACGCCGGCATTGATCAGCGACTGGGTGCCGATGATCGAGCGGGTGCGGCCGGCACAATTGACGATGATGGTGGTTTCAGGGTCTGGCGCGGCCTGCCCCGCCCGCAACACCAGTTCCGCGCCGGGCACGCTGACCGAGCCCGGAATGTTCATGGTCGCATATTCGTCGAAGCGGCGGACGTCGAGGATGGCGATGTTGGCCTTGTCCGCGATCAGCTTTGCCACCTCGTCGGCGCTGAACGAGGGCGTATGCCTGCGCGATTCGACCAGTTCGCCGTACGCCTTGGAATAGGAATTGACGTCCTCGAACACCTGATAGCCCGCATCGCGCCAGGCCTTCAGTCCGCCATCGAGCGCACTGATGTTGGTGTAGCCGAGCGTGGCGAGGCGTTCAGCCCCCGTGGCAACGAGGCCCTCGCCGTCATCATAGAGTACGATCGCCACGTCCTTGCGCGGCAGCCGAACCTCGGCTTCGATGGCGATCCGGTCCGCGGCCATGTTGGCGGCAAACAGCGGATGGCCGGTGGCAAAGCCCGCCTCATGCCTGAGATCGAGCAGCGCGATCTCCTCGCGCAAGAGCAATGCCCGGCGGATGTCGGCGGGGGTGACGGTCGGAAGCTTCATGGCGCGAACCTTGACGAGAACAAGCCATGGCTTTTGAACGATTAGACGTGCGTTGGCTAGCCTCTGTTGCCGTCACTCGCCCGGGACGAGCCGCCCGAGCCGCAGCTGGGACGGGCGCCGCAGCTTGCGGCGCGACAGATAGAGCAGAAGTCCGGTGACCGAGAACAGCGGCATCAAGGCCGCGGCGATCATGAACACGAGCTTGCCGGGCCAGCCCAGGATTGCGCCGCGATGGATGTCGAGCACGTTGGCGATCATCTTCTCGCCGAAGGTCTTGTCGGCATAGCGCTCCGCCGAGACCAACTGACCGGTGATCGCGTCGATGCGGAATTCGTCGCGCGTGGTGTCGAGCGTGGAGTCCTTCCCCCATGACCGGATCCGGATCACCGTGCCCGGGCCCGCGGGCAGCGTCAGCAGGGCCCTGGAGAAGTGCCCGCCCTCCTCTTGCCGGAACGTGGCCCACGCGCGATCGAATCCCACAGGCTGGGCCGGCTCGGGACGACCGGGTGCGCGCGGCTGTTTCGGCTGCATCTTCGCGGCGGCGACATGTGGGCGCGACAGCAGCCAGACGACACCGTCCTTGTACCAGTCGAACGAGTACCACAGCCCCGTGAGCGTCATCACGAGATAGATCGGGAGGACCCAGGTGCCGATCACCGCGTGCAGCGACCGGTGCAGACTACGGCCGCTGAGCCCGAGATTGGGTTTCAGCCACATCTTCACATTGCCAGCGCGGCGCGGCCAGCGCAGCACGAGGCCCGAAATAAGCATGACGATCAGGCCAAGCGCCGCGATGCCAGTGATCTGGCGCCCCCAGCCCTTGGCATCGCCGGGAATGAGCAGCCAGCGATGCAGCCGGCGGACGGTCGCGAAGAATTCCTCGCCGCGCGGTGAGCCCAGCACGCGGGCATCGTAGGGATCGACATAGAGCGAGGTCCGCCGCGCGCCCTGCTCGTCGCGACCGAAGCGGACACGCACGGCCGCGGACGGATCGCTCGACAGCGTGACCGCGGCGACCTTCCCGGCATCCTGCGTCGCCTCCAGCCGCGCGAGCAGTTCGTCCGGCATCAGCGCCGGTGCCTGACGCGGCGCGACCTGCATGATGCCGGCGTTCAGATGTTCGACGATCTCGTCCTCGAAGCTCATGACCGAACCGGTCAGCGCGATCAGGGCGAGCAGCAGCGCGAGGACGAGGCCCGCGATGGAGTGGGCCTGGAACAGAGACGCCCTGATCTTGTTCCCCGGCCTACTCATCGAAACCCACCTTCCCGATGAGCGCGATGGCGGCTTGCTGTTGTCCGGAGATCTCGTCGATCGGCAGCGTATCGGCGGCGAACGAGCCGATGGCAGCGACGATCGGCGCGGGCTCCGTCTCGGCAAGCACAGGATATTCCAGCTCGGCGGCGGCAAAGATCCGCTGCGCCGCTGGTGTCACCAGGAATTCGAGCAGCCTTCGCGCGGCCTCCGGATGTGGCGCGCGTTTCGCAATGGCAGCGCTGGTCAGGTTCACATGTGTGCCACCGCCCTTGAACGTCGTCGGCACCGCCTTGACCTCCATCGCCCAGACGCGCCAATCCGCACCTTCCCGTCCGTCACGCAATTGCGCCAATGCGACGGTGTTGGCGATGCCGATCTCGCAAGTGCCTTGCGCGATCTCGCGGATCACGTCGTTGTCCTTGCCGGCAGGCTTGTGGACGAGATTGGCCTTCAGGCCCGCCAGCCAGGCCTCCGTCGCGGCTTCGCCGTGATGGGCGAGATAGGCCGCGACCAGCGCCACATTGTTCTGATGCAACGCCGAGCGCATGCAGAGCTTGCCGCGCCATTGCGGACCCGCGAGGTCTTCATAGTCGATCGCCGCGAGCGCGCTGTTCTTGCGCGCCAGCACGATGCGGGGACGGATGGCGAGCGTGATCCATCGTGCCCCGGCGCCGCGCAGATGTGCCGGCACAGCCTGTTCAAGGCGCGGCGAAGCAATGGCTTGCGTCAGACCGCGGGTGGAGAGCTGGATGGTCTTGTCCAGCCCGATCGTCAGCAGCACGTCGGCGGGCGATGTCTCGCCTTCCGACACGAGGCGCTTGACGAGACTGTCCTCGACGAAGACGACGTTGACCTTGACGCCGCTGGCTTTCGTGAACGCCGCAACGACGGGTGCGACCAGAGCAGCCTCTCGGGTCGCATAGAGCGTGATTTCCCCGGCGCGGCTCGCACCCGTGGCGGCAAGGCAAACAAACGCCAGCGCGACCAGGACCGCGACGGCTTTGTGCCGCATCGCCATCGCTAGAACTTCACCGTTGCCGACAGCGACACGCGGCGTGCATCACCGATCGCGACGTTCAGATTGTTGACGGCGGAGGGATAGTAGACCGTGTCGAACAGGTTCTTGACGTTGAACTGGTAGACCACCGGCGTGTTCTGGTGTTTCGTCTCATAGGTCGCGAAGATATCGGCGACCACATAGGACGGCAGGAAGAAGCCATTGGTGGAATCGCCGGGGCGATCGCCGACGTAGCGCGCGCCACCGCCGAGGCGGAGCTGGCCCGGCAAGGCTGTGCCGAAGTCATAGACCAGATAGAGCGAAGCCGTGTTCATCGCAACGTTCTGCAGCTTCCTGCCAAGCAGCGTCGAATCTTCGGACGCCGTCACCCGCGCATCGGTGTAGCCATAGCTGCCGATCAAGGCCCAGCTGTCGGTGAGCCTGCCGGTGACATCCAATTCGACGCCGCGCGAATGGGCACGGCCGACGGTGTGGATCTCCACTACGTTCGCGCTGTTCGTCTTCGTCGTCTGCACGTTCTTCTTGTCGAGATCGTAGAGTGCCAGCGTACCCGAGATGCGCTTGTTCAGATCGAACTTCACGCCGGTCTCGTATGACACGCCCTCTTCCGGCGCGACGTTGGAATCGACCACGGCGCCGATCGGCGCAATGGTCGAATTCGGCTTCAGCGACTCGGTGTAACTCGCATAGAGCGAGATCTGGTCGGTGAGCTTGAAAATGGCGCCGCCGAGCGGAAGCACCTTGTCCGCGGAGACATTTGTGTTGGTGACGAAGGGCTTTCCGCGTCCGGCGATCTGGTCGTAGTCCATGTAGCGGACGCCGCCGACCAGCGCGAAGCGTTCGGTCAGATGCAGCGTGTCCTGGAAGAACATCGACCATTGGCCGAGCTTGTCGGTCTGGGCGCTGTCCGGATTCGATACCGTCGTGCCCGGGCTGACCAGCCCGTAAACGGGATTGTAGACGTTGATGGCAGGCGTCGCCTGCCGGATCAGATTGTCGCGGTAGATGGTGCGGTACTGGCCGTCGCCGCCGAACACCACCTCGTTGCGCATGTTGCCGAGCCAGAAGCCACCGGACATGTAGGACGTTCCGTAGCTGACATTGCTGAGCGAGCCCTGCGTGCCGTCGTTGCTGCGGGTCTCTGCGCCCGTCGTGAAGTTGAGGGTGGAGATGCGAAGCTGGTTGGCGCTGAAAGTCTCGGTGTTGTAGCTGTATCCGGCGTAGAGCTTCCAGTCCTGGTTGAAGCGGTGCTCGACCGACGCCTGGATCAGGTCGGACGTCCCCACACATTGTTGAAGGGTTCGTCGAGCCGACGCGTCGCAGGAACCGCGAGCGGCGTTTTCGTCACCGGATTGAACGCGGTCCCGCGGTCGAACGGATAGATGAACTCGCGGTGCTCGTAGTTGAGCTGAACGGTGGTGTCCTGGCCGTACCAGGCCAGTGACGGCGCAACCAGCATCTCGCGGTGGCGGCCGAAATTCCGCCAGTAATCCTCACTGACGCCGTAGCCGATGAAGCGATAGGCAAGACCCTGGTCCCCGATCGGGCCGGTGATGTCGAGCAGGCCGTCGGCACCCGTCTTGGAGGCGCTGAACGCCGAGCCGAGCAGCGTGACCGAACCGTGCTGGTAGAGTTCCGGACGCTTGCTGATGGTGTTGACGATGCCGCCGGGGTCCATGATGCCGTAGAGCAGCGAGGCCGGCCCCTTCAACACCTCGACGCTCTCGACCGCGGCATTGAAGCTGCGCCCCTGC
Organism: Bradyrhizobium betae; assembly: GCF_008932115.1. Taxonomy (NCBI): domain Bacteria; kingdom Pseudomonadati; phylum Pseudomonadota; class Alphaproteobacteria; order Hyphomicrobiales; family Nitrobacteraceae; genus Bradyrhizobium; species Bradyrhizobium betae. Next base: position 2,565,975 of record NZ_CP044543.1, read on the forward strand.
ACGAGCGGCATGCCGTTGCGCATGATCGAGCCGTCGCGATTGTCGCCGAAGCCGCGGCGGATCACCGCGTCCTGGCTGCCGGCGAGCGTGTTGGTCTGGGTGATGCCGGAGACGTTGATCAGCGCGTCGTCGATGTTGCGCGGCAGCTGGTCCTTGAGAACCTGCTCGGGCACGACGTTGACGGCCTGCGATGTGTTGAGCGGCGAGGCGCCATTGCGCAGCGTGGTCGCACTCGGCATCGCGCGATAGCCGAGCTTGGCGGCCTGTTGCGCGGCGGCTTCCACGGCTGCGCGCTCCGACAGTGTCGGCGCGGCAGGAGCAGCGGCGTTCCGGTTGCGCTGGCGTGCGGCCGCTTGCGTGCGGCGTTGCGACGATTCCGACGCCCGCGCAGGCTTCGGCCGTTGCACCGGAGCGTCCACCGTCACCGGAGGCAATGCGGACTGCGCCTGCGCGATCGTCGTATTGGAGGGGAGTTCAGCGAGCAGCACGGCTGCTCCGATGAGAAGACCTGCACGGCTTCTGCCGGCACGATGACCACTGATCGGGTCATCCGCATTCACACGCACTTTCGCCCCACTTCAATTCTGCAACAACTATGAAGCTTGCGCGTCTAGCAATCGCAGCGAATGAAGAGAACCGTAGGCGACGTTGAATCGCTCTAGTGTTGAATCGTTCTAAACGAAGATCGACGCCAATCGGCAATCACGAATTGCCGCGATGCCGCGCGCGACACGTTACGCGCGAATTCGCGGCATCGTGTCGCGGCGTCGTGCGATCTCAAGCGATGGCGGGCGTGATCAGCTCGTCGAGCTTTCGCTTGAGCGCGGCACCGTCAGACAGGGCGCGGAGCGGCGGCCGCACCCGGAGCCAGCTTGCATCGCTGGTCTGCGCGGCGAGAATGGCCTTCAGCGTCGGGAGGAAGGATGGCGACTTCACCACGATGTCGACCGCCGCCTGCATGCGCGCTTCGACATCCTTGCCGTCGATCATCGCCTTGACCAGCTCCGGGGCGATGTTGGCCATGCCGCAGATGGTGCCGGCACCACCGCCGGCAATCGCGCGGGCGATGTCGGTTTCGTTGCCCACGGTGATGGCGAGCTCGGGGCTGGCGGCACGGAACGCCTGGAACTGCTTGAAGTCGCCGCTGGAGTCTTTCAGGCCCGCAACCACCTTGCCGTAACGCTTGCGCAAATTCGCAGCAACGCTGGTCGGGATCGCGACGCCGGAGACCTGGGGGATGTGGTAGAGATAGGCGCGCAAGCGATCGTCGGCGACGCCATCGAAGATCGCGGCGAAGGCATCCTCGATGCCTTCGGGCGTCACGCTGCGATCGAAGTAGGGCGGCAGGTACAGCACATGGCGCAGGCCGAGGCCGAGCACCGCGCGCGTCAGCGCGATGCTGTCGCTGATGGCGGGAAACCCGCCGCCGATGCCGATGCGCTCGGCCGCGACGCCGGCCTTGAGCATCGCTTCGATGGTCGCGACGCGTTCGCCGACATTGAACGAGGTGCCTTCGCCGGTGGTGCCGAACAGGACGACGCCGTCGACGCCCTTGCTGAAGAGCTGCCGGGCATGGGCGGCGAGCTTGGCGGAATCCGCGCTGCCATCCGTTGCCAGCGGTGTCGCCGACGCCACCCAGAACCCGCGAATTGCCTCCGTCATCGTACCGCCCCTTGCTGCGACCCCGGACCGAGCCCCCGATCTGCAATGATCTTGGGAAACCCGTCCGCGCCTTGTTTTTACTTTACTTTTTATCTTGTACCTTACATACAAGAGAGACGCAAACCCTTTCCATCGCTACACCGCGCATCAGGCGCAGCCAGTTTCCAAGGAGGTCTTGCATGAACATGGCGACCCCATTGAGCGCCCCGACCAGATGCTCGGCGCATTGCGCGACAAACTCGGCGCGGCCGCGGTGCTGATCGGCACCGACGTGCCCGCGCGCAATTGCAACGACTGGAGCGCGAGCCTGCCGCAGGCACCGCTCGCAGTGATCCGCCCCATCGACGCGCAGGGCGTCGCGGACGCGATTCTGACCTGCCGGCGGGCGCACCTGCCGTTCGTGCCGCAGGGCGGATTGACCGGGCTTTGTCGCGGTGCCTCGCCCGAGCCGGGCTGGGTCGCGATCTCACTGGAGCGCATGACCGGCATCGAGGAGATCGACCGCGCCTCGATGACGATGACGGTGAAAGCGGGCACACCGCTGGAGACGATCCAGAAGGCCGCCGACGAGGCCGGCTTCTTCTTCCCGCTCGATCTCGGCTCGCGCGGCTCCTGCGCGATCGGCGGCAATCTCTCCACCAACGCCGGCGGCAACCGCGTGATCCGCTACGGCATGACGCGCGAACTTGTGCTCGGCCTGGAGGTGGCGCTGCCCGACGGCACCATCATCACCAATCTCAACAAACTGATGAAGAACAACGCGGGCTATGACCTCAAGCATCTCTTCATCGGTTCGGAAGGCACGCTCGGCATCATCACCCGCGTGGTGCTGAAATTGCTCCCGAAGCCGCGCTCGACCACGGCTGCGCTGTGCGCGCTGAAGGATTACGCCGCGGTGATCGAGCTGCTCAGTGCTGCGCGTAGCGGGCTCGGCCCGCTCTTGTCGGCCTTCGAGGTGATGTGGCCGGATTACTGGGACGTGATTACGACGCGCGCCGGGGTGAAGCCGCCGGTCGTCGCAGGCGACAGCCTCTATGTGCTGGTGGAAGCGCAAGGCACCGACGAAAGCCTGGATGCGCCGCGCTTCCAGAGCTGGCTCGAAGAGCTGATGGAGCGGGGGCTGCTGGTCGATGCCGCCGTGGCGCAATCGCTGGCGCACACGCAAGGCTTCTGGCGCGTCCGTGACATCTGCGCCGAGTTCGGCCAGGTGCTGGGGCCGCACATCTCCTACGACATCGGACTTGCAGTGGCGCGGATGGACGAGTTCGTCGGGCGCTGCAAGGCCGCGCTCGCCGAGGGCATCGCGGGCTGCGAGAGCGTCTATTACGGCCATATCGGCGACGGCAATCTGCATCTCGTCTCATGGGTCACGGGGCTCTCCGTCGAGCAGCAGCCGAAGGAGGCGATGGACGCGATCATCTACGGCCTCGTGCGCGAGATGGGCGGCAGCGTGTCCGCCGAGCACGGCATCGGCACGCTGAAGAAGAAGTGGCTGGGTCACGCCCGCAGCGACGCCGAGATCGCGCTGATGCGGACGCTGAAGGCGGCGCTCGATCCCGATCATCTGCTCAATCCCGGCAAGGTGTTCTGAGATCACATGCGATCGCTCAAGCTCGATACGCCGAAATCGCTGTCGCAGCGGGTGATGCAGCGGCTGCGACATGCCATCATCGACGGCGAGTTCGCGCTCGGCGCCGCCATCTCGGAGGAGATGGTGGCAAATTCCTTCGGCGTCAGCCGCACGCCGGTGCGCGAGGCGATGGGCCTGCTGCAGGCGCAGGGCCTCGTGGTGATCCGGCCGCAGGTCGGCAGCTTCGTGTTCACGCCGAGCGCGGAGGATATCGACGCGCTCTGCACCTTCCGCATCGCGCTCGAGCCCAAGGCCGCCGAGCTCGCCTTCCGCCATGACCGCAACGGCGCGATCGCAACGCTGAGCGAGGCGATCGCGGCGATGGAGCCCGCGGTGGAGGCCAGGGACAACATTGCCTATGGCCGCGCCGATGCCGCCTTTCACGAAGGCCTGTTCGCGCATTGCGGCAACCGCTATCTCGTCGAATCCTACCAGCTCGCATCCAGCCGCGTCGCGGCACTCCGCACCAATCTGACCTCGCCGATCGACGTGCGCACCCGCTCGTCGTTCGACGAGCACCGCAAGCTGCTCGACCTGTTCGCGCGGGGCGAGTTCGCGGCCTTCGAGGCACTGATGACGACGCACATCACCAATTCCGGCGTGGTCTACGCCAAGGCGCTGACGGTGGATTGAGTGCATCGAGCGGCCTCGGTCGATGCCGCGCCGGCTTCATCACTGCCGTCAGAAGCTTCCTTGCCCGTTTCCTTGCCCATGGAGCAGTCGCATATCCGATGTCGGCCGCGGCGAGAGCCCTGAAGACGGATCGCTGAGGTGCATATGCGGCACGCGCACCATTCCCGGAGGCGATGAAATGCTCGCCATCAGAACCGGCGCAACAGACGTGCGAGTGATCGAGACCGAGAACACCGCCAGCAGCGCGCAGAGCATGCAGAGCCGCATCCGCACCGTCCTGCGATCGGAGATCGGCAGGAACAGCAAAAACAACATCGCCAGGATCAGCAGCGCATCGACCAGAAACATGGATCTCTCCCTTTGAAACTGGAGAGAAGATGACGCGGCAGCGCCCGCTGGTATGTGGACGGCATCACACACCTGACGGCGCTGACCGCGCGCGGCGGGCGTGATACGGTTGGTCAAAACAGGCACCGCAAGGGAGGCGCGACATGCACAAGTTCTGGATCGAAGCGGCGTTGAACGGGCCGTGGAGCCGCGCGCTGCAACCCGGCATCCCCGACACGGTGGACGCGATCATCGCCGAGGGCATCGCCTGCGCGGAAGCCGGCGCGGCGATCATTCACACGCATGCCTATGACGGCGGCGGACCGCAAACCTTCGACTGGCAGGTCTATGCGCGCATCATCGAAGGCATCCGCGCCAGGGTCGACGTGCCCGTGTACCCGTCCATCCCCGGCCTCGATACGCGCGGCAATGTCGCCGACCCCACAGCGCGCTTCGCGCACATCGAAGCCCTGGCCGAACGCGGCCTGCTCGAATTCGCGGTGGTCGATCCCGGCAGCGTCAATTTCACGCTGACTGCGACTACGGCGCAGGCAAAGCCGGCCGAGACCTATCTCAATCCGGAGACCCATATCAGGCACGGGCTCGGCGTGGTCGCACGGCACGGCATCCACCCGGCCTTCGCGATCTACGAGCCCGGCTTCATCCGAGCCGGCGCGGCGCTGGCGCGCGCGAGCGGCGTCAGGACGCCGATCTACCGCTTCATGTTCTCGCAGCAATTCGCGTTCTGCTTTCCGCCAAAGCCTTACGGCCTTGCCGCGCTGGTGACGCTGATGGAGGAGGAAGCGGCCGGCGCGCCCTGGATGGTCTCCGGCCTCGGCGTCGACATCACGCCGCTGATCGGCGATGCGATCGCCCGCCGCAGCCATATCCGCGTCGGGCTGGAGGATGCGCTGCTGGGCGCGACTGCGACCAATCTCCGCCTCGTCGAGGACGCGGTGCGGATGGTCCGCGCGCAGGGCGGCGAGCCGGCCACGACGGCCGAGGTCCGGCGGGGGCTCGCGAACGGTTAAGGCATCCGCACGGAACCGCAAATCTTCACGTGGCCGTCGGTTGTATTCGCGGGCCTGGAGTCCTATGGCTGTGCGCATGGACACCCAGATCATTGCCGCCGCAAAGCCCCTGATGGCCCGGGCACAGCCGCGCAAGCCGGCGCCGTTCCTCCCCATGAGCCGCGCCGAGATGGACGCGCTCGGCTGGGATGCCTGCGACATCGTGCTGGTGACCGGGGACGCCTATGTCGACCATCCGAGTTTCGGCATGGCGATCATCGGCCGGTTGCTGGAGGCGCAGGGATTCCGGGTCGGCATCATCTCGCAGCCGGACTGGCATTCGGCCGAGCCGTTCAAGGTGCTCGGCAAACCAAAGGTGTTCTTCGGCGTCACCGGCGGCAACATGGATTCGATGGTGAACCGCTACACCGCGGACCGCCGCATCCGCAGCGACGATGCCTATACGGCCGGCGGCGAAGGCGGCAAGCGGCCGGACCGCTGCACCGTCGTCTACGCCCAGCGCTGCCGCGAGGCGTTCAAGGACGTGCCGATCGTGCTCGGCGGCATCGAGGCCTCGCTGCGCCGGATCGCGCATTACGACTACTGGTCCGACAAGGTGCGCCGCTCGGTGCTGGCCGACGCCAAGGCCGACCTGTTGCTCTACGGCAATGCCGAGCGCGCCGTCGTCGAGGTGGCACAGCGTCTCGCCGCCGGCGAAGCGCCGCGCGAACTGAACGACATCAGGGGCGTCGCGCTGTTCCGCCGCGTGCCCGAGGATTACACCGAGCTGCATGCCGACGATCTCGACTCCGCCGACGAAGGCGCAACGCGCCAGAAGGGCGCGACCGTCATCCGCCTGCCGGCGCTGGAGCAGGTCGAGCAGGACAAGGAAGCCTATGCCCGCGCCTCACGCGTGCTGCACCGGGAGAGCAATCCCGGCAATGCGCGGCCGCTGGTGCAGCGTCATGGCGATCGCGACCTCTGGCTCAATCCGCCGCCGATCCCGCTGACCAGCGAGGAGATGGACGCGGTCTACGATCTTCCTTACGCGCGCGCGCCGCATCCGTCCTACGGCGAGGCCAAGATCCCCGCCTGGGACATGATCAAGTTCTCGGTGACGATCATGCGCGGCTGCTTCGGCGGCTGCACCTTCTGCTCGATCACCGAGCACGAAGGCCGCATCATCCAGAACCGCTCCGAAGGTTCTATTCTGCGCGAGATCGAACTGATCCGCGACAAGACGCCCGGCTTCACCGGCGTCATCTCCGACATCGGCGGCCCCACCGCCAATATGTACCGGATGGCGTGCAAGGATCCCAAGGTCGAGGCCGCGTGCCGGCGGCCGTCGTGCGTGTTCCCCGAGATCTGCCCGAACCTCAACACTTCGCATGACGATCTGATCCGGCTCTATCGCAAGGTGCGCGAGACCAAGGGCATCAAGAAGGTGATGGTCGCCTCCGGCGTTCGCTATGACCTCGCGGTCGAGAGTCCCGAATACATCAAGGAGCTCGTCACCCATCACGTCGGCGGCTACCTCAAGATCGCGCCGGAGCATACCGAGCGCGGCCCGCTCGACAAGATGATGAAGCCCGGCATCGGCGCCTACAACCAGTTCAAGCGGATGTTCGATGCCGCTGCCGAACAGGCCGGTAAGAAATATTACCTGATCCCGTATTTCATCGCGGCGCATCCGGGCACGACCGACGAGGACATGATGAACCTCGCGCTGTGGCTCAAGAAGAACCGCTATCGCGCGGATCAGGTGCAGACCTTCCTGCCCTCACCAATGGCGACCGCGACGGCGATGTATCATACCGGCGTGAATCCCTTGCGCGGCGTGCGCCACGGCGGCAGCGACAAGGTCGAGGCGATCAAGGGCCTGCGCCAGCGACGGCTGCACAAGGCCTTCCTGCGCTATCACGACCCGGACAATTGGCCGGTGCTGCGCGAGGCTCTGAAGGCGATGGGCCGCGCCGATTTGATCGGCTCGCAGCCCCACCAACTCGTGCCTGCGCACCAGCCTCCCGGCACAGGCAAGGCCGCCGGCACGCGGCGTCCGGTGCGGCCCGGCGACAGGACGCAGCGGTTTACGACCAAGGGTCTGCGGGTGATGAAGTAACGGGGCGGGCCTCGTACCGTCATGCCCTCGATGGCAAGATATCGAAAACAACCCCATGCACAGTAGCCGGACATAGCAAGATCAATGGCTTGAAGCGGCGTGAGACCGGGCTGCCCCTCATCGCGCCGGACCTCAGCCTCCACGCAAAATTTCTGAAAAACAGTAAATCGCTTGACGCGTCGGGCAAAACAGGCGCATGATGGCATGGTCGGACGTATGGGACAAACACCAGCGTAGCACCATGCGAGGATCGCCCACTCCTCACCTCTCCACCGGCACCCCCGCCCCGCGATGATACCGGCTCGAAAAGAACACCAGCGGCGTGGTGTCGCGATGGTCGCAGCTGGAGACTTCCGCGATGATCAGCGTGTGGTCGCTGACGTCGACGTGGCGGATGACCTCGCAGGCGAACCAGGCGATGCAGCCCTGAAGGCGCGGCAGGCCGTCGACGATATCGTAGTCGGGACTGGCGCCTGCATTCGGCTGGCTGGCGAAATGCCGTGACAGATCCCGGCCGTGATCGGGCAGGACGTTGACGCAGTAACGTCCGGTCGTCGTGATCGCGCGGTGCATGCGGCCGGGCATGACCGAGACCAGCACGGTCGGTGGTGACAGACTGACGGTGACGAAGCTGTTCGCGGTCATGCCGCAGACGCGGCCGTGCTCGTCCAGCGCGGTCAGCACCGCGACGCCAGTCGCAAAGCGCGACGCGGCCTCGCGAAATGACGCCGGATTGGCACGCGGCATCTCAGTTTCCGCTCGCATCGGTCCTCACGCGATCGCCCTGACGGGCTCTGGGGATGCCGACATGCGTTCGATCCAGGCCTGGATGCGCTGCGGCGTGGAGATGCGGTCCCATTGCCGGTCCGGATAGTTGAAGTTCTCGGTGAACTCGTTCGCCAGCGCCGGATTCTGGCTCATCGCGCCGATCAGCATGCCCAGTGCCTCCGTCGGCGGCTGCAGCATCACATTGGTCCAGCGCGAAGCCGCCAGCACGCGGTCCTGCCGCTTCAGGTCGATCTTCTCGCAGAGGCGCGCGTCACACGCGTCGGCGTTGACGATCTCCTCGCCGAGAACGAAGGCCGCATAGGAAGCGACATTGGCGCCCTGGCCCATCATTGGGTCGACGATGGCATGGACGTCGCCTAGCGCGATGGCGCATTTGCCGTCGTCGAATTCGACCACCGTATTGCGCACGGTCGGGACCACACCGCCCTGCAAGAGATCCTGAGGCTGCGCGAGGTCGAAGCGCGCGGTGTCGATACGGTCGTAGGTGGTGGGGTGATGCTTCTCGAGCTTGCCGAGCAGCACCTTCAGGAAGTGCTTCGGGTTGTCGTCGTAGCTGAGCGTCGCCAATTCCTCCATGTCGCCGCCCGGCACGTTTTCCATCAGCAGCGCGTTGGCGATGCCGCCGAAAGTGACGGTGGGGATTACGATCATCTCGCCATGGCCGGGCGAGACCGAGAGCGTGACGTTCATGGGATCGGGCTGCCACACGCCGGTGTAGAGCCCGACGCACAGGCGCCGCTGCGGCTGCGAATAGGGCGTGTGCTCGGGACGGTAGCTGAAGAGCTGGCCGAGCGGGCCCTTACCGGTCGAGACGACCAGCAGGTCGAAGCGCGCGACCAGCGGGCGGATGTCGCGCTCCTCGATGCGGCGGTATTCGATCTTGCCGCCACGCTTGCTGAAGTCCTGCATCAGGGCAGGAAGATACAGCCGGTAATCGACGGCGCGGCTGGCCTTCGAGAAGTCGCCGCGAAAGCGCAGCGGCTGCGGAAAGTTGAAGAAATGGTCGTGGTAATAGTAATGGTCCTTCGGATCGGTCCAGTGATTGACGCCGAGATAGTCCTCGCGCGCGATCGTGACGTGGTGATGCGCGACGGTGTTGAGCAGCCGGATGTTCCTGTAATCCTCGGGCGGCCGGTCCGTGATGACGGTCGCGTCCACACCGTGCTTCTGCAGGTAGAGCGCGAGATGCAGGCCGGCGATTCCGGCGCCGACGATTCCGATGTTGCGTGCCATGTGGTCTCCCCCGCGATTGCTTGTTTTGAGGGAGCCTACTGGCCTGCCGTGTTGCGCACTACGGAATAGATAGGATATAATTTATTCCAGATCGGAATGAATGATGGACCGGATCGATTGCCTGCGCGCTTTCGTTCGCACCCTCGAGGGCGGCAGCTTTTCGGCTGCGGCGAAGGAACTCGGCATCGGCCAGCCCGCCATCAGCAAGCGCATCGCGATGCTGGAGAGCGAATTCGGCACACAGTTGTTTTCGCGCACGACGCGCACGCTGAAGCCGACGGCCGAGGCGCACCGGATCTACGATCTCGCGCGCCAGATCCTCGACAGTTTCGACATGGCGCGGGCGAGTGTTGACAAGGCCGCGCCCCGCCCTACCGGCACGCTCCGGATCGGCGTGCCGTCGTCGTTCGGGCGGCGCTACATGATGCCTGTCATCGCCGAGTACGTTCGGAATTATCCGGAGGTGCGGGTCGACATCCGCTTCAGCGAACGCTTCGTCAATCTGGTGGAGGAAGGCATCGAGCTGGCACTGCGGATTGGAAACCTCGAAGCGAGCACGCTGGTCGCCCGCCGGCTCGGAACCGTGCAGCGCCATCTGGTTGCGACACCGACCTATCTGCACGGTCGCCCGCTGCCGCGGACGCCTGACGATCTCGGCTCGCACCAGTGCATCGTCTATTCCAGGATGTCGCCGGCGCACCAATGGACTTTTGAATCCGAGCATGGCCGTCACGTCGCATCGATCAACGGCCCCATTCACGTCGACGACGCCGATGCGATGCAGGAGGCGACGATGCAGCATCTCGGCATCGCCATCCTGCCCGACTGGAATGCCGCGGACGGTCTTCGCAGCGGCGAACTCGAGCATGTGCTGCCGGACTACAGCATCGCCGCGCTGCCCTTGCACGCGGTCTATCCGGAGACGCACTGGATGTCGCTGCGCGCGCGTAGCTTCCTTGATCTCCTGGTCGAGCGCGCCGGGCATTTTGCGCCGGCCCCGACGCAGGGCCCCGTTGCAAGCGCGGGCGGTTGACGCCATCCCGGCCGTCATTAAATAACGTCCATGAAAAAGATCGGATTTCTGTCCTTCGGACACTGGACGCCCTCGCCGCAGTCGCAGACCCGCTCGGCGGCGGACACGTTGTTGCAATCGATCGAGCTCGCGGTCGCGGCGGAGCAGCTAGGGGCCGACGGCGCCTATTTCCGCGTGCATCATTTCGCCCGCCAGCTCGCCTCGCCCTTCCCGCTGCTCGCGGCCGTCGGCGCCAGGACCAGCACGATCGAGATCGGCACGGCCGTGATCGACATGCGCTACGAGAACCCGCTCTACATGGTGGAGGACGCAGGCAGCGCCGACCTCATCGCCGGCGGCCGGCTGCAGCTCGGCATCAGCCGCGGCTCGCCCGAGCAGGTGATCGACGGCTGGCGCTATTTCGGTTATCGCCCGGCCGAGGGCCAGAGCGACGCCGACATGGGCCGGCGCCATGCCGAGGTGTTCCTCGACCTGTTGCGCGGCGAAGGTTTTGCCGAGCCGAATCCGCAGCCGATGTTTCCCAACCCGCCGGGTCTGTTGCGCCTCGAGCCGCATGCCGCGGGCTTGCGTGACCGCATCTGGTGGGGCGCCGGTTCGAACGCCACGGCGGTGTGGGCAGCACAGCACGGCATGAACTTGCAGAGCTCGACGCTCAAGAACGACGAGACCGGAGAGGCCTTTCACGTGCAGCAGGCCGCCCAGATCCGCGCCTATCGCGCCGCCTGGAAGGAAGCCGGCCACAGCCGCGAGCCGCGCGTGTCGGTCAGCCGCAGCATCTTCGCGTTGATGAACGATCGCGACCGAGCCTATTTCGGCGGCGAGCGCGGCGGCGAAGACCAGATCGGCTTCATCGATCCGCAGACGCGCGCGATCTTCGGCCGGAGTTATGCGGCCGAGCCGGATGCGCTGATCGCGCAGCTGCGTCAGGACGAGGCGATCGCGGAGGCGGACACGCTGCTGCTGACGATCCCGAACCAGCTCGGCGTCGACTATTGCGCGCATGCAATCGAGGCGATCCTCACGCATGTCGCACCGGCGCTGGGGTGGCGGTGAGGCGCGGGGCGAGCCTGCCCCCCGAACACGAAAGTTATGTCGCGGCCTGGTAGTGCGTCAGCTGCTCGACCGCCGCATCCCGCACCACCACCGTCTGCATCCTGATCTGGCTTCCGATCACGAGGCCCGTCAGCGAGAGCATCAGCCCCAGCGCCGGCGGCGCGAACAGAGCTTCTTCCTGGAACAGGCCGTTGAGCAGCACGACCATGACACCGAAGCCGGCGAGGCCCTGCGTCAGAAATCCTGAGGACGCGTAAAGGCGCCAGGCCTTGAGTGCCATCGCGAAATAGAAGCCGAGCGGCACGAGGGCGGCGATGCCCATCTGGTAGATCAGCACGCCGATCGCGCTCTCCGCCGCGCCATCGATCGTTCCGGCCGCCTGCGCGGCGCTCCAGTCGATCGAGAAATAGCTGTCCGACAAATTGCCGCCAATACCGAGTCCGCGGCCGAACGGCTTTTCAAGGAAGCCGTTGAGGCCGCCCATCAGGCCGATGACGTGATAGTCGCCGATCTGCAGGCCGACACGGATCGCGACGACCGCGAACACCATCAGGGCCAGCAGGCCGAGCACCAACGTCACCACGGCACCGAGCAGACGGGTCGAGATCCAGGCCGCGATCACAAACAGGACCGTGATCAGCGCGCCCTTCACGCTGCAGAGAATGAGGAGCGGAAGCGCGGCGAGAGCCAGAAACGGACGCCCGACCGAAAACAGGAACAGCCCGAAGAAGGCGATGCCGTAGCCGAAGCTGATCGCGCTCATGTTCGGCCCGTGGATGCGCAGGATCTTCGACAGGCCGAAGCCTTCCAGCAGCGGCGTGTTGAGGAAGTCGAAGCTGAAGCGATCCTTGAGGTCGACGGGCACGTCGCCGGTGGCCCGCATCTGCGCTTCCCAGACGCCCGAATGGGTCGCCTTGAGCTCGTCGAAGCCCCAGAAGGTGTAGCCGTTGGTGACGGCCAGCCAGACATCGCGGAACGCAAACTCGACATAGCCGCAGATGATGAGAACGACCGCGAGCGTCACCAGGAACGGCGTGGCGCGGACCTCGAACGTCGCCGCCGTCAGCAGCGAGAGCTGAAACAGGAACAGCGGCAGCACGATGTTGCGCAAGTAGACCGACGCCGGTTGCCCGTCCTGGACGAAGCCGATGGCGAAATACAGCCCCACCACGGCGAGGGTGACGACTCCCCAGCGCATGAGCCTGACAATTTCGGCCGACTGATTCCGCTGGCCGAACACGTAAAGACCGAACGTCGTCAGCCACATCACGGAGCAGACGAGGAAATTATAGCCCTTGATGAAGTCCAGATCGGACGGGATCGACACCAGCGGCGACAGGATCGAGACGAACAGGTTCTGGAAGAACAGGACGAAGATCGCAATCAGCGGCGCGTAGGTCGGGACCGCCAGCACGATGGCGATGGCGACGAGGACTTCGACGGTGAGGGACAGCACCGGGCTCGCCACGTGCAGGACCGGAACGAAGCCGATCGTCGCCACGGCGATCAGAAGCGTCGGGACCAGATCGCGCAAAGGCGATGGCTCGAACGTACCGGCCTGCGCGGTCTGATATCGCGGTGAGGTCCCGCCACTCATAACTCGTCCTTTGGCGTAGCGCGGGGGCCACGATAGCTATGGGATGCGTAAGGATTCGTTAACGATAGCGAACCGGGATCATCGCTCGCCCGGCTTGGTCGCCCCGAGCAACGCCCGCATCACGCCGGGATCGGGCTTGCCGGTGCTGCTGTCGACGAGGCCGAATCCCTGCGCCAGCTCCCAATGCGTCCAGCCCCAGCAATGCGCCCTGGCATAGGCGGTGACCGACGCGAGCCATCGCAGGCGGCTGTCGCGGGGCGCGCCGGCTTTCAGCACGCCGAACTCGTTGACGATGAGCGGCCGCGCAAATTGCCGCTGCCATGCGACTGCGGGCTCAAGCCATTGATCGACGCTCGGCTTGTCCCGGGCGACGGCAATCGCGGTGTCGAGCATGCCGAGCGCCCTGGTCGCGCCCCTCGCCTGCAAATCCTGACGGAGTGTCTGAACGGCGGGATCGCTCGCGCTGATCGGATAGGGCAGATCCACGATGTCGTGCAGCGGATCCTGCGCATCCCAGTGGCCCTGATGGGTGAACACCATGGGATCGTAGAAATGGATGGCGTAGACGACGTTCGGATCCGGCAACGGGCGAAATTGCGGAAGCGAGTCCGCGCGCTGCCAATTGACCGGCCCGACAACGAGTGTGGTCGCGGGGAGCAATTGGCGGACGACGGCGGCGAGCGATTCGACCTCCTCTTGCCACCTGCCCACTTCGACATCGGGCTCATTGAGCAGCTCGGCGAAGACGCGACCAGCGGGATAGGCCCGAATGATGTCGGCGAGGGCGCTCCACGCATCCTTCATCTCGCGCAGCGCTGCGTCCGGATCGTCCTTGTGCAGGCGATTGAAGCGCTCGCCGGGATGCAGATCGACCGAGACGAAGTAGCCGAGCGCCATGAGCTGCTTCAACGCCGTGTCGAGCGCGCGCAGCGTCTCGTCGCGTTCGGCCTTTGCGGCAAAGCGGAGCATCACGCGCTCTGCGGGAACCGGCAGCCGGACATGACTCATGCCCGCCTTGCGAAGCTGCATCAGCAGTTCGCGACCGGGGGGCGCGGATCGTTCACCGTTGATCCAGCCGTCGGCATTGAAACCGCGCGACAAGGCGGCGAGCCTGTCCGGCGCAACGGTCTGCGGCACGGGCACGCAAGTGTCCGCCATTGCCGGCGGCATGGATAGCGAAAGCAATATCGCGGCAAGGAGCAGACGACCGCGCGAGGTCGTCATCGTCAGATCGCCCGGCTCAATGCGCCGCCGTCAGGATGAGGGACCGCAGAGCCCGCGGGCGCATGATTGACGACGAGTCCGGTCGGCACGGTGTTGTACCTCGCCAGCGCCGCGGTGACCCGCCGCATCGCCGCCGAGCCGAGCTCGCCGGCGCGCGCCACCGGAATGATCAGATCCGCATGCGCCGCCAGCGCGATCGCGTCAGGCTGCAAGGCGAGATTGCTCGCATGGACGATGATGAGATCGAATTCCGAGCGGATGTCGTCCTCCGGCCTCGCATCGGCCTTGCGGCCGGCGCTCAGCAGCTCGACGATCGACTGAAGTCCCGCCGTGGTCGAGCCATCCTGCCATTCGGTGACGGGGGGCTGGCTACCTGCGAATTCCGGCTGTAGCCGGATCAGCACGCTCATCATGCCGCGATTGACGGCCGCACGATTGAGGGAGCGCGCAACGGTGTTGCCGCCGGCGCTCTTGCCGACAGACAACACAAGGGCGACCTTGCAGCCGCGCACCGGCGCGCGATCGATCCGCTCGAGCAGCGGACGCAGGTAAGCGCCGAGATCGAGCTCGGCGGTGGCGGCGACCGGTCGTTGCCAGACGGTGCCGGGAGCAGCCCCCGACGCCAGATCGGGAATGCGGGCCCAGACCGGGAGATTCGGCATCGCCTCGGGCGGGCGCGCGGCGGGCGCCGACGGCGGAGCCTGCCGATGGGGCACGCTCATCGCTTCCGCGCGCACGGGCGTTTGAACAGGGGCCTTCGCGGGCTCGGCCCCGTCAGGCATGCTTCCCATCGCCGCAACGGCGGCGGTCGAGGTCAACAGCGAGCCGATCGCGAGCGCGGCAAGCAGCAAAGCAAGCGGCGGACGGGTCGAGCGCAGCGGTGGAATCGCGGGCGAGGCGACCTTGGTCTGCGAACTCTGCAACTGACGCTGCTCATTGGTGGTCTTGAACCGCGACAAGAACTGCTCGTAGATGTTCTTGTTTGCGTCGGCGTCCCGCTGCAGCTCCTGCAGCTTCACCAGCGCCTGGCCATCGACCAGCATCTGCGTCTCGATGGCTTTGAGCTGTTTCTCCAGCGCGTTCTGTTGCTCCAGCTGCGATTCGTATTCGGACTTCGCGGTGTCGATGTTCTTCTTCCGCTCGACCTCGATCTGCCGGTTGATGTCGGCCAGCTGGCTGTAGGAGATCGCAAGATCGGGGTGGCGGTCGCCGTACACCGCCTTCTTCTGCGCGATCTGGTCGTTCAGGGTCGAGCGCTGCGCACGCAGCATGCTCAACAGATCCTGCTTCACGGGCCCTTCGACATTGGCCTTGAGATCGCGCTGCACCTGCTCGTAACGCGCCTTGGCTTCCTCGGTGCGCGCGCGAGCGGCGGAGACCTGCTGGTTGATGTCCGTCACCCGCAATTGCTGGGTGGTGGAATCCTTGCCGGCATTGAGGATCTTGTGCTCGAGCCGGAAGGCCGCGACGGCATCTTCCGATGCACGCAGGCGCTCGTTCAATGCTTTCAGCCGGTCCTTGAGCCAGTCGGCCGCCTCGTCCGTGGCCTCGGTGCGGACCCGGCCCTGGCTCGCGGCGAACGCCTCGGCGATGGCATTGGCGTAATAGGCGGCGCGGTCCGCGCTGTTCGAGGTGAACGAGATGGCGATGACGTAGGTGAGCCCGCGGCGCGAGATATCGAGGCGGCTGCGGAATTTCTCGAGCAGGCGCGTCATGTCGGTATGACCGCCCGCGATGTCCTCGTCGTCCGCGATCTTGAGCTTCTCGATCAATGGCCGGAGAAATCCGTCCGATTTGGCGATCTCGATCTGGCTCTGAAGCGCCGCCGCATCCTGGCCGATGCCCGGCAAGACGTCCTGGTCCGAGGTCACGCGCAGCTCGCGCGGATCGACGACGACCAGGGCCGTTGCGGCATAGCGGACCGGAAGAACCATGAGAACGATGACGCCGAGGGCGAACAGCGCCAGCGCAAGCGTCAGGATGCGGCGGCCGTTGTCGCGCAGAAAGGCGAGCGCGCCGGAGACGGTCAGCGATCCCTTGATCAGCGTAGGGCCGTCGCCGTCGGGCTTCACCGTCGCAGCCCGCGGCGCTTCCCACGAAGCCGCAGGCTCCGTCGGGGCGATGCTTCGCGGAGATGCGCTTCGACCGAACGCCATGGGTTTGAACTCAAAATCAACTGACGGCCCCCGTTCAGAGGCTTGCTACACCGTAAATATCCATGGTTAACCGGCGGTTACGGCTGGGCGTGCCGCGGTTGGTGAACAGTTTGTTAACGCGCCGGCCTGCGGAGCGATGCGTGATCGGGGGGGGCGCTCGATCGCCTATTGCACCTCGATGTTCGCGTCCTTGACCAGCTTGCGCCAGCGCTCCTCCTCCTGCCCGACATAGCGATCGAGCTGTTCCGGCGAGCCTCCCACCATGATGAGGCCTTCGTTGGCCTCGAGCTGCTTGAAACCACCGGACTGGACGGCCTTCGCGACGGCCTGATTCAGGCGTGCGATCACGGGAGCGGGTGTCTTGGCCGGCACGTACAAGCCGTACCACGACTCGGCAGCGTAGCCGGGCACCCCGGCTTCGGCGACGGTCGGCAATTGCGGAAACGCGCTCGAACGCTCGGCGGATGTAACAGCCAGCGCCCGGAGCTGGCCTGCGGCCACCAGCGAGGCCGCGCTCGCCACGGTGGTGAACATCACGTCGATCTGCCCGCCCAGGAGATCGCTGATCGCAGGCGCCGCGCCCTTGTAGGGCACCGCCGTCATCTTGACCTTCGCCATCGCATTGAACAGCTCGCCCGCGAGATGGGCCGAGGTGCCGGTACCGAACGTTCCGAAATTGAGCTTGCCCGGATTGGCCTTGGCTTCAGCGATCAGATCGGAGATCGAGTTGATCTTCGATACGGGATTCACGACGACGATATTGAAGGACCGCGCGATCAGCGAGACCGCCGCGAAATCCTTGTGCGGATCGAACGGCAGCTTGTTGTACAGGCTCGGGTTGACCGCGTGCGCGAAGGTTGCCATCAGCAGCGAATAGCCGTCGGGCTCGCTGGTGGCGACGGTCTGGGTTCCGATGATGGTTCCGGCGCCCGGCTTGTTCTCGATGATGACGGCTTTGCCGAGGTCCGTCTGGATTTCCTGCGCTGTCGTTCGCGCAATGATGTCGGTGCCGCCACCGGCTGCGAAGGGCACCACGATCCTGACGATCTTCTCGGGATATTCGGCGCGCGCCGGCGCAACGCCAAGCCCCGCGACCACCGGCATGACGGCACAGGCGAGCACGGCGAGATTCAGCCGGCGCCGCACGGCGGCCCCCCTGTTGCGAGCGCCGTCGTGGCTGATGATTTCGCCAATGGCCATGTGGGTCTCCATCCGGTTTTGCTCAGACATTGAGAACAACCAATCCGTCCGCCGCCTTCACGCCGTGGCCCGCAGGCAGCACGAAAACCGGATTGATTTCAGCTTCAGTGAGACGGTCACCAAGTTGCGCAACCATGCGCGAGAAAGCGACGATCGTTTCCGCGAGGGCTTCGACATCGCATTTCGGACGGCCACGAAAACCGTCCAGCAACGGCCACGTGACGAGATCGCGCGCCATCGCGCGAGCCTCGGACAGGCCGAGGCTGCCTTCCGGTGGAAGAAGACGCATCGTCGTGTCCTTGAACAGTTCGGCGGAGACGCCGCCCATTCCGAGAAGGATCGCCGTCCCCAGGGGATCGCGATGCATCCCGAGAATGATTTCAACGCCGCCTGAGACCATCTCCTGAACCAGGAAGCGTTCGGCTCGCTTGCCCGTCCTGGCCTCGACCTCGTCCGCCATCGCGGTCAGGCGGTCGCCAATCGTATCCGTGGTCAGGTTGACCGCGACGCCGCCGACATCGCTCTTGTGCGCGATCTCGCGCGAGAGAATCTTGAGCACGACCCGGCCACCGAGGTCGCGCGCTGCCTGCTCCGCTTCGCTTGACGTTGCGACCACCTTCTCGACGACGGTGGGAACGCCGAAACGGGCGAACAGCGCCTTGGCCTGTGCTTCATCCAGCGATCCCGCCGGGAAGTCGCTGATATCGGCCGCCGGCTCGGTCGCGCCGGATGTCCGGACCTGTTCCGGCAATCCGGCCTGCAAGAGCCCGTCGAGCGCAGCAGCGCAGCTCTCGGCGGACGTATAGGCCGGAACGCCTCGCCGGGTGAGGACGGAGACCACGTCGGGCGCGTAGGGACTGACATAGGCAATGACGGGCTTGTCGCTCATCGGCAGGCAGTCGCGGATGGCATCGGCCATCAAAGTCGGCGATCCCACGGCCGACGAGCCGACAATGATGGTCAGCGCATCGTAGGAGGGACTTGCGAGCAGGATGCGGATTGCGGCGCGGAGGAGATCCGGCTGCAGACCGGCCAGGGTCACGTCGATCGGATTGCGATCGAGCGTGGCGTGCGATCCCGACTGAAGGCTGCGCAATTGCGCTGATGTCCCGGTGTCGGGGGCGGGTGTTGCAAAGCCGGCGACGCCGAGACTGTCTGACACGATCGTGCCGGCACCGCCGGTCGAGGTGAGGATCGCCACACGCCTACCGGACAGCTTTCGCCCCGCCGCAAGGGCCGCGGGAATGTCGAGCAGGTCATCGAACGTCCTGGCGCGGATCACGCCGAGCTGCCTGAACAAGGCATCGTACATGCGGTCGGACCCCGCAAGCGCCCCGGTGTGCGAGACGGCCGCCTTTGCGCCCGCCTCCGATCGCCCGATCTTGAAGGCGACGACGGGTTTGCCGGCGCGGCGCGCCTTCAGGACCGCCTGGCGAAAACGCGCCGGATTGCGGATCGCCTCGACATAGAGGGCAATGACCCTGGTCGCACTGTCGTCGGCGAGAAAGTCGATGAAATCCGCGAGCTCGAGATCGGCTTCGTTGCTGGTCGACACCAGCTTGGACAGCCCGACCCCGCGCGCCGCGGCGCGCGACAACAAGGCGCCGAGAATGCCCCCGCTTTGCGAGACCAATCCGATCGCGCCTGTCGGGAAGTGATCCATCGCCAGCGCGCCGGATGCCGACAGCACGATATTGTCGGTGAGATTGACGAGGCCGATCGTGTTCGGCCCGAGAAGGCGCATGGATCCGGCGGCTTCCATCAGCTGCTTCTGCCGCTCGGCGCCCTCCGCGCCGGTCTCGGTGTAGCCGCTGGCAAGAACGATCGCCGCCGCAGCACCCCGCTCGGACAATTGGCGCACCGCGATATGCGCGCGCTCCGCGCCAAGCAGGACAATGCCGACATCAGGCACGTCAGGCAGCGAAGCGATGTCGGGATAGCAGGTGAGACCGCCGATGTCCGCGACCTTCGGATTGACGGGATAGATCTTCCCCGCAAAGCCGTGCTTCCTGAGATAGGAGACCGGCCGCCCCGCCGTCTTGCTCGGGTCTGCCGACGCGCCGATGATGGCGACACTGCGCGGCCGGATCAGGCGTTCGATCGCATCCATCGCTCAATCCTTCGACGCGGATTGCGCGAGGAACGCCGTCACCGCGTCGCGATGCTCCGCGCTGGTATAACAGATGGCTTGCGCCTGGCTGCCGAGACTGAAGATGTCATGCGCGGAATGCTCGAAGGTCTCGTTCAGGATCTTCTTGCCCAGCGCCAGCGCCGTGGGCGATCCCTGAGCCAGTTCGGCTGCCCAGGCCTGCGCGGCCGTCAGCAGTTCGGCCGCGGCGACCTTGCGATCGACGATGCCGAGCGAAAGCGCTTCGTCGGCCTCGACCATGCGCCCGGTGAAGATCAGTTCCTTGGCCCTGGGAAGCCCGACACGTCGCGGCAGGAAATACAGGCCGCCGCCGTCGGGGATCAGGCCTCGCTTGATATACGACCAGGTGAATTTCGAACGTTCCGTTCCCATGACGAAGTCGCAGGCAAGCGCGGTGTCCGCGCCGAGGCCCGCCGCGGCGCCGTTGACGGCGGCAATCGTCGGTTTCGGCAGGCCGAGCAGGAACGACTGCACATGGTGCACGCCCTGCTGACGGCTCCATCCGTTGAATGCGACTTCGCCCTGCGGCGATTCGAGCCGCGGCTTCATGCCGCTGATGTCGCCGCCGGCACAGAAGGCGTTGCCGCGCCCGGTCAGCACCAGAGCCTTGATCGCCTTGTCGCGGGCGACGGTTTCGAGCGCGTTGACGAACTCGGCGCGCATCTCGTCGCTCATGGCGTTGCGCCGTTCCGGCCGGTTGAAGGCGATCGTCGCGACACCGGCTTCGACGGAAAATTCGATGAGCTGATAGGACATGGCAAGCTCCGTGGTTGGAGTCGGCTCCCGAATGCCGCTTCAAGCCGTGCCATTTCCTCAATGAGCCGTGCGCGGCCGGGCATTCTTCTTGCCCGTGCCTATATCGGCTTGCGCCATCAGGCACATCCCCCTAATTCCACTTAGTGGAAATGGCTTGGTGGGAATTCCTGGGGAGGCTGGAGATGGCGCAGGCGCGCAGATATGCGGGCGGGGTTGACGGCAACCGGTCGCTCGAACGGGGCGTCGAAATCCTCAGGGCTTTCCGGCCCGGCGTCGACACGCTGGGCAATGGCGAGATTGCGGAACGCACCGGTTTGCCGCGATCGACGGTCAGCCGGCTGACACGAACGCTGGTCAATTCCGGGATGCTCGACGAAGTCCGCGCTGAGCGAACCTATCGCCTTGCCGCATCCGTCATCAGTATCGGCCACGCGATGCGGACGGGATCACCCGTGCTCAACGCGATCGGAGCGATGATGCGGGCGGAATCTGCCAAGCGCCGGCTGAACGTGGGGCTGGCTACCGCCGATAGAACCATGATGGTGTATCTCGAATCGATCCGCTACAGCCCCCGCGCGGCGCTGCGCAACGTGGTCGCCGGGCAGCAGGTGCCGATGGAGCTGACGTCGCTCGGTCGCGCCTATCTGGCCGGCATTGCGGAAACCGAGCGCGAACGATTGCTGAAGCTGTTCAAACGACGCAGCGCTGTGGCCACGAAGGCGTTGCTTGCGGACGTCAGGACATCGATCAGCGCCGTCGAACGCGACGGCTATTGCGCGGTGTCGTGGCAGCCGGCCGTTCTTGCCGTCGCAACGCCCATCGTGCTCGACGGGCTTCCGGTCTACGCACTCAACATGAGCCTGCAAAATGTCGATCGATCCGATGCGCTGGCGAGCGAGATCGGCTCGTACCTCAACGCCTTCGCGGCCAAGTGCAAGGAGGTGCTGGCGGGCCGTTGATGAAGTGCACGTTAGCGGCCGCCCAGCGCCCGCAGCGCATTCACGATCACCGCAACGTCGATCGCCTCCTGGATCAAGGCCCCCTGGACCGGCGTCAGGTAGCCCAGCGCGGCGGCGACCATTCCGATCACCGAGAGCCCCATTCCGGCAAAGACCCCCTCCAGGGCGATGAAACGGGAACGTCGGGCGATCTCGATCGCCGGCACGATGTGGTCGAGATGATCCACCAGAATGACGACGTCGGCGGCTTCGGCGGATGCAGCGGCGCCCCTGGCTCCCATGGCCACGCCGACGTCGGCCGCGGCGAGCGCGGGCGCGTCGTTGACGCCGTCGCCAACCATCATGACGGGGCCGTTCTTCCGCTCGGAGAGCACGACCAGAACCTTCTGATCCGGCGTCAGCCCCGCACGAACCGAATCGATGTCCAGACCAGCCGTGATCGCTTCGGCCACCTCGCGGCGATCACCCGTTGCGAGAACGATTCGCTGGACTCCCAAGGTTCTCAAGCGCTGAAGAAGAGATTGTGTGCCGGACCGCAGCTCGTCGGCCAGCCTGATCTCGCCCGCCATCCGGCCGTCGATTGCAACGGCAACAGTGGCGGCGCCGGCATCCCTTGACGGCTGGACGGAATCCTCCACGGCTTGCGTCAATTTTGAGGTTACGAACCTGACACCACCGACCGCGACGGATTGCCCTTCCACCACGCCCTGGACGCCCTCGCCCGGCGTTTCGGCGACGCTGGATGGAATGGTGAGCTTGAGCTGACGGCTCTGCGCCTCGGCCACGATGGTCTGGGCGATGATGTGCTTGGAGGCCTGATCAAGCGAGGCTGCGAGGCGCAATACATCGTCGGGATCGGCATTGGCCGATACGTTGACGGCGACGACCTTCGCCCTGCCGTCGGTGAGAGTGCCGGTCTTGTCGAGGACCAGCGAATTGATGCGCGCGAGCGCTTCGATCGCCTTGCCTCCCTTGATCAGAATGCCATGTCTCGCCGCCCGGGACAGGCCGGAGACGATGGCAACCGGCACCGCGAGAATCAGCGGGCACGGCGTCGCGATGACGAGAACGGCGACCGCGCGGACCGGATCGCCGGTGAAGAACCAGGCGGCGGCCGCGATCAGCACGGTCATCGCGAGGAACACCATCGCAAAGCGATCGGCGAGCCGCGACATCGGCGCCTTGGAGCGCTGCGCGCCTTCGACCAGGCGCACGATGCCGGCATAAGTGCTTTCGGCGGCACGGCGCGATACGACGAGATCGAATGCGTCGCCGGCGTTGGTCGATCCGCTCATCGCCTCGTCGCCGGCATGTTGCTGGACCGGGATCGGTTCTCCTGTGAGCGCGGATTGATCCAGCACCGCGAGAGTGCTGGCCACCACGCCGTCGACCGGGACGACATCGCCTTGCCGGATCAACAGACGGTCGCCCGGCGCAATCAGGTCCAGCGCCACCTCTTGCAGTCCGCCGTCCCGATACTGAACGGCCGTTCGAGGCACCCGCGCCAGCAGCGCCGTCATCTCGCCGCGCGCGTGGCGTTCGGCAAAGGCTTCGAGAAATTGCCCACCGGCATACATCAGGGCGACGACGATCGCCGCCAGCTCCTCCCCCACGACGAGGGCGGCAACCATCGACAAGGCTGCAACGATATCGAGGCCGACTTCACCGCGTCGCAGGCTCGTGACGATGTCGTACACGAGCACGATCAGAACCGGAATCGTGAATATCGCCCAGACACGATCCTGCCACGCCGCCTGTCCGAGCAGCGGAATGGCAAAGCCAAAGGCAAGACCGAACGCCGGCAACACGACCAGCAGGGCCCGAACCAGGAAGCCGGCAAGCATTCAATCGACCTCGTTGCGCGATTGGAATCGGGGCCGCTCTAGACCACCGTACCAAACAGCTTCCCGATGCCTGCGGTCAGCGCCAGGGCAAACGCGCCCCAAAACGTCACCCGAATGGTAGCGCGCAAGACGTTGGCGCCGCCAGCCTTTGCGCCGATCGCTCCCAGGACGGCGAGAAAGGCCAGCGATGCCGCGGATACGACCGGCACCAGCACGTTGACCGGGGATAGGGCGACCATCAGCAATGGCATTGCGGCGCCCACCGAGAACATGGCCGCCGACGCGAGCGCGGCCTGGATGGGGCGGGCCGCGGTGACGTCCGAGATCCCCAATTCGTCGCGTGCGTGGGCCTTCAATGCGTCCTTGGCCATCAACTGCTCGGCCACCTGCCGCGCCAACGGCCCGTCGACACCGCGCTTGACGTAGATTTCGGCAAGTTCGTCGAGCTCAAACGCCGGGCTCTCGCGCAATTCCCTGGCTTCCCGTGCAAGATCGGCCTGCTCGGTGTCCGACTGCGAGCTGACGGAAACATATTCGCCGGCTGCCATCGACATGGCACCGGCCACCAATCCCGCGATCCCCGCGATCAAGACGTCGTTTCGCGTTGCAGCTGCCGCGGCAACACCGACAATCAGGCTCGCGGTGGAGATGATGCCGTCATTGGCGCCGAGAACGGCGGCTCTCAGCCACCCGATCCGATCGACCAGATGGTTTTCGGGATGCGCGCGAAGGCGGCTCATGTCGAAATAATCCCTGAAGCGCCTGGAATTCCGCCCGCGCTATCTGTCGGAGTGAGGCAGCATTCGCACGAGCGTGCGATCGCGAAATATCCAGTGATGGACCAGCGCGGCGGCAGCGTGGAAGGCTGCGAGAATCACCAGTGCATGGGCGAGAATTTCATGCACCTCCTTCACATTGTGGGCGAAGGCACGATCATTGAGCCACGGCGATGGAATCTCGGCCAGACCAAACAGCGGCAGGGCATCGCCACGCGCAAACTGAAGCACGATGCCGACGACGGGAACCGCGACCAGCAACACATAGAGGCTGTAGTGCGCGATCCGGGCGGCAGGATCCAGCCACCGTCCCATCCAGTCGCCAAATTCAGTCGCTTCCGGCGGCGGAGACGGATCAACCAACCGCCAGGTCAGGCGCGCAACGAGAAGGGCGAGCACGGCTATTCCCGCAGAAACGTGAACGAACAATCCGGAGTCACGCGGTCCACCTTTGGGCAACGCGTCGCCAAAGATCCCGAGCGCCCAGGCGAGAGCAACGAGGAACACCGTCAGCCAATGCAGCGCCTGCGCAATTGCACCATAGTTCTTCGTTGAATTGAATAGCTGCATGCGGCAACGATATTCGCGCACGGCCGGGATGCCTTGAGGTGGATCAAGCTCATCGCCACCGCGTGTCAGGGCGGTGTGAAGGCGAAGTCTTTCGGCAAAAGTGCTCCGCTGCGGCAAGGCGCGCTTTGTTCAGGCGGAGCGGCTCACGCGCGCTGCAAACGGCTTGATGCACCGTTTGCCCTTGGCGGGGCATGAGATCCTGGCGGGATTGTCGATCGTCGAGAAATGGCGCGCCCGGAACGATTCGAACGTCCGACCCTCAGATTCGTAGTCTGATGCTCTATCCAGCTGAGCTACGGGCGCGTTTTTCGCGAACAGTGCGGGCTTTAGCCCACACGCAGCCTCCGGACAGCGCCGGAGGGGTGCGAAAGAGCGCTCTGACTAACCGCTCTTGCCTCGATTGGCAAGCGCCGGGATGGGGAGATTTTGCAGGGAGATGACGGTTGCCTCGTCATTCCGGGATGGCCCGGAGGGCCAGGCCCGGAATCCATAACCGCAGCTTGTGGTTATGGATTCCGGGCTCGCGACTTCGTCGCGCCCCGGAATGACGGAAGATAGTCGGGAACGGCCCCTGAAAATGAAGACGCAACTCGGCCTCTGGCCGACCTATGCCCGCGCCCGCTCGTTGCGGATGGAGAGGAGTTCCACGGGGCGGTCGGGGATAACGATCCGGAAGGTGGCGCCAATGGTGCCTTCGACCAGATGGATGTCGCCGCCATGGGCGCGAACCAGCTCGGCGGCGATGGCGAGGCCGAGACCGCTGCCGCCGGGGCGGCCGGAGGTCTGGAACGCCTCGAACAGGTGATCCCGGGTCCGCTGGGGCACCCCGGGACCGGTGTCGGAGACTTCCAGGATGGCAACGGCGCCTTCGCGCTTGCCGGTGATCCGGATCTGCTGCGCGCTGCCCTCGCCCGACGAATGGCTCTCCAGCGCCTGCGCCGCGTTGCGAACGAGGTTGAGCAGCACGCGGAACAGCTGGTCGGGATCGGCATCGACGGCGAGCCCGCGCTCGATCGCCGCGACCCAGACGATGGCAGCATCGCTGGCCAGGCCCGCGGTCTCGCGTACCTCGAGCACGACCGGCTCGATCAAAATCATGCGGCGGTCGGGCGCCGCCTCCTGGGCGCGGCCGTAGGACAGCGTCGACTGGCAGAAGGCGATGGCGCGCTCGAGCGAACGCACCAGCTTGGGCGCAAAGCGCTGCACCCGCGGATCCGGCACGCTGGCGAGCTGGTCGGACAGAAGCTGGGCGGAGGCCAGCAGATTGCGCAGATCGTGGTTGATCTTGGACACCGCGAGGCCGAGCGCGGCGAGCCGGCTCTTCTGATGCAGCATCGACATCAGATCGCGCTGCATGTCCGACAATTCGCGCTCGGCGACGCCAATTTCGTCGCTGCGCTGGCTCGGCACGATGATGCGCGCCGAACTCTCCGGATTTTCGTGGAAACCGACCAGGCTCGCGGTCAGCCGCCGCATCGGCCGCACGAACAGGTAATGCAGCACGAGATAGACGAGCCCCGCGGTCAGGACGCCGATGATCAGGGCGACCACCACGACATTGCGGGAAAAGCGGTACATCGCCTGCCGCAGCGGCAATTCGTCGGTGACGATCTCGACGAACTGGGCATTGCCGACGCCGGGGCCGACGATCCGGATGGCCTGGTTGCCGGTCTCCAGCATCATCTGGAACGAGCCGGTGATCGCCTCCCACGCGGTCATGTCGCGCAGGTCGACATCGTGCTCGATCGCGGTCGGAAGGTTGTCGCTGGCGAGCAGCCGGCGCTGCTGGCCCATCTTGATCGCAACCGCGCGGGCATGGATGCTTTTGAGGATCTCGCGCGAAAGCGAATCGGGGACCATGCCGAGCGGGGCGGCGTCGAGCACGAGGGCTGCCGTGTTGGCGGCCGCGACCCGGTCGTTGAGCCGGTTGACCCAGAAGTTGGCGATCGCCGGTACATAGAGCAGGATCGCCGCGACCATGACCAGGGGAACGGTGAGCAGCAGCAGCTTGCCGGAGAGGCCAAGCCCGGCCGGCCCACGCGGCCGCGTCGCCGGCTGGTCCGGCTGATCCAGATCCTGGACCGGCTGGCGATCTGTCGTTGCCACGAAATTCGCCCCTGTTGGCCTTGGGTGATGGAGGATGCGACCCGCCCCGGTGTCCGGTCAAATTACGGATCGCTAATCTACCAAGGTGGGATGTAAGCGTTGATACGGCGAGTCGCCACCTCAAGGGTTAAAAACCCCACGCGAGCGGCGATATTCACCGGAATCGCGCGCTCTTGCGGCGTTGACGAAAACAAGACGCTCGCATATAAGCCGCGCAATTGTCCGCGATGACCCGGTGTGATGCCGGGAGCGGCTCTCTTGGGGCCGAAAAAGGCCCGTTTTGGGCAGCATCTTCCGGGCTTTACCATCAATTCTACAGGCAAATTGCCCGGTCAGCGGAGAAAAACCCGTGAAGCGGACTTATCAACCCAGCAAACTGGTGCGCAAGCGCCGTCACGGTTTCCGTGCCCGTCTCGCCACTGCCGGCGGCCGCAAGGTCCTCGCCGCTCGCCGCGCCCGCGGCCGCAAGCGTCTGAGCGCCTGAACCGGACCCCTTTTTGGGATTTCATCATGGATCGGCTGAGGCAGCGGGCGGATTTCCTCGCCGTTGCCAATGGCGCGCGGGTGAATAGTCCCGCGTTCGTCCTGCAAAGCATTGGCCGCGACGACGGCGGCCCGATCCGGATCGGCTTCACCGTTACCAAAAAGAACGGCAACGCCCCCCAGCGCAATCGCATCCGGCGCCGGCTTCGCGAACTGGTGAAGCGGCTCGACCCGGTGTCGATGCAGCCCCATCATGATTATGTACTGGTCGGCCGAAGGGACGCGCTCTCGCGTGACTTCGCCACCATGCTCGACGATCTCCGAACGGCGTTCACGAAGCCCTCGCGGCAGGCGCACAAGGGACGCGGTCGAAGGCCGGGTTCAAGCCCAGTTCTTTCAAGGCCAGATCCTTCAAGGCCAGATTCTGGCCCCGCTGCAGCCGCCAGCCGCAAACCCGATTGATGACGAGACACCAGTGATGACCGACAATCGCAATACCATCCTCGCCGTCATTCTATCGGGCCTGGTGCTGATCGCCTGGCAGTATTTCTACAACGTGCCGGCGATGGAGAAGCAGCGCGCCCTGCAGCAGACGCAGGGCGAGCTTCAGAAGGGCACGCCGCAGCCGACGGCGTCGGCGACACCGGGCACAGCCCCGCAGCCCGGCAGCCCGGCGCAACCGTCAGCCACGAACCAGCAAGCCCAGCCGGTCGTTGCCCGCGACACCGCGATTGCGGCTAGCCCACGCGTGAAGATCGACACGCCGCGGCTGACCGGCAGCGTCTCGCTGAAGGGCGGCCGCATCGACGACCTCGCGCTGGTGCAGTACCGCGAAACGGTCGACCCGAAATCGCCGGCGATCATCCTCTATTCGCCCTCGGGCACCGCAGAACCCTACTACGCCGAGTTCGGCTGGGTGGCGGCGACGGGCGTGACGGCCAAGATGCCGGATGCCCAGACAGTCTGGCAACAGGACGGCAGCGGCAGCCTGACGCCGACGACGCCTGCGGTGCTGAAATGGGACAATGGCGAGGGCCTCACCTTCCGCCGCACCATCGCGGTCGACGACCACTATCTCTTCACGATCAAGGACGAGGTGAGCAATGTCGGCAACGCGCCGGTCACGCTCTATCCGTTCGCGCTGATCTCCCGCCACGGCACGCCGCAGGTCTCCGGCTACTACATCCTGCATGAAGGCCTGATCGGCTATCTCGATGGCTTGCAGGAATATGCCTACAAGAAGATCGACGAGACCAAGACGGTGAACTTCAAGTCCACCAATGGCTGGCTCGGCATGACCGACAAGTACTGGGCCTCGGCGCTGCTGCCGGATACCAGTGCGCAGCTTCAGGCGCGCTTCTCGTCGAACCCCGTCGGCAACGTCCACACCTACCAGACCGACTATCTGCTCGACCCCGTCACCGTCGCGATCGGCGGCACCGCGACCGCGAATGCGCGGCTGTTCGCCGGCGCCAAGGAAGCCGGCGTCGTCGGCGTGTTCCCGTTCGCCGGCCTCGGCGGCTACAACAAGGAGCTCGGGCTGAACCATTTCGATCTGCTGATCGACTGGGGCTGGTTCTACTTCATCACCAAGCCGATGTTCCTCGGCCTCGACTTCTTCTACCGTTTCTTCGGCAATTTCGGCATCTCGATCCTGCTCGTGACCGTGATCGTGAAGCTGCTGTTCTTCCCGCTGGCCAACAAGTCCTACGCCTCGATGGCGAAGATGAAGTCGGTGCAGCCGCAGCTGGCGGCGCTGAAGGAGCGCTATCCCGACGACAAGGTGAAGCAGCAGCAGGAGATGATGGAGATCTACCGCAAGGAGAAGATCAATCCGGTCGCCGGCTGTCTTCCCGTGGTGATCCAGATCCCGGTGTTCTTCTCGCTATATAAGGTGCTGTTCGTCACCATCGAGATGCGGCACGCGCCGTTCTACGGCTGGATCAAGGATCTCTCCGCGCCGGATCCGACCAATCTGTTCACCCTGTTCGGGCTGATCCCGTTCGACCCCACGACGCTGCCGCTGTTCGGCCACTACCTCGCGCTCGGCATCTGGCCGATCATCATGGGCATCACGATGTGGTTCCAGATGAAGCTGAACCCGACGCCGCCGGATCCGACCCAGCAGATGATCTTCAACTGGATGCCGCTGATCTTCACCTTCATGCTGGCGGGCTTCCCGGCGGGCCTGGTGATCTACTGGGCCTGGAACAACACGCTCTCGGTGCTGCAGCAGAGCTTCATCATGCGCCGCAACGGCGTGAAGGTGGAGCTGTTCGACAATCTCAAGGCGACGTTCGCGAAGAAGGCGACGTAGCTTCACTCGAGCGTGCGCGCTCATGTGGGCGCAAATGCCTCCACATCGTCATGCCCGGGCTCGTCCCGCCTGCGCGGCCGTAGCCGCTTCGGCGAGGCGAAGGCCCGGGCATCCACGTTTTGGAGGGTGCCGCATCGACAGACGTGGATGGCCGGGACAAGCCCGGCCATGACGAGAGGATAGAGTGGTCGGATGAACGACGTGACCGACGACAAAGATGCGAAGCTGATCGAGGCCGGGCGAAAGCTGTTCACCCGCGACTGGCAGTTCATCTGGGCCTCGCCCTCGATCCAGACGCTGCCGCCGATGGACGGCCTGGAGATCGCCTTTGCCGGCCGCTCCAATGTCGGCAAGTCCAGCCTGATCAACGCGCTGACGGGGCGCAACGCGCTTGCGCGCACCTCGCATACGCCGGGCCGCACCCAGGAGCTGATCTTCTTCGAGGTCCCCGGGAAGAAAGACCTGCGCCTCGTCGACATGCCCGGCTATGGCTACGCCAAGGCGCCCAAGAGCCAGGTCGCGTCCTGGACCGAGCTGATCCACAAATTCCTGCTGGGACGCGCCAGCCTCGCGCGCGTCTACGTGCTGATCGACGCACGGCACGGGCTGAAGGATGTCGATCTCGAAATCCTCGGGACGCTCGACCGCTCCGCCGTCAGCTACCAGATCGTGCTGACCAAGGCCGACCAGGTGAAGGCCTCCGAGCTTCAGATCTGCATCGCCGAGACCGAGGCCGCGCTGGCCAAGCATCCGGCCGCGTTCCCGAACGTGCTTGCGACCTCGTCACGCAGCTCGACCGGCATGGCCGAACTGCGCGCGGCGATCGCCAAGCTGCTGGAGGAGCGGAGCTCGTGATGGCGCGCCTGCTGATTGGGCTTGCCGGTTTGATGGGCGCCGCCGGCGTCGCGCTGGCCGCCGCCTCCGCCCACGGCGCCGATGCCACCCGCCTCGCCTCGGCCAGCGCCATGCTGCTGTTTCATGCAACCGCCATCCTCGCCGCGGTGGCGCTGCTCGCGCGCGGACTTCTGCACGGCGGAATTGGCCTCATTGCCGCGTTCGGCTTCGTGATCGGCGCTGTGCTGTTCGCGGGCGACCTCACTTTGCGGCAATATGCCGGCCATTCGCTGTTTCCCTATGCGGCGCCGACCGGCGGAACGGTGATGATAGCGAGTTGGCTGGCGGTGACGCTGGCGGCGGTGGTGGCGAGGAAGTAGGCGCGCCGTCTTACCCTACCCTGGAGGGGGAGGGTCGGCTCACATTGAGCGCAGCGAAATGTGAGACGGGATGGGGTGACAGTCTCTCCACGGAAGCGCTGCCCGAGTGGAGAGATCACCCCACCCCGCTCGCGCTATGCGCGATCGACCCTCCCCCTCCAGGGGAGAGTAAGAGCAACACCACTTTGCGCTGCCCCCGCCAATCGGATAGAACGCGGCCCGACAGTCCCGCCAGCGAGATCCGCGACATGACCGACATCTCCCCGCTCGACCAGGCCCGTATCCTGTCCGAAGCGCTGCCGCACATGCAGCAGTATGACGAAGAAACCATCGTCATCAAATATGGCGGCCATGCCATGGGCGACGAGGAGACCGCGAAGAACTTCGCCCGCGACATCGTGCTGCTGGAGCAGACCGCGATCAATCCGGTGGTGGTGCATGGCGGCGGGCCGCAGATCGCGACCATGCTCAAGCGCCTCGGCATCGTCTCGGAATTCGCGGCGGGCTTGCGCATCACCGACGCCGCGACCATCGAGATCGTCGAGATGGTGCTGGCCGGTTCGGTCAACAAGCAGATCGTCGGCTACATCAACGAAGCCGGCGGCAAGGCCGTGGGCCTGTCGGGCAAGGACGCCAACATGGTGAAGGCGTCGAAGACGACGCGCACCATCATCGATCCGGACTCGCACATCGAGAAGGCGGTCGATCTCGGCTTCGTCGGCGACCCCGAGAAGGTCGACCTCACGCTGCTCAACCAGCTGATCGGCTATGAGCTGATCCCGGTGCTGGCGCCGCTCGCGACTTCCAAGGAAGGCCAGACGCTGAACGTCAACGCCGACACCTTTGCCGGTGCGGTGGCAGGCGCGCTGAAGGCCAAGCGTCTGCTGCTGCTCACCGACGTACCGGGCGTGCTCGACAAGTCGAAGAAGCTGATCCCGCAGCTCTCGGTGAAGGACGCCCGCAAGCTGATCGCCGACGGCACCATTTCCGGTGGCATGATCCCGAAGGTCGAGACCTGCATCTACGCGCTCGAACAGGGCGTGGAGGGCGTCGTCATCATCGACGGCAAGATGCAGCACGCGGTGCTGCTCGAGCTCTTCACCAACACGGGTACGGGAACGCTGATACACAAGTGATGAGCGAGCGGACAAAGAAAGCCGTCATGGCCGGGCTTGTCCCGGCCATCCACGATCTTTCGACCCGCACGAAGAACGTGGATGCCCGGGACTTGTCTGCCGAGACGCGCTCCGCGCTTTTGCCCGGGCATGACGAGCGGAGAACGCGGCCCCGCCGTCGCTCCACCCTCACCCGCTTCCTGATGACGCTGCCGGCGGCGGCCGTCTCATTTCTGTTTTCCGCCGCCCCCGCGCTTGCCGACCTGAAAATCTGCAACCGCATGTCCTATGTCGTCGAGGCCGCAATCGGAATCGACGACAAGGCGGCGACCGCGACGCGGGGCTGGTTCAGGATCGATCCCGCCACCTGCCGCGTGGTGGTGCAGGGCACGCTCTCCGCCGACCGCATCCTGCTCAACGCCCGCGCGCTCGGCGTCTATGGCGCCTCGCCGATCCCGCAGAGCGGCAGCGACACGCTGTGCGTGGCACAGGACAATTTCGTCATCGCCGCCGCGCGGCAATGCCGCAGCGGCCAGACCCAGGCCGCCTTCACGCAAGTGACGCCGACGCAGGGCGACGACGGCAATCTGGTGACGTATCTCGCCGAGGATTCCGAATATGACGACGAGCAGGCGCGCCTTGCCGGCATCCAGCGGCTGCTGGTGATCATCGGCTACGACGTCGGCGCGATCGACGGCGTCGACGGACCAAAGACGCAAGCCGCGCTGGCCGCTTTCCTGAAGAGCCGCGGGCTGCCGTCCGACGCGGTATCGTCGCAAAATTTCTTCAAGACCATGGTCGATGCGACGCAGACCCCGTCCGCGAGCGGCCTGACCTGGTGCAACGACACGCCGCACAAGGTGATGGCGGCGATCGCCACCGACGACGGCAAGTCCGTGACCAGCCGCGGCTGGTATCGCATCGATCCCAAGGCCTGCCTGCACCCCGACGTAACCGGCCAACCGAAACAGATCTTCAGCTTCGCCGAAGCCATCGACGCCGACAACCGCGTCATCAAGCTGAAGGACAGGCCGCTGAACTGGGGCGGCGACAGGCAGCTCTGCACCCGCGAGACCAAGTTCGAGACCAACGAGCAGACCGATTGCGGCGCGCGCGGATTCGCGGCGACGGGATTTGGCGCGGTGGATATGTCGAGCGGCGGCAAGACACTGCGGTTTGCGATGCCGTGATGGTGTTGGTGTGATGAGAGCGCTCGCGCCACATACAGCGGAGAATGAGGCTGCACGTGCACCCAACGGTTAGAGACATTTGACATGAAATCCCCCCGCGCCTTCAGCCACGTCGACACCTGGGTGTTCGACCTCGACAACACGCTCTACCCGCATCACGTCAATCTGTGGCAGCAGGTCGACGCGCGGATCGGGGAGTTCGTGTGCAACTGGCTGAACGTGAGCCGAGAGGAAGCGCGCAATATCCAGAAGGACTATTACAAGCGCTTCGGCACCACCATGCGCGGCATGATGACCCTCCACGGCGTGCGCGCCGACGACTACCTCGCCTACGTCCACAAGATCGACCACTCGCCGCTGGAGCCGAACCCGGCGCTCGGCGAAGCCATCGCAAAATTATCAGGACGGAAGCTGATCCTGACCAACGGCTCGGTCGACCATGTCGACGCGGTGCTGGCGCGGCTCGGTCTGGCCTCGCATTTCGACGGCGTGTTCGACATCATCGCCGCCGGCTTCGAGCCGAAGCCGGCGCCGCAGACCTACCGGAAATTCCTCGACGACCATGCGGTCGATCCGGCCCGCGCCGCCATGTTCGAGGACCTTGCCCGCAACCTCACCGTCCCGCACGAGCTCGGCATGACCACGGTGCTGGTGGTGCCTGACGGCACCAAGGACGTGGTGCGCGAGGACTGGGAACTGGAGGGCCGCGATGCGGCCCATGTCGACCACGTCACGGATGATCTGACGGGGTTTTTGGCGGGGTTATCCTACCCCAGATAGCGGTCATACCCCGCGAAGGCGGGGTATCCAGTAGTCACCGCCATCTCGATTCATCGCAGCCGCCGCGGCGTACTGGATCACCCGCTTTCGCGGGTGATGACACCGAACCAAGCTTGACTCTCCCCCGCCAAATCCCGAAAAAGCCACCAAATCCTTTGCAAATCCAGCCTTCCCAAGAGGAAATCCCGATGTCCCTCCAAGCCCTCGAATCCACCCTCAACAGCGCCTTCGACGCGCGTGACGGCATTTCGACCACGACCAAGGGCGAGGTGCGCGAGGCCGTGGACCAGGCGCTGGAAATTCTGGACAAGGGCGAGGCGCGCGTCGCCGAGCGCGGAGCCGACGGCAAGTGGAAGGTCAATCAATGGCTGAAGAAGGCCGTGCTGCTGTCCTTCCGCCTCAACGACATGGGCGTCATTCCCGGCGGATCCGGCAAGGCGACCTGGTGGGACAAGGTGCCCTCGAAGTTCGAAGGCTGGGGCGAGAACCGGTTTCGCGATGCCGGCTTCCGCGCGGTGCCTGGTTCGATCGTGCGCCGCTCGGCCTTCATCGCCAAGAACGTCGTGCTGATGCCGTCCTTCGTCAATCTCGGCGCCTATGTCGATGAGAGCACCATGGTCGACACCTGGGCGACCGTCGGCTCCTGCGCGCAGATCGGCAAGCGCGTGCACATTTCGGGCGGCGTCGGCATCGGCGGCGTGCTCGAGCCGTTGCAGGCCGAGCCCGTCATCATCGAGGACGATTGCTTCATCGGCGCGCGCTCCGAGGTCGCCGAAGGCGTGATCGTGCGCAAGGGGGCGGTGCTGTCCATGGGCGTGTTCCTGGGCGCCTCGACCAAGATCGTCGACCGCGAGACCGGCGAGATCTTCATGGGCGAAGTGCCTGAATATTCGGTGGTGGTGCCCGGCGCGCTGCCCGGCAAGCCCATGAAGAACGGCCAGCCCGGCCCGAGTCTGGCCTGCGCCGTCATCGTCAAGCGCGTCGACGAGCGCACGCGCGCGAAGACCAGCATCAACGAGCTGCTGCGGGATTGATCGGCGCAGCAAGCGCCATTCCCTCACCGTCACCCTGAGGTGGCCGCCTCTTCGGCGGCCCTCGAAGGGCGACGGCCCGGCTGTCGCCATATCTCGGCCGTGCATCCTTCGAGGCTCCCCGCACGGCGTGAAACGCCGCGCGGCTCGCGCCTCAGGATGACGGATTTGACAGCGCGTCGAACCCACCCTCCCTCCATCGCGACCAATTCCCGGGCGGCCACCCGCCCGGAGCCGTTCGCATGGACTGGACCTGGTATCTCTTCTGCTTCGACGGCCGTATCAACCGCGCCTTGCTGTGGCAGGCGCTGCTGATCGTCGCGCTGCTGGCGACCCTGCTCGGGATGATCGATCAGGCGATCCACGTCGCGAACGGCCAGACATCTTTCAGATATTCCCTGGAGTTCGACTTCGATTTCGGGCTCGACGACCTCTTCCGGGCGGTCGACCCCCGCGCCTATCCGCTGCTGCCGTCCGCCGACCGCCCGACCTTGATGCTGAAGGTCCTCGGCACGTCGCTGTTCTTCTGGATCTACCTCGCGACAGCGATCAAGCGGCTGCACGATCGCGACCGCAGCGGCTGGTGGATCGTCCCTTTCTTCTTCGCCCCAAGACTGCTGTTTCATTTCCGGGACCTGCTGCCCGACTCCAGCTGGTTTGCTCCGTTCGACTGGGCCGTCCACGCGCTGTGGCTGTGGGGCCTCGTCGAAATGTTCATCGTACCGGGCACCTCGGGCCACAACCGGTTCGGCGCCGATCCGCTCGCCGACGTCGCGGACGGCTCCGCATCTGCCTCGTCCTCTGCAAAAAGCTGGGACCAGCAAAGCGAGCTCGAATTCGTGCCGCCCAGCGCTAGCCCACCCGGCGGCATGCATGTTAAGCGGGGCGCATGACCGATGCTCTTTCGATTGCCCGCGATCTCATCCGCTGCCCCTCGGTAACCCCGGCCGACGCCGGCGCGCTGGGGGTGCTTGAACACGCACTGACCGCCGCCGGTTTCACGTGTCACCGCGTGACGTTCTCCGAGCCCGGCACCGCCGATGTCGACAATCTCTATGCGCGGATCGGCACTGAAGCCCCGCACATCACCTTTGCCGGCCACACCGACGTGGTGCCACCCGGCGACGAGAGCGCCTGGAGCGTCGGCGCATTCTCCGGCGAGGTGAAGGACGGCTTTCTGCACGGCCGCGGCGCGGTCGACATGAAGGGCGGCATCGCCTGCTCGGTCGCCGCGGTGCTGGAGCATCTTGCCGCGAACGATGGCAAGCCGCGCGCCGACGGAAAAGGATCGATCTCGTTCCTGATCACCGGTGACGAGGAAGACGTCTCCATCAACGGCACCATCAAGCTGCTGAAATGGGCCGCGGAGCGCGGGGAAAAATTCGATCATTGCGTGCTCGGCGAGCCCTCCAATGTCGAGACGCTCGGCGACACCATCAAGGTCGGCCGCCGTGGTTCGCAATCCGGCACGCTCGTCGTCGACGGCGTGCAGGGCCATGTCGCCTATCCGCACCGCGCTTCCAATCCGGTGCCGGATATCTCGCGCCTGATCGTTGCCATCAGCGACGAGCCGCTCGACCATGGCAGCGCGCAGTTCCAGGCCTCGAATCTCGAATTCACCTCGGTCGACGTCGGCAACAAGGCCAACAACGTCATCCCCGGCGAGGCCCGCGCCAAGTTCAACATCCGCTACAACGACAACCACACCCAGGCGAGCCTGCGCGAGCTGGTCGAGACGCGGCTGACGAAAGCCTGCGGCAACCGCATCCGCGCCCGCATCGTCTGGGAGCCGTCGAACTCCAACGTGTTCGTGACCAAGCCCGGCCCGTTCACCGAACTCGCGGTCTCCGCGATCGAGGAGGTGACGGGCCGCAAGCCGGAGCTGTCGACCTCGGGCGGCACCTCGGACGCGCGCTTCATCTCCAGCTATTGCCCGGTGATCGAGTTCGGCCTGGTGGGGCAGACCATGCACCAGGTCGACGAGCGCGTGCCGGTGAAGGATCTGGAGAAGCTGACGCAGGTGTATTGCGGGATACTGACGCGGTATTTTGGGTAGGCGCGACTGCCGCCACAAACACAGCTGTCATCGCCCGACTTGATCGGGCGATCCAGTATTCCAGAGACGGCAGTGATTGAGCCGAGAGCCCGCGGCGTACTGGATGCCCCGGTCAAGCCGGAGCATGACAGCGGTGGGTGCGGCCAGAGCACGCGCTCTCAGCCCCTCGGCCCCTCTAATAATCCACCTGCACCAGGTACAGCCCGTCCGGCGGAGCGACGATGCCGCAGGCGGCGCGGTTGCGGGCTGCCAGTGCTGCGGAGAGATCGTCCGCGGTCCAGCGTCCCTCGCCGACCCACACCAGCGATCCCACCATCGAGCGCACCTGGCTGTGCAGGAACGACCGCGCCGAGGTGATGATGGTGATCTCGCGCCCGTCGCGCAGCACGTCGAGCTGGTCGAGCGTCTTCTCCGGCGATTTGGCCTGGCACTCGGTATCGCGAAAGGTCGTGAAATCGTGCCTGCCGAGCAGGCGTTGTGCCGCCGCATGCATCGCGTCGGTATCGAGCTTGCGCGGCACGCGCCAGGCGTGGCCGATGTCGAGCGCGAGATTGGCGCGGGTGTTGACGATGCGGTAGCGGTAGTGGCGCTTGATGGCCGAGAAGCGCGCCTCGAAGCTGTCAGGCACGATCTCGGCCTCCAGCACCGCGATCGGATGCGGGCGCAGATGGGCGTTGAGACCATCGCGAAAACGGCCGGGCGGAAACTGCTTCTCGATGTCGACATGCGCGACCTGGCCGCGCGCATGCACGCCGGCATCGGTGCGGCCGGCACCGTGCACGCGCAGATCCGCACCGGTCATCGCCTTCACCGCCGCCTCCAGCGCGCCCTGCACCGACGGCAGCGTGTCCTGCACCTGCCAGCCGAAGAACGGCGCGCCGTCATATTCGATGGTGAGCTTGTAGCGGGGCATCAGTGTCCAGTTCCGCTGTCATCGCCCGGCTTGACCGGGCGATCCAGTACTCCGAGACACCTCTATTCGGCCGAGAAGCCTCAGCGTACTGGATACCCCGCCTTCGCGGGGTATGACAGTGTCAGTTGAATTTGGCGCCTGCGTTCAGCGGCACGCCGCGCAGGAAGTCTGTGGCCTGCATCCGCGCCTTGCCCTCGCGTTGGAGTTCGAGGATGCGAATCGCACCCTCGCCGCAGGCGATGGCGAGCTGGTCGTCGAGCACATCGCCGGGCGCGCCCGAACCTTTCGCCAACTCGCAGCGCAGGATCTTGATACGCGCGTTCTCGCTGACGCCCGCGAGCTCGGCCCAGGCGCCGGGAAACGGCGACAGGCCGTGGATGTGGCGCAGCACGGCGTGCGCCGGCCTGGTCCAGTCGATCCGCGCTTCGGCCTTGTCGATCTTGGCG
Organism: Bradyrhizobium betae; assembly: GCF_008932115.1. Lineage (NCBI taxonomy): Bacteria > Pseudomonadati > Pseudomonadota > Alphaproteobacteria > Hyphomicrobiales > Nitrobacteraceae > Bradyrhizobium > Bradyrhizobium betae. The sequence continues at coordinate 2,604,346 of NZ_CP044543.1, forward strand.
GCATAGGTGACGCCGTCTTCGCTCTGCTTCCTGAGCTGGAGGCCGCCGCGTGCGAGCGCGGCCATCGCCCGCACCATCAGATCGGCGCCGAGGCGCGAGAGGCGATCATGCAGATCGGCCGCGGTCATGCTGTCGGTGATGGCAAGGCGTTCGGCCATGGCGACGTCGCCGGTGTCGAGTCCGACATCCATCTTCATCACCATTACGCCGCTCTCGGCGTCGCCGGCCATGATGGCGCGGTTGATGGGCGCGGCACCGCGCCAGCGCGGCAGCAGCGAGGCGTGCAGATTGTAGCAGCCGAGTTTTGGCGCATCGAGGATCGCTTGCGGCAGGATCATGCCATAGGCGACGACGACGGCCGCATCGGCATCGAAGGCTCTGAATTCGTCGAGCGCTTCCGGCGTCTTCAGCGTCTTCGGCGTCAGCACGGGGATGCCGAGTCTTCGCGCAGCTTGTTCAACGGGGGTCGGCTGCAATTGCAGGCCACGCCGTCCGCCCGGCTTCGGCGCGCGGGTATACACAGCCACGATCTCGTGGCCGTGCCCGACCAGTTCGAGCAGCGTCGGCACGGAGAAATCGGGCGTGCCCATGAAGATGAGGCGGAGAGGCATGGAGCTGCGTTCAGTGAGAGTTCTGGTTCTCCGTCATGCCCGGGCTTGTCCCGGGCATCCACGGTCTTGGCGACAAAGCAAGCAAGGCGTGGATGACCGGGTCAAGCACGGCCATGACGAGTGAGAGAGCCGAACCCTGCTCACTCCGCGCGCTTAGCGGCTTTCTCGAACTTCTTGATGACGCGGTCGCGCTTGAGCTTCGACAGATAGTCGACGAACAAGACCCCGTTGAGATGGTCGATCTCGTGCTGGATGCAGGTGGCACAGAGGCCTTCGGCATCCTCCTCGTGCACCTTGCCGTCGAGATCGGTGAAACGCACGCGCACCTTCGCGGGCCGTTCGACCTCCTCGTAATATTCGGGGATCGACAGGCAGCCTTCCTCGTAGACCGAGAGTTCCTCGGACGAGGCGATGACCTCCGGATTGATGAAGACGCGCGGCTCCGGCTTGGTCTCGCCGTTCTCGTCGCGCTTGGCGAGGTCCATGGTGATCAGCCGCAAAGGCTGCGCGATCTGGATCGCCGCCAGCCCGATGCCGGGCGCGTCGTACATGGTCTCGAACATGTCGTCGGCAAGCTTGCGGATCTCGGCCGTGACCTTCTCGATCGGCTTGGAGACCAGACGCAACTGCTTGTCGGGCAGGATGATGATTTCTCTAAGGGCCATGGCGGCGATTTAAGCCGCGCGCCGGATGCGGTCAATGCGGCTGGGGAACCTCGTTAACCCTCCGCTAACCATAAAACTTCAGGTTTCGTTAACCATGAAAATTAACGGGGCATTTACCCCGAAATGTTCGCTATTCGTTCGTGCGACCCGCCGAATCGGCTAGAAGGACAGGCATGAACGAGATCATTTTCGTGGCTGGCGACTGGCCGGTGCGTGCCGTCGATGCGCTGATCGGCTTCGGCGCCCTTGTCCTCATCCTGCTGGTGGCGATCGCCGTCGTGATCGCGCGCTCGGGACGGCGCGGCGCGGAACTCGCGATGGCGCATGCCATCCGGGCCGACGAGCTCGAGGAGCGCCTGAGCCAGGTCCTGCATGCCCAGAGCGAGGCCTCGGGCCGCGTCGATGCCATGAGCCAGGCGCTGGCCGGCCGCCAGGCCGACATGGCGCGGGCGGTCAACGAGCGGCTGGATTCGGTGACACATCGTGTCGGCCAATCCATGGAGAGCACCACCCGCAACACCATGGAGAGCCTGCGCGCGCTGCACGAGCGGCTCGGCATCATCGACAACGCGCACAAGAACCTCACCGACCTCACCACGCAGGTGACGACCTTGCGCGACGTGCTCGCCAACAAGCAGTCGCGCGGTGCCTTCGGCCAGGCGCGAATGGAGGCGATCGTCCAGGACGGCTTGCCGAAGGGCGCCTACGAATTCCAGTTCACACTCTCGACGGGAAAGCGGCCGGACTGCGTCGTGTTCCTGCCCGACCAGCGCCCGCTCTGCATCGACGCCAAATTCCCGCTGGAAGCGATGACCGCGCTGCACGACGCCCGCACCGACGAGGAGAAGCGCATCGCCACGCAGCGGCTGCGCGGCGACGTGATGAAGCATGTCAGCGACATCGCCGAAAAATATCTCGTCGCCGGCGAGACCCAGGAGATGGCGCTGATGTTCGTTCCGTCGGAATCGGTCTACGCCGAGATCCATGACGGCTTCGACGACATCATCCAGAAGGCCTACCGCGCCCGCGTCGTGCTGGTGTCGCCCTCGCTGCTGATGCTGGCGATCCAGGTGATGCAGCAGATCATGAAGGACGCGCGCATGCGCGACGCCGCCGACCAGATCCGCACCGAGGTGATCAAGCTCGGCGACGATCTGGGACGCCTGCGCGACCGCGTGCTGAAATTGCAGAAGCATTTTGCTGACGCCAACGAGGACGTGCGCCAGGTCTTGATCTCCGCCGACAAGATCGAGAAACGGGCGGGACGAATCGAGGAGCTCGATTTCAGCAAGACCGACGCTCCGGAAGGCTCGCATCTGGTGGCGACCGGTGCGCCGGAGCTGTTTCCGAGGAAGCTCCAGGCGGGGGAGTAGATTTCGGGCACACTGTCATCGCCCGGCTTGACCGGGCGACCCAGTATCCCAGAGACGGCAAATGGGCGCACGCTGCTACTACGTGTACATTCTCGCCAGCAGGATTGGTGGTACGCTCTACATCGGCGTGACAAATGACATCATCCGCCGCGTGGCTGAGCACAAGTCGAAAGTCATCGAGAGCTTTACTGAGAAGTATGACGTCGCGAGACTGGTCTACTTCGAGCAGTTCGACGACCCGGAGAACGCGATCAAGCGGGAGAAGCGCGTCAAGAAGTGGAACAGGGCGTGGAAGGTCCGTTTGATTGAGAAGGACAATCCAAACTGGGACGACCTGTATCCTGGGATAGCCGGACCTCCGTAACACCGTCATGCCCCGCGAAGGCGGGGCATCCAGTATGCCGCAGCGGTCATGATTGAACCGAGACGCTGGTGGTTACTGGATCGTCCGCCTTCGCGGACGATGACAGCGAAGAAAGCCGCGGCACCTCCCTTGCGCCCCCCAGAATCTGCTAACACCTCCCCATGACCGCACCCGACGCGACCTCCCCTGCCATCACCGACACGCCCGCCACGTCCTGGCGCGACAGCCTTGCCGTGTATCTGCAGCCGCGGGTGCTGATCGTGCTGTTCCTCGGCTTCTCCTCGGGGCTGCCGCTGGCGCTGTCCGGCTCGACGCTGCTGGTGTGGATGCGCGAGGCCGGGGTCGATCTGGGGACCATCGGGCTGTTTGCCCTCGTCGGCACACCCTACACGCTGAAATTTTTGTGGGCGCCGCTGGTGGATGCGCTGCATGTGCCGCTGTTCACGCGGGCGTTCGGGCGGCGGCGCGGCTGGCTGCTGTTCTCGCAGCTGCTGCTGATCATCGCGATCCTGCTGCTGGCGCTGACCGATCCCGCGCGCTCGCCGTTCTACGTCGCGCTCGGCGCGCTGCTTGTGGCCACCACATCCTCGACGCAGGACATCGTCGTCGACGCCTTCCGCGTCGAGAGCCTGCCGGAGAGCGAGCAGGCCGCCGGCATGGCATCCTACGTCGCGGCCTATCGCATCGGCATGCTGGTCTCGACCGCGGGCGCGCTGTTCATCGTCTCGGGCTTCGAGGGCACCGGCATCCCGCGCACATCGGCCTGGATGTGGGGCTATGTGGTGATGGCGGCGATGGTGCTGATCGGCACGGTCACCGCGCTGGCCGCGACCGAGCCCGAGCAATCGGCGCGGGCCGAGGCGGCGACGCAAACCGAGACGGCGTTCGCGCGCGTGCTGCATGCCGCGATCGGCGCCTTCTCGGAGTTTCTGTCACGCAAGGACGCGCTCGCAGCGCTCGCCTTCGTCGTGCTGTTCAAGTTCACCGACGCCTTCTCCGGCACCATGACCGCGCCGTTCGTGATCGACCTCGGCTTCTCCCGCAACGACTATGCGGCGATCGTGAAGGGTGTCGGCCTCGCCGCGACGCTGATCGGCGGCTTCGCCGGCGGCTTCCTTGCCCGGCGCTACCCGCTGGCGACGTGCCTGTGGATCGGCGGCGTGGTACAGGCCCTCGCGAACCTGTCGTTCTCCTGGCTTGCATACGTCGGCACCAGCCAGTGGGCGCTCGCCTTCGCCATCACTTGCGAAAACTTCACCAGCGCCATTGGCACGGTGATCTTCGTCGCCTACCTCTCCGCGCTATGCCAGAACCCGCTGCACACGGCGACGCAATACGCGCTGCTCACCGCGCTCGCGGCCGTGGGGCGGACGTATCTGTCGTCGGTGGCCGGCTATGTCGCCAAGGCGACCGGCTGGCCGCTGTTCTTCGTGATCTGCGTGCTGGTGGCGATCCCGAGCCTGTTCCTGCTGACATGGCTGCAGAAGCGCAGGCATTTTGAGGCACTGGGGCCGGTGACGGTGTGACGGTCTGGTAGGGTGGGCAAAGGCGCGCTTGCGCCGTGCCCACCATCGCGAAGACGTCGAGGGAGGTGGTGGGCACGCTTCGCTTTGCCCACCCTACGGCATCTCGATCGGATGCCCGCCCCTACTGCTTCTTGATCAAACTCCACTTCGTGACCACGGCTTCGCTCATCTGGCCGGGGTCGCTGGCGCAGGCGACCTCGTCGACCTTGATCGAGATTTCCTTGCCGGTGAACATCTTCAGCTGCGCGGCCTGGGCATCGCCGCTCGGAACAAGCTGGAAGGTTTCGGGACCGGTCTCGAGATTGCACAGCCCGTTCGGCGCCGGCAGGCGGCGCGGCTCGGAGGTGATCTGGTACATTGCAATCCGCTTGCCGGCATTCTTGACGTCGCGCACCTTCATCGCATTCAACGCGCCCGAGAGCACCTCGCCGGCGTTGATCGGCTTGCCGGGCTTCGACGGCGGCGGCGCCCCGTCGTCCTGCTGCGCGGCGAACACCGGGGTCACCAGCATCGTCATCGTCGCGACCAAAGCCAATTGTGTGGCGAATCGTTTCGTCATGTCGTCCGTTCCGTAGGTCTGGATGGCTAGAACAGGGTTCGCTGCCGCATCGCGGCCGATAGCGTACCTTCGTCGAGATAATCAAGCTCGCCACCGACCGGCACACCGTGCGCCAGCCGGGTTACTTTTACGTTGGCGTCCTGAAGCAGGTCGGTGATGTAGTGCGCCGTGGTCTGGCCGTCGACCGTGGCATTCAGCGCCAGGATGATTTCGTGCACCTCGGCCGCATGCGCACGCGCGACCAGCGCGTCGATGGTGAGGTCCTGCGGACCGACGCCGTCGAGCGGAGACAAGGTCGCGCCCAGCACGTGGTAGCGACCCTGGGTCGCATTGGCCCGCTCCAGCGCCCAGAGATCGGCGACGTCGGCGACGACGACGATGATGGCGGGATCGCGCCGCGGATCGGTGCAGACCGTGCAGGGATTCTGCGTGTCGATGTTGCCGCAGGTCTTGCAGACCTGGACCTTGTCGAGCGCGACCTGCAGGGCCGAGGTCAGCGGCATCATCAGCGCTTCGCGCTTCTTGATCAGATGCAGCGCCGCACGCCGCGCGGAGCGCGGGCCGAGGCCCGGCAGCCGTGCGAGAAGCTGGACCAGCCGCTCGATTTCGGGACCCGCAACAGCGCCCATATTACTGGCCGAACAGCCCCGACAGTCCCGGCGGCAGGCCGAGCCCGCCGGTGAGCGACTGCATCTTCTCCTGCACCGCCGTCTCCGCCTTGCGGCGGGCATCGCCGAGCGCGGTGACGAGCAGGTCTTCCAGCACCTCGCGCTCCTCCGCCTTCATCAGCGAGGGATCGATCTTGATGCCCTTCACGTCCATCTTCGCGGTCATGCGCACGGCGACGAGACCGCCGCCGGAGATGCCTTCGACTTCCACGTTGGCGAGCGCGTCCTGCATCTCCTGCATCTTGGATTGCAGCTGCTGCGCTTGCTTCATCATGCCGAAAATATCGACCATCGGTGCTGTCCTTGGAAAATCGGCTCAGAGATCGTCGCCGTCGGAACCGTCGGGCGGATCGTCACTGCCATAGTCGGCGTTAATATTGGATTCCGGCGTCTCCGGGGCAAGCCTGCGGACCTCGACGACCTTCGCACCGGGGAAGCGCGACAGCACCTCCTGCACGCGCGGATCGGCCTCCGCCGTGCGTGCATGTTCCTGCTTGGCGGCCTGGTTCACCGATCGCAATGTCGGCTGGCCTTGCTCGTTGGAGACGATCACGGTCCAGCGCCGGCCGGTCCACAGCTCGAACTTGCGCGCGAGCTCGGTGATCATGGTCTTGGACGCGTTGGGCTCGAGCGCGACTTCCAGCCGGCCCTCCTCGAAACGAACGAGGCGCATGTCGGATTCGAGCGCGGCCTTGGTCATGAGGTCGCGCTTCTGCCCGGCGAGCGCGACCAGCTGGGTAAAGCTCGTGACGCGGAGCACGGGCGCTGCGGCTTGCGGATCCGGCGCGGGCGCCGCCATCTGCGGCCGGGCGCCGCCGCCGCCGAACGAAGACGGCGATGAGGTCGGCATGCGAACCGGCGCCGCGGACGCAACGGGCGCCGACGGCGCGCCGCGCGCGGCACTGCCGCCGCCCACGACCGGCGAGCCGCCGCCGTTCTGCTCCAGCATCTTGAGGGCTTCATCCGGCGTCGGCAGATCGGCGACATAGGCGATGCGGACCAGCACCATCTCGGCGGCCGCCGCGGGGCGCGTCGCGGCCTGCACTTCGGTGATGCCCTTGAGCAGCATCTGCCACATCCGCGACAGCACGCGCATCGAGATTTTCGAGGCAAAATCCCGTGCGCGGACCCGTTCGGTCTCGCCATAGGCGACGTTGTCGGCGGTCGCCGGCACGATCTTCACGCGGGTGACGAAATTGACGAATTCGGCAAGGTCGGACAGCACGACGATCGGATCGGCGCCGACATCGTACTGGTCGCGGAACTCCTTGAACGCGGACGCGATATCGCCGCGCGCCAGCGAATCGAACAGGTCGATGACGCGGGTGCGATCCGCGAGCCCCAGCATCTGCCGGACGGCGTCGGCCTTCACGGCCCCCGCCGCATGTGCGATCGCCTGGTCGAGCAGCGACAGCGAGTCGCGCACGGAGCCTTCGGCGGCGCGCGCGATGATGCCGAGCGCTTCCGGCTCGATCTCGACGTTTTCCTTGGCGGCGATGTTGGCGAGGTGCTTCATCAGCACGTCGGCCTCGACGCGGCGCAGATCGAATCGCTGGCAGCGCGACAGCACCGTGACCGGAACCTTCCGGATCTCGGTCGTCGCGAACACGAACTTGGCGTGCTCCGGCGGTTCCTCCAGCGTCTTCAGGAAGGCGTTGAACGCCGCCGTCGACAGCATGTGGACTTCGTCGATGATGTAGACCTTGTAGCGGGCGCTGGCCGGCGCGTAACGCACGCTGTCATTGATCTGGCGGACGTCGTCGACGCCGGTGTGCGAGGCCGCGTCCATCTCCAGCACGTCCATGTGCCGGCTTTCCATGATCGCCTGGCAATGCACGCCCAGCGTCGGCATGTGGATGGTGGGGCCCTTCACCGAGCCGTCCGGCATCTCGTAGTTGAGCGCACGGGCGAGGATGCGCGCGGTGGTGGTCTTGCCGACGCCGCGGACGCCGGTGAGGATCCAGGCCTGCGGAATGCGCCCGGTCTCGAACGCATTGGAGACGGTGCGGACCACGGCCTCCTGGCCTATCAAATCGTCAAAAGAGGACGGGCGATATTTGCGCGCCAGCACCCGATACGGCGTGCCAGCCTGGCTGGCGCGGTCAGGATTGGAAGGGGCGCCAGCGTCGGTCATCGGTCGATCCGCAATGGAAGTGTCTCTCGCCGGCTCTTGCGGAAAGGAGCGCGCTGGCGGCTTTGGCCGCCGGCGCAATTCGCTCGGAAAAACAAGTAGGAGACTGACGAGCGACCCGATCCGGACCTCGTTAGGGCTGCTTCCTTCCGGACCTGACCCGGTTGGCGAGTGGCTCGTCCACCGCCAATCTCCCAGTCCCTATTTGGGGCCAAAAGGGCGGGAAAGCAAGCGGGGATCGGCTTGAACCGCTTGATCTTGCCCAGCATCCGGGCAATTCCGGTTCTGCCCAGCCGATAGGCTGTGCTTTCGCTGATAGGGCCGCCTTGGTATGAACGCTGCCGGAACTCCATCCAACCAGAAAAGCGATTGATCCCAATGGTTACACGTCGTGATGTTGCATCGATTGTCGGACTTGGCGCCATTGGCGCGGTGACCGCGAGCGCGCTGGCCTCGCCGGCCGTGGCCCAGGCGGCCGATCCCAACGAATCGACCTTCGCCCGCATCCGCCGCACCAAGAAGATGCGGATCGGCGCGGTCGGCGGCGGCGCGCCCTATTACATGAAGGACCTTTCGAGCGGCCAGTGGAAGGGCTTCTACGTCGACATCGCCAAGGCGCTCGCCGACGACATGGAGGCCGAGCTCGACATCACCGAGACCACCTGGGGTAATTCGGTGCTGGATCTGCAGTCCAACAAGATCGACATCTTCTTCGGCCTCAACCCGACCCCGAAGCGCGCGCTGGTGGTGGATTTCTCGGTGCCGGTCTTCAACAACGCCTTCGGCATTCTCTGCAAGAAGGACTTCAAGCCGAAGAGCTGGACCGAGCTGAACTCGCCCGACGTCAAGATCGCCGTCGACCAGGGCTCGTCCCACGACCAGGTCGTCAGCCGCCTGACGCCGAAGGCGCAGATCTCGCGTCTAAAGACCGCGGACGACGCCACCGCCGCGCTGCAGACCGGCCGCGTCGACGCGCAGTGCCTGATCACCATGCTGTCGCTGACCGTTTTGAAGAAGAATCCCTCGCTCGGCCAGTTCGTGCTGCCAACGCCGATCTTCGCGACCACGTCGAATGCCGGCTTCCGCCGCGAGAACGACAAGACTTTCCGCGACTACGTCAACACCTGGATCGACTTCAACAAGGGCCTCGGATTCATCCGCAACGCCATCATCACCAACATGGAGCTGGTCGGCGTGACCGAGGCGGACATTCCGCCGGGCGTTTCGCTGTAAGCTGTGATGCATCCGCACCGTCATGGCCGGGCTTGTCCCGGCCATCCACGTTCTGGCCGCCACGAGCGAGTAAGTGCGTGGATGCCGGGGACATAGGCGAGCGGAAGCGACGCCGTCCTTCGGACGGCTACGCCCGGGCATGACGGCGAGTTTCTGAACTGACATCGGGTACGAGTTAGGCACGCATGTATCAGTGGGACTTCGGCATCCTCTGGAGCTATCGCTGGCTCTTTCTCAACGGGCTTGGCGTCACCGTCGGCTTCACCGTGGTCATCGTCGTGCTCGGGCTGGTGTTCGGCCTGTTCGGGGCGTTCGGCAGCCTGTCGCGCTTCAAGGCGGTGCGCGCGCTCGCGTTGACCTTCATCGAGGCGTTCCGCTGCACGCCGATCCTGGTGCAACTGATCTGGTTCTATTACGCGCTGCCGATCCTGGCCGGCGTCGAGATGACGCCGATCACGGCCTCGGCGCTGGCGCTGTCGCTTTACGGCGGCTCGTTCTATTCGGAGATCATCCGCGGCGGCATCATCTCGATCGACAAGGGCCAGTCGGAAGCCGGCGCCGCGCTCGGCATGACGCCCGGCCAGAGCATGCGGCGCATCGTGCTGCCGCAGGCGATCAAGCGCATGATCCCGGCGCTGATGAACCAGTCGATTATCCAGTTCAAGAACACCTCGCTGGTCTCGGTGCTGGCGGTGCCAGACCTCGTCTACCAGAGCCAGGTCGCTGCCCATGACAGCTACCGGCCGCTGGAGACCTACACCGCGGTCGCGGTCGCCTATGCGGCGATCCTGATCCCGCTCACCATCATCGTCCGCCGCGGCGAGAAGCGACTGGCGGTCAGCGAATGAGCGACATTTCGAAAATCGAGATCCGCAGCCTTCGCAAGAGCTTTGGCAGCAACGAAGTCCTGAAGAACATCAGTCTCGACGTCGCCAAGGGCGGCGTGGTCGCGCTGATCGGGCCGTCAGGCTCGGGCAAATCGACGCTGCTCCGCTGCATCAATCTGCTGGTCGTGCCGGACGGCGGCAGCGTCCGCGTCGGCGACACGCGCTTTGCGTTCGGCGACGGTTCGACGCTGCCGAACGTGAGGACGCTGCCCAAATTCCGCGCCACCACCGGCATGGTGTTCCAGCATTTCAATCTGTTCCCGCACATGACGACACTCCAGAACGTGATGGAGGGACCGGTCACGGTACGCCGCATGGCCAAGGCGGACGCAGAGAAGCTGGCGCGGGCGCAGCTCGCCAAGGTCGGCCTCGCCGAGAAGGCCGACCAATATCCGGCGACGTTGTCCGGCGGCCAGAAGCAGCGCGTCGCGATCGCACGCGCGCTGGCGATGGAGCCCGACGTCATGCTGTTCGACGAGGCGACCTCGGCACTCGATCCCGAACTCGTCGGCGAGGTGCTTGCCGTGATCCAGCAACTGGCCTCCGAGGGCATGACGATGGTGATCGTGACTCATGAGATCGCCTTTGCCCGCGAGGTTGCCGACCGCCTCATCTTCATGCGCGACGGCATCGTCGTCGAGGAAGGCCCGGCGCGGCAGGTGATCGACAATCCGCAGGCAGCCGCCACGCGCGCCTTCCTCAGCCATTTCCACCGCACCGGCGCCTTGCCGCCGGCCAACGCAGCAAATTGATGCCTGATATCAACCGTGCCTATCTCGTGACCGGTGCCGCCAGCGGCATCGGCCGCGCCACCGCAAAGCTGCTCGCCGCGCCCGGCACCGCGCTGCTGCTGCACACCCGCTCGAACGCGGCCGGCCTCGACGCCACTGCGGCCGACGCCGAGGCGAAGGGCGCCGTCATCGCCAAATGCCTCGGCGATCTCGCCGAGGAGACCGCGGTCACCGATGCCATCGCGGCAACACAACGCGCCTTCGGCCGGCTCGATGGATTGATTCTGGTCGGCGGCCATGCCCGCCGCGGCAGCGCGATCGGCACGCCGGCAGATCAGTTCCGCCAGGCGATGGACGAGTCCGCGCTGGCCTTCACGCGGCTCGTCGATGCCGCAATGCCGCTGCTGCGCGCCGGAAGCGACGCGCGGATCGTTGCGGTGTCGTCGTTCGTCGCGCACGCTATCCGGCCCGAATTCGCGCCCTTTGCCGCGACCGCCGCGAGCCGCTCTGCGCTCGAAGCTTTGGTGCGCCTCACCGCGGTCGAGCTTGCCAAGGACGGCATCACCGTCAACGCGGTTGCGCCGGGCCTCATCGTCAAGGACAAGCCGAGCGAAAGCCGGCTATCACCCGAGCAGATCGCCGCGACCGAGGCGCTGATCCCGATGGGCCGCCGCGGGCGGCCGGACGAGGTGGCCGAGATCATCGCCTTCCTCGCATCGCCCAAAGCATCCTACGTCACCGGCCAGGTCTGGCACGTCAATGGAGGCCTGACATGACCGAAGCGACCGTTGAACGTCTCAGGCTGTTCCTTATCGAAAGCCCGATCAAGATGGCCCGCCTGCAGGGCGTCGGCAACGTCAAGGGCACGGTGAAACGTGTCCTGCTCGAGCTCACCGCGAGCGACGGCGTGGTCGGCTGGGGCGAGGCCGCACCGTGGGAGGTGTTCACGGGAACGCCGGAAGCGGCGTTCTCCGCGCTCGACATTTATTTAAGGCCAATCGTGCTCGGCAAGCCGGTACGCCGCATCCGCGCGCTGATGGCCGAGCTCGACCGCGCGCTGGTCGGGCATGCCGAGGCGAAAGTCGCGATCGAGATGGCGCTGCTCGACATCGTCGGAAAATCGTCGGGACTATCGGTAGCCGACCTGCTCGGCGGCCGGGTGCGCGACACCATTCCCCTCTCCTTCTCGATCGCCGATCCCGATTTCGCGGCCGATTTCGAGCGCATGCGGAAAATGGTTCCGGACGGCAATTTGATCTACAAGGTCAAGACCGGCGTGAAGCCGCATCGCGAGGACCTCGACCATCTCGAGGCGATCCGCAACGAGTTCGGCGACAAGGTCGATCTGCGTGTCGACTACAACCAGGCCTTGGCGCCGTTCGGTGCCATCAAGATCCTGCGCGACGTCGAGCAGTTCGCGCCGACTTTCATCGAGCAGCCGGTGCCGCGCAAATATCTCGACGTGATGGCGCAGCTCACCGCGGCGCTGGAAACGCCCGTGCTCGCCGACGAAAGCTGCTTCGATCGCCGCGACATGATGGAGGTGGTGCGCCGCGAGGCGGCCGATGCCGTCTCGATCAAGCTGATGAAGGCCGGCGGCCTGTTCGAGGCCCAGGCGATCATGGCGATCGCCGACATTGCCGGCCTGCCCGGCTATGGCGGCACGCTGTGGGAGGGTGGCATTGGGCTGGCCGCAGGCACGCAGCTGATCGCGGCCACGCCGGGCATCTCACTCGGCTGCGAGTTCTACATGCCGCATCACGTGCTGACCGAGGACGTACTGGAAGAGAGAATCGCCAACCGCGGCGGTCATGTCGTGGTGCCGGACGGGCCCGGCCTCGGCATCCGTGTCAGCGAAGCCTCGATCCGCGCCAATGCGCGGGTGCTGGCGGAGGCGTAAGGCAGCCGCCCGCACTGCCACCAACTCGGTCGTCGTCCCGGGGCGCGCAAAGCGCGAACCCGGGACCCATAACCACAGGATCGAGTTTGGCGAAGTTTCGGAGTTACCAGCTCGCGCAATAACCTCTCCCTGGGGCTATGGATCCCGGATCTGCGCTCCGCTTCGCTGCGCTTGTCCGGGACGACGACCGCGTATGCAGCTGCCAACCTTCCCCAATCAGACTCCGTATCGTATGGTCGGACCAAACAAGCCCGACCCCATCGGGCCATCCGGAAACACATATGTCCGAACCCGCCTGGTCGCTGCACTCCCGCCTGAAAGAGGACACCATCGACATCGGCGATTTGCCGCTGTCGAAGGTGCTGGTCATCAAGGACGCGCATTATCCCTGGCTGCTACTGGTGCCGCGGCGCGCCGATGCGGTCGAGATCATCGATCTCGACGAGGTCCAGCAGGCGCAGCTGATGACGGAGATTTCCCGCGTCTCGCGCGCGTTGAAGGAGATCACCCAATGCGACAAGCTGAACATCGCGGCGCTCGGCAACCTCGTGCCGCAGCTTCACGTTCACATCATCGCGCGCCGCACCGGTGACGCCGCCTGGCCGCGACCGGTCTGGGGCGTGATGCAGCCTTTGGCGCATGATGCCACCGAAGTGCAGAATTTCATCAGCGCGCTTCGCAAGAAAATCTGGTTGGGTTGAAAGAACGATAATGTCAGCATTCGACTCGTTTCCGCTGGGACAGCCGGCCTTCGTCACCAACATCCTCGATCGCGCCGCGCATCTGCGCCGCGACGACGAGAAGCTGTTCGCGATGGAGCAGAAGCCGTCGTCGCGCGCCTATGTCGTCTACCGCGACTCTCTGCTGGTGAAGCGCGAAGGCGAACAGGTGCGCGCGCTGCTGGGACTCGACGAGGCGCTGAAATGCGGCGCCAATCCCGGCACGATCTTCTTAGGCTTGCGCGACGGCGCCGCGATGTTCGGCATGGGTCTGTCGCAGGCCGCGGCCGAGAAACTGGTCGGGCGCGAGGACTACACCGTCACCGAGCTGCGCGGCATGGCGATGCAGGGTGCGATCCCGCCACAGGAGCTTTCGGCGGTCGCGATGGCGAAGTCGATGGTGAGCTGGCATCAGCGCCACGGCTATTGCGCCAATTGCGGCACACGCAGCGCGATGAAGGAAGGCGGCTGGAAGCGCGAATGCCCGACTTGCAAGGCCGAGCATTTTCCCCGCACCGATCCCGTGGTGATCATGCATGTCGCTTCCGGCGAGAAGTGCCTGCTCGGCCGCCAGAAGCAGTTTCCGGCGGGCATGTATTCCTGCCTCGCCGGCTTCGTCGAGGCCGCCGAGACCATCGAGGACGCGGTGCGCCGCGAGATCCTGGAAGAGTCCGGCATCAGCTGCACCGACGTGCAGTATTACATGACCCAGCCGTGGCCCTACCCGTCGTCGCTGATGATCGGCTGCAGCGCGCGGGCGCTGAACGAAGACATCGTCGTCGACCATTCCGAGCTGGAGGACGCGCGATGGTTCACGCGCGAGGAGGCGGCCCTGATGCTGACGCGGACGCATCCGGACGGGCTCGCCGGCCCGCATCCCTTCGCGATCGCCCATCATCTGCTCGGCCGCTGGGTGCACGACAAGAGCGGCGCTTGAGCTGAGACGCCGGTGGCCGGGATGGCACCGCGCATCCTCTGCGTCGGCATTCCCGTGCGCGATCTCACCTTTCGGGTCGAGACCGTGCCCGAACGCGGCAGCAAGGCCAACGCCAGCCATTTCGCCGAGATTTGCGGCGGCAACGCACTCAATGCGGCAATAGCGATCGCCCGGCTCGGCGGCCGCGTCTCTTTCGCCGGACCGATGGGCGACGCGCGGGAAACATCGAGCGGCTTCATTCTCGAACGGATGGCGCAGGAGGGCATCGAGACCACGCACATCGTGCGCATGGCGGATCTCGCGACGCCGGTCTCTGCGATCATGATCGAGCCCTCCGGAGAACGGACACTCACGATCTATCGCGATCCCGGCCTCTGGAACGTGAAGCTGCCCGATGCCGGCGAGTTGCTGGCCGATTGCCAGGCGGTTCTGGTCGAGAGCCGCTGCGCCGCGTTCTGTACCGAGGTCTGTGTCGAAGCACGCCGCCGCGGCATTGCCGTCGTCGTCGGCGTCGACCGCGCCTTGGCGCTGACCGATGGCCTGCTCACCACCGCTTCGCACCTGCTGTTCGCTAGCGCGCAGCTGCAGGAGACGACCGGCGTGGCCGACGACGGCGAGGCATTGCGCCATCTGTCGAGGCTGACGCCAGCCTTCCTGGCCGCCACGCGCGGTCCGCGCGGCACCATCTGGCTGAACGAAACCGGCGAGCTGGACGAGACCCCGGCCTTTCCGGTCGAAGCCATCGACACACTCGGCGCCGGCGACGTCTTCCACGGCGCGTTCACGCTGCACCTCTCCGAAGGTGGCGATGTCCGGGAAGCGCTGCGATTCGCCGCGGCGGCCGCAGCACTGAAATGCACCCGCCATGGCGGCGGGCTCGCCGCCCCGCAGCGTCTTGAAATTGAAGAGTTTTTACGCGGTTACCGAGAGCTAACCCTAAACGCGCCGCCAAGATTATAGGCTTGCGGTAGAAGATTTTTCTATATATGAGGTAAAGCGACCTCCATAATGGAACAAAGTTCTTCCAATGACTGATGTGGCCCTCCAGGTTCCCGGGACCAGCCGTCGCCTCGACGCCATCGACCGCAAGATTTTGATGGTTCTCCAGGACGATGCCTCCCTGTCCGTCGCCGAGATCGGCGACCGCGTCGGGCTGTCATCGACCCCTTGCTGGAAGCGCATCCAGCGGCTCGAGGCCGACGGCGTGATCATCAAGCGGGTGGCGCTGGTCGATCAGAACAAGATCGGCCTCGGCATCTCCGTGTTCGTGTCGGTGGAGAGCGCCGACCATTCGGACGCCTGGCTGAAGAAGTTCGCCGAGGCCGTCAGCGCGATGCCGGAAGTGATGGAATTCTACCGCATGGCCGGCGACGTCGACTACATGCTGCGCGTCGTGGTCGCGGACATGCAGGCCTATGACATCTTCTACAAGAAGCTGATCAGCGCCGTTCCGCTGAAGAACGTCACCTCGCGCTTTGCGATGGAGAAGATCAAGTCCGTGACCACGCTGCCGATCCCGGCGGTGGTTACGGCCTGAGTCTCACGCCGGCTGAAACACCGGCAGCGCGACATTGACCCGCGTCCCTCCGGCGGAGGCCGGGGCAATCCCGATCGTTCCGCCATGGGCCTCGATCAGGCTGCGCACCACGGCGAGGCCGAGGCCTGCGCCGCCGGTTGCACGGTTGCGGGACTTCTCCAGCCGAAGGAACGGCTCCAGCACGGCCTGGCGCTGATCGTCGGGAATGCCCGGCCCTTCGTCGTCGATCGACACGACGACCGCGCCGTCCTTCAACGCCGTCCTGACATGCGCGGCATGGCCATAGGCGAGCGCGTTGGCGAGGATGCGCCGCAGCGCCAGCCGGTCGCCGAGCACGACCGCGTTCCGCGCGCGCTCATCCGTGACCAGATCGATCAACACGCCCGGCCATCATCGCGTCCACCATGCCTGCAACCCGCAGTGCCTCGACCGGAACTATGGCGGCATCCTGATCGTGTTCGATCGCCTGTTCGGGACCTTTGCGGAGCGTCCCGGAGACCAGCCGCTTCGTTTCGGCCTCGTCGGCGGCACGCCGTCCTTCAATCCGATCCGGATAGCGCTGGGCGAATGGATCGCCATGCTTGGCGATGCCTGGAGAGCGCGCGGCACCAGCGCGAAGCTACGCGTGCTGTTCGGGCCGACGGGCGGCGAGATCCCCCGCTGACCGCCGCGCGGCGGCACGCGGACAGTAGTCCTACGAGCCCGCCCCTAACCGGATATTTACCGGGAATTAGGTCCGATCGCCTAGATTTCGGTCATGGAGGGGAAAATGGCGATTCCGTCCCGGCGGTGGCCTGCCTGGGCGAATGCGGCAGCGTTGCTGCTCGCAGGCTGGATCGCACTTGCAACCCTCACCTTACAGGTTCGTCCGGGCGCGACAATTGTCGCAGTTGCGTTTCCGCCGTGGTGGAGCACGCAGCAGGTTTTTCAGGCTGCGGGATCGGCACAAGCCGCGATCGTTGGGGCAACCGCCCTTCCCACTCTCCTCGTCGTCCGCCCGGATGACCATGACGGACTGGCTCGCCTGCACGAGGCGGGCGCCTGGTTCGTGATGGACGCGCAAGCGGTTTCGGCATGCTTTGGTAGATAGCTCTGGGGATGACGACATGATTGTCGAGAACGACGGACTGGAATCGCTGCGACAGACCACCAGCAAGATCCTCGTCGCGGCGCTTTGGCTGCACGTGCCGATCAGCGTGACGATCGGGCTGGCGCTCGGCAAGCCCTGGCTCATCCCCGCGATGTTCATGGCCATCTTCGCGCTCGCCGCGACCCTGTCCTGGCGCCTGTCCGGCAACGGCCTTTCCACGCGCCTCGTGTTCTCCGTCGCACTGATGAGCGGCGTGTCGATGTTCACCTACCAGCTCGAGGGAAACCCCTGGCAGATCGACATGCACATGTACTTCTTCGCGGCGCTGGCGTGCATCGTCGCCTATTGCGATTACCGTGCAATCGCCGCGGCGACGGTTGCTGTGGCGCTGCATCACATCGCACTGAACTTCCTGCTGCCCGCGGCGATCTATCCCGGCGGCTCCGATTTCGGCCGCGTCGTGCTGCATGCGGTCATTCTGCTGATCGAAGCCGGCGTGCTGATCGCGCTGTCCCACAAGCTCCAGGAACTGTTCGAGACCACGGCCATGAAGACGGCCGAGGCACAGGCCGCGATGGCGGCGGAAGCGCGCGCGAACAACGAGCGTAGCGAGGTCGAGCAGCGCGCAAAGGACGAGCGCGAGGCCTCCAAACAGCGTCTGGCCAGCAATTTCGAGCGCAGCATCGGCGGCATCGTGCAGGCGGTGGCGGTTGCCGCCAGCGAAGTGCAGCAGCTGTCATCCGCGATGAGCAATAACAGCACCGAGACCGCGCGGCAGACCGCCGCAGCGGCCTCGGCGTCGAACCACGCCTCGAGCAATGTCGAGACGGTCGCTGCCGCAACCGAGGAGCTCACCGCGTCGGTCGGCAGCATCACCCAGCAGGTCGCCCGCTCCGCCGAAATCGCGGCCAAGGCCGCGGGCGAGGCCCGCCGCACCAATGAGGTGGTCGAGGGCCTCGCCATCGGCACGCAGAAGATCGGCGAGGTCGTCACCCTGATCCAGAACATCGCGAGCCAGACCAATTTGCTCGCACTGAACGCCACCATCGAGGCCGCCCGCGCCGGCGAACATGGTCGAGGATTTGCGGTGGTCGCGAGCGAGGTCAAGGCGCTGGCGAACCAGACCGCAAAAGCCACCGAGGAGATCTCGGCGCAGATCCAGAGCATCCAGGGCGCGACCAGCGATGCCGTCAACGCGATCCAGGCGATCGGCGCGACGATCGCCGAGATCGACGAGATTTCCGGCCAGATATCGACAGCGGTCGATCAGCAGGGGCTGGCGACGCGCGAGATCGCCGGCAGCCTGCAACAGGCCGCCACCGGCACGCGCGAAGTGAACGACAACATCGTCGGCGTCAGCAAGGCGTCCGAACAGGCCGGCGCCGCCGCCTCGAAGATGCACCATGCGGCCGCCGGACTGTCGTCGCAGTCCGAGCGTCTCAAGGCCGAGGTGGATGAATTCCTGGGGTCGCTGCGGACGGCGTGAGACGCGACACGAACGCGGTCATCGCCCGGCTTGACCGGGCGATCCAGTACTCCGTGACGCTAGTTTTAGAATCGATAGGCTGCGGCGTACTGGATCACCCGCTCCAGTGCGCAATTGCGCACAAGGCGGGTGATGACAGCAGTGGATACGGCAAGCGCGAGCGCTCCGGACCCCGCTCAGATCTTCTGATTGTACTCGCCGACTTCGGGATGGGTGCGCAGCACGCTGTTCACCATCTCGAACATGTCGTGCATGCGCTGCTCGGAGACCGGGCTCTCGACCACGACGACGAGCTCGGGCTTGTTCGAGGAGGCGCGCACCAGGCCCCAGCTGCCGTCCTCAACCGTGACCCGCACGCCGTTGACGGTGACGAGATCGCGGATCGCCTGGCCGCCGATCTTCGCACCCTTCGCCTGTAGATCCTCGAAATGCTTCACGACCTGATCGATGACGCCGTATTTGACCTCGTCGGCGCAATGCGGCGACATCGTCGGCGACGACCAGGTCTTCGGCAGCGCGTTCTTCAGATCGGCCATCGACTTGCCGGGCGCACGGTCGAGCATGTCGCAGATCGCGAGCGCCGAGACGAGGCCGTCGTCATAGCCGCGTCCATACGGCTTGTTGAAGAAGAAATGGCCGGACTTCTCGAAGCCGGCGAGCGCGCCGGTCTCGTGAGTGCGGCGCTTCATGTAGGAATGGCCGGTCTTCCAATAGGTGGTCTTGGCGCCCTGCTTCTGCAACACCGGATCGGTGATGAACAGGCCGGTCGACTTCACGTCGACGATGAACTGCGCGTCCTTGTGGATCGCCGACATGTCGCGCGCCAGCATCACGCCGACCTTGTCGGCGAAGATTTCCTCGCCGGTGTTGTCGACGACGCCGCAGCGGTCGCCGTCACCGTCGAAGCCGAGGCCGACATCGGCCTTGTGCTGCAGCACCGCGTCGCGGATCGCGTGCAGCATCTCCATGTCTTCGGGATTGGGGTTGTATTTCGGGAAGGTGTAGTCGAGCTCGGTGTCGAGCGGGATCACCTCGCAGCCGATCGCTTCAAGCACCTGCGGCGCGAATGCGCCGGCGGTGCCGTTGCCACAGGCCGCGACGACCTTGAGCTTGCGCGTCAGCTTCGGACGGCTGGTGAGATCGGCGATGTAACGCGCCGGATAGTTTTCGTGGAACTGGTAGGAGCCGCCGGCCTTGTTCTTGAAATCGGCGTTGAGCACGATCTCCTTCAGCCGCGTCATCTCGTCGGGGCCGAAGGTCAGTGGGCGGTTGGCACCCATCTTCACGCCGGTCCAGCCATTGTCGTTGTGCGAAGCGGTGACCATGGCGCAGCAGGGCACGTCGAGATCGAACTGCGCGAAATAGGCCATCGGCGTTACCGCGAGCCCGATGTCGTGTACCTTGCAGCCGGCCGCCATCAGGCCGGAGATCAGCGCGTATTTGATCGAGGCCGAATAGCCGCGGAAATCATGGCCGGTGACGATCTCCTGGTTGACGCCGAGCTCCGCGATCAGCGCACCCAGCCCCATGCCGAGCGCCTGGATCCCCATCAGGTTGATTTCCTTCTGGAACAACCAGCGCGCGTCGTATTCGCGGAAACCCGTGGCCTTCACCATCGGCTCGGATTCGAAGGCGTAGGTGTTGGGCAACAATACGGATTTCGGCTTGGGAAACATTGAGACGGTCTCGTGAAAATGGCGGGAATTGGTGCAGCCTTAGCGAATGCCGGGCCGCAGCGGAAGGCGGGATTGGCGCCTTATGGATGATAATTGCGGCAGTTTGGTAACGGGGGAAATCTGACCGCGGGAGCAGTCAAAACAGAGACGTTTTTTGAAATATACGGTCGCAGGAGCCTCTGGAGACCCCTTACTGCTCCAGCACCATCTGGCCGTTGGCGTACTCAAAACGCTTGAGGCGGGACAGGAAGGAGAGGCCGAGCAGGTTCTCGGACAGCGCCTCGTCGGGCAGCACCATGGCGTCGACGTCGCGCACGATGAGACCGCCGACCTCCAGCATGGCGATACGGGTGCGGGCGGCCTTGATGGTGCCGTTGGCGGTGGAGACGGTGGCGTTGTACTCGCCGCGCGAAGGCCGCAGGCCGAAGCGGGCGGCGGAGGTCTCGTTCAGCGCCACCACGGAGGCGCCGGTGTCGATCATGAAGCCGATGCGCTGGCCGTCGATACGGCCTTCGGTCTGAAAATGGCCGCGCCCGTCGCGGGGGATATTGAGGCTGCGGCCTCCGGCCGGCGCCGTGGCCGCAACGGCGACCGCTGCACGCGGTGCTGACGTCGCGGAGGCAGAACTGATCCTGTCCGCCATCTGCGCCATGAACGTGCCGAGGCCGATCATGATGGCCGCGATGATCATAATGTTACGCATCACACCACTTCCGAGCCGAAAGCTCGACTTCACCACGTGCCAAGCCGGTCCGCGAGCGACGCCGCGGCCGGGCCGGTGTCATTTTGACGAAAAGGATGAGCGAACGGTTAATGCGCGTTCGTGGCTTCTCACGTCCCGCGCGGCTTCACCCGCCGGGTCGGCAGCGCACTTGCCGGATCCTCCGGCCAGGGATGGCGCGGGTAGCGGCCGCGCAGGTCGGAGCGCACGCCGGCATAGCTGCCGCGCCAGAAACCGGGGAGATCGCGCGTCACCTGCACCGGCCGCTGCGCCGGCGACAGCAATTCCAGCACCAGCGGCACCTTTCCGGCGGCAATCGACGGATGGGTGTTGAGACCGAACAATTCCTGCAGCCGCACCGCGATGGTCGGCCCCTGCTCAGCCTCGTAGTCGATCGCAAGCACGGTGCCGGTCGGCGCCTCGAAATGCGTCGGCGCCTCACGGTCGAGCCGCGCGCGCATGTCCCAGGGCAACAGCGCCATCAGCGCATCGGAAAGATCGCCGGCCGAGATGTCCTTGAGCGCGATCTTGTCGTAGAGCGCCGGCACCAGCCAGTCATCACGTCGCGCGATCAGCCCGGCGTCCGACAAATCGGGCCAGCTGTCACCCTCGGCCTTGCGCAGGAACATGACGCGGTCGCGCCATTGTTTTGCAGCCTTCGACCAGGGCAACCGATCGAGGCCCGCCGCGATCAGCCCGTCGGCAAAGATCCGCGCGGTCTCCTCCGAGGGCGACACCGCAAGCGTCGCCTCGGACAGCGTGATTGCATGCAGCACCCGCTTGCGCCGCGCGCGCAGCGCCATCGCGCCGCGATCGAAGGAAATGTCGTCGACGGCTTCGATATGCTCGGCAAAGTGCCGCTCGATCTCGTCCTGCGTGATTTGCGCGGCCAGCAATATGCGGCCGCTCGCCGCCGTTCCCGTCATTTCGCCGATCGCGATATAGGGCGCGCGGGCGAGCGACGAGGTCTGCTCGACGGCGGCACCGCGGCCGTTGGCAAGCACGAAGCTGCCGTTGCCGCGGTTGCGCGCGACGCGATCCGGGAAGGCGTAGGCGAGCATCAGGCCGGTGGAGAGATCCTCGTGCGACCCTGCCTTTTCCGACGCCGCGACCTGCGAGGCCCAGCGCCGCGCCAGGTCGCGTGCGCTGGCGGCCCGCGGCGAACGGTCGCGGCGGAACTGGTCGCGCCGATGCTCGAGATCGGCGCTGTCGCCGCCCAGGCCGCGTTCGGTGAGAATGGCGGCGATCTCGGCGGCGGCCTCGCCCGCGCCTTCACGATGTGAATCCACGATCATGCGCGCGAGCCGCGGCGGCAGCGCCAGCGCGCGCAGGCTCTTGCCTTCCGCGGTGATGCGGCCATCGCCGTCGAGCGCGTTGAGCTCCGAGAGCAGGCTTTTCGCCTCCTTCCAGGCCGGCTGCGGCGGCGGATCGAGAAACGACAGCGCGGCGGGATCGGCGACTCCCCATTGCGCGAGATCGAGCACCAGCGAGGACAGGTCGGCGCTCAAAATCTCGGGCTGGGTGTACGGCGCGAGCGCGGCGGTCTGCGGCTCGTCCCAAAGCCTGTAGCAGATGCCCGGCTCGGTGCGGCCGGCGCGGCCGCGGCGCTGATCCGCCGCCGCGCGCGAGACGCGCACGGTCTCGAGCCGGGTCAGGCCGATGTCGGGCTCGTAGCGCGGCACGCGGGCGAGACCGGAATCGACCACGATGCGGACGCCTTCGATGGTGAGTGACGTCTCCGCGATCGAGGTCGCCAGCACCACCTTGCGCGTGCCCTTGGGCGCGGGTGAGATGGCGCGGTCCTGCACAGCGGCGTCGAGCGCGCCGAACAGCGGCACGATCTCGATGCTGGCATCCTGCACGCGCTCGGCCAGAAAATTCTGGGTGTGGCGGATTTCGGCGGCGCCCGGCAGGAACGCCAGCACCGAGCCACTGTCAGCCCGTAGCGCGGACGCGATCGCATCCGCCATCTGCCGCTCGATCGGCGCATCGGCTTTGCGGCCGAGATAGCGCGTCTCGACCGGAAAGGCGCGGCCTTCGCTCTCGACGACAGGCGCGTCGCCCAGCAACTTTGCAACGCGCGCGCCGTCGAGCGTCGCCGACATCACCAGGATGCGGAGATCCTCGCGCAGGCCGGTTTGCGCATCGCGAGCCAGCGCAAGGCCCATATCGGCATCGAGCGAGCGCTCGTGGAATTCGTCGAACAGGATTGCAGCAATGCCGGAAAGCTCGGGATCGTCGAGAATCTGGCGGGTGAAGATGCCCTCGGTCACGACCTCGATGCGGGTCGCACGCGAGATTTTCGAGCCGAAGCGGACGCGGTAACCGACGGTTTCACCGGCGCGTTCATGAAGCGACTTGGCCATGCGATCGGCGCTGGCGCGCGCAGCGATGCGGCGCGGCTCCAGCACGATGATCTTCTTCCCCTTGGCCCAGGGCGCATCGAGCAGCGCCAGCGGCACACGCGTGGTCTTGCCCGCGCCCGGAGGAGCTACAAGCACAGCGGCATTGTGCGCCTCCAGCCTGCGCGAGAGGTCGTCGAGCACGGCATCGATCGGGAGGGGCGTGTCGAAGCTGCGGGGCAAGGATTTGGGTCCCGTCATCACCCGCCTTTGCGCGCGATTGCGCACCGGGGCGGGTGATCCAGTAAACTGAGGTCCCAATCATCACGATGATCGGGATTACTGGATACCCCGCCTTCGCGGGGTATGACAATCATATGTAGCGATCAGCCCTGCGCGGACGGACGGCCGATGCTCTCGTAGGTGAAGCCGGCGGCACGCATGTCTTCCGGGCGGAAGACATTGCGGAGGTCGACGACGACGGGCTGCACCATGGTCGCTTTCAGCCGGTCGAGATCGAGGCCGCGGAACTGCGTCCATTCCGTGACGATGACGAGCGCATCGGCGCCTTCGGCGCAGGAATAGGCATCCTCGCAATAGGTGATGCTGGGGAGTTCACCCTTGGCCTGCTCCATGCCGACCGGGTCGAACGCCCGCACCTTCGCGCCCATATCGATCAGGCCGGTGACGAGCGGGATCGACGGGGCGTCGCGCATGTCGTCGGTGTCGGGCTTGAAGGTGAGGCCGAGCACCGCGACGGTCTTGCCGCGCAAGCTACCGCCGAGCGCTTGGCTCACTTTTCGCGCCATCGCGCGCTTGCGGTTCTCGTTGACCGCCAGCACGGATTCGACGATGCGCAAGGAGACGTCGTAGTCCTGCGCGATCTTGATCAGCGCCTTGGTGTCCTTCGGGAAGCACGAGCCGCCGAAGCCGGGACCGGCATGCAGGAACTTGGTGCCGATGCGGTTGTCCAGGCCAATGCCGCGCGCGACCTCCTGGACGTTGGCACCGACTTTCTCGGAGAGGTCCGCGATCTCGTTGATGAAGGTGATCTTGGTCGCGAGGAACGCGTTCGCGGCGTATTTGATCATCTCGGCGGTGCGGCGTTCCGTGAACATCAGCGGCGCCTGGTTCAGTGACAGCGGGCGATAGATGTCGCCCATCACCTTGCGGCCGCGCTCGTCGGAGGTGCCGACCACGACGCGATCGGGAAACTTGAAGTCGCGGATCGCCGCGCCCTCGCGCAGGAATTCGGGATTGGAGGCGACGACGACGTCGGCCTCGGGATTGGTCTCGCGGATGATGCGCTCGACCTCGTCGCCGGTGCCGACCGGCACGGTCGACTTCGTCACCACCACGGTGAATCCGGACAGCGACTGCGCGATCTCTTTCGCGGCGGCGTAGACATAGGACAGATCGGCGTGACCATCACCGCGGCGGGAGGGCGTACCGACCGCGATGAACACGGCGTCGGCATCCGCCACCGGCTTCGACAGGTCGGTGGTGAAGTCCAGACGCTTGGCCTTGACGTTGGTCGCGACCAGTTCATCGAGGCCGGGCTCGTAGATCGGAATCTCGCCGCGATGAAGCGCCGCGATCTTCTTCTCGTCCTTGTCGACGCAGGTGACGTCGTGACCGAAATCCGCAAAGCAGGCTCCGGACACCAGTCCCACATAGCCCGTTCCGATCATCGCGATGCGCATGAAAAACCCTGTTTGGCTTGGTTAACGAAACCCCAATGCGGGGCGGTTTAGCACTTTCCCGGCCTGAGGGAACAGGCGGCACGCAAAAACCGGCATGCGAATTGTACCGGTAAAGAAATCGTAAACCGCAAGGCCCCACACTGCTTCACGCCCGCACAGAACCGGGCGGAGCACGCCTCGAAAAGGGACACCATGGCAGCAATCGGCACAATCGCCGCAAGCGGGGGCGTCAACACCCCGGCCGCCGCGCGTGTTGACTGGATCGACTACGCCAAGGGCATCTGCATCGTCATGGTCGTGATGATGCATTCTGTGCTGGGGGTCGAGCTCGCCGCCGGCGAGACCGGTTTCATGCATGTGCTGGTGGCCTTCGCAAAGCCGTTCCGGATGCCGGATTTCTTCCTGATTTCGGGCCTGTTCCTGCCGTTGGTGATCGATCGCGACTGGCGAACCTATCTCGACCGCAAGGTGGTGCATTTCGCCTATTTCTATGTCGTCTGGGTGACAATCCAGTTCGGCTTCAAGGCGCCGGCCTTCGCGGCGCAGACGGGCTGGCGCGACGTTGGCTTGCTGTATCTGGAATCCTTCATCGAGCCGTTCGGCACGCTCTGGTTCATCTATCTGCTGCCGATCTTCTTCGTCGTCACAAAACTGACACGGCGCTTCCCGCCGCTGGCGATCTGGCTGATCGCAGCCGCGCTGGAGACGGCGCGAATCACAACCGGCTGGACCGCGATCGACGAGTTTTGCTCGCGCTTCGTCTATTTCTACTCGGGCTATCTGTTCGCACCTTACGTGTTCGCGCTGTCGGATCGCGCACGCAGCCAGCCGCCGCTGGCATTGGCCGCGCTCGCGATCTGGGCGCTGGTCAATGCCGGCCTCGTCGAGACCGGTGCCAGCGAATGGAAGATCGTCTCGCTCGTGCTCGGCTTCGCCGGCGCCTGCGCCATCATCACCATGGGCACGCTGCTCGCGCGCCCCCAGTGGTTGAACTTTTTCCGCTTCTGCGGCGAGCATTCGATCGTGATCTATCTCGCGTTCTTCCTGCCGATGGCCGCGACGCGGACGCTGCTGCTGCGCACCGGTATCATCCCCGACATCGGCACGGTGTCGCTGATCGTCACCATTGTCGGCGTGGTCGGATCGCTGGCGATCTGGCAGCTAGCCTTGCGTCTCGGCGCCGATTTCCTGTTCGAGCGACCGGATGCATTCTGGATCTCGCCGAAGAAGGCGGGGCCGGCGTTGCAGGCGGCAGAGTAGCTCGCTGTCGTCGCCCGGCTTGACCGGGCGACCCAGTACGCCGAGACGTCGCTGATTGAGCCGAGAAGCCGCAGCGTACTGGATTCCCCGCTTTCGCGGGGAATGACAGCGGGGATGCGGGGAACGACAGTGGGGATAGAAGCATCCGCAAACCAAAAATCCCCCTCCCAAGGCTGTCAAAGTCCGCAAAAATTCATACATTGCGGCCATGCCCAAAACCGCCCCGAAGACCGCCGCCAAAGCCGATTCCAAGCCCGCTGCTGCGACAGCTGCTGCCAAACCGGTCGCAGCTAGAGCAGCCGGCAAGGGCGACCACATCTTCCTGGTCGACGGTTCCGGCTACATCTTCCGCGCCTATCACGCGCTGCCGCCGCTGAACCGCAAGTCCGACGGCTTGCAGGTCAACGCCGTGCTCGGCTTCTGCAACATGCTGTGGAAGCTGCTCCGCGACATGCCCGCCGACAACCGGCCGACGCATCTGGCGATCGTGTTCGACAAGTCCGAAGTCACGTTCCGCAACAAGATCTATCCCGAGTACAAGGCGCACCGGCCGCCGGCGCCTGACGATCTGATTCCGCAATTCGCGCTGATCCGCGAGGCCGTGCGCGCCTTCGATTTGCCTTGCCTGGAGCAAGGCGGCTTCGAGGCCGACGATCTGATCGCGACCTATGCCCGGCAGGCCAGCGACCGCGGCGCCACCACGACCATCGTGTCCTCCGACAAGGATTTGATGCAGCTCGTCAACGACAAGATCACGATGTACGACACCATGAAGGATCGCCGCATCGGCATCCCCGAGGTGATCGAGAAGTTCGGGGTGCCGCCGGAGAAGGTGGTCGAGGTGCAGGCGCTCGCCGGCGATTCCACCGACAACGTGCCCGGCGTACCTGGCATCGGCATCAAGACCGCGGCGCAGCTGATCGTCGAATATGGCGACCTCGAGCAGCTGCTGTTCCGTGCCACGGAGATCAAGCAGCCGAAGCGGCGCGAGGCTCTGATCGAGAATGCCGAGAAGGCGCGGATCTCGCGCCAGCTGGTGCTGCTCGACGACAAGGTCGAGCTGGAGGTGCCGCTCGACGATCTCGCCGTTCACGAGCCCGACGCGCGGAAGCTGATCGCCTTCCTCAAGGCGATGGAATTCACCACGCTGACACGCCGCGTCGCCGACTATTCGCAGATCGATCCCGCCAATGTCGACGCCGACGTGGCGAACAGCAGCGAGGCCCGCGGCGGCGACGGCGCGGCCAGGACGGTTTCGTCGGGGACATCAGGCGATCTCTTCGCGACCCCTCCCGCAACGGCCAAAGGCGGCGACAAGGGCGACAAGGCCGCGAGCCCCAAGGGCGCGCCAATCTCGCTTGCGGCGGCGCGCGAGGAGGCTTTGCGCAAGCTTCCGGTCGATCGCGGCAGATATCAAACCATCAAGACCCTCGCCGAGCTGAACGCCTTCATAACGCGCATTCACGATGCGGGCCATGTCGCGATCGAGGTCCGTGCGAACTCCATCGATCCGATGCAGGCCGATTTCTGCGGCATCGCGCTGGCGCTGGCGCCGAACGAGGCCTGCTATCTGCCGCTGGCGCACAAGCAGTCCGGCGGTGGCGCCGGCCTGTTCGACGCCGGCCTCGCGCCGGACCAGGTCAAGCATGCCGATGCGATCGAAGCGCTGCGGCCGGTGCTGGAAGCATCGGGCATTCTCAAGATCGGCTTCGACGTCAAATTCACCGCCGTGATGCTGGCGCAGCACGGTATCACCTTGCGCAACACCGACGATGCGAAATTGATCTCCTACGTGCTCGACGCCGGCCGCGGCTCGCATGAGCTGGACTCGTTGTCCGAACGCTGGTTCGGGCATGCCATGCTGAAGGAGAGCGAGCTGCTCGGTAGCGGCAAGGGCAAGATCACCTTCGACCAGGTGCCGATCGACAAGGCCGCGCCGCTGTCGGCCGAAGGCGCCGACATGACCCTGCGCACGTGGCGCGTGCTCAAGCCGCGTCTCGTTGCCGAGCACATGACCACGGTCTACGAGACGCTGGAGCGGCCGCTGGTGGCGGTGCTCGCACGCATGGAGCGGCGTGGCATCTCGATCGACCGCCAGGTGCTGTCGCGACTGTCCGGCGACTTCGCCCAGACCGCGGCGCGCGTCGAAGCCGAGATCCAGGAGATCGCGGGCGAGCCGGTCAATGTCGGCAGCCCCAAGCAGATCGGCGACATCCTGTTCGGCAAGATGGGACTATCCGGCGGCACCAAGACCAAGACCGGCGCGTGGTCGACGACCGCTCAGGTGCTCGACGAACTCGCCGAGCAGGGCCACGACCTCCCGCGGAAGATTCTGGAGTGGCGCCAGGTCTCGAAGTTGAAATCGACCTATACCGACGCGCTGCCAACCTACGTCAATCCGCAGACCCATCGCGTGCACACGACCTACGCGTTGGCTGCGACCACGACGGGCCGGCTGTCGTCGAACGAGCCTAACCTGCAGAACATTCCGGTGCGCACCGAGGACGGCCGCAAGATCCGCCGCGCTTTCATCGCCAGCCCCGGCCACAAGCTCGTCTCCGCCGACTATTCGCAGATCGAGTTGCGGCTGCTGGCGGAGATCGCCGACATCCCCGTGCTCAAGCAGGCGTTCAAGGACGGCCTCGACATTCACGCCATGACGGCCTCCGAAATGTTCGGCGTGCCGATCGCGGGCATGCCGAGCGAAATCCGCCGCCGTGCGAAAGCAATCAATTTCGGCATCATCTACGGCATCTCGGCGTTCGGCCTCGCCAATCAGCTCGGCATCGCGCGCGAAGAGGCCTCCGCCTACATCAAGAAGTACTTCGAGCGTTTCCCCGGCATCCGCGCCTATATGGACGAGACGCGCGATTTCTGCCGCAGCCACGGCTATGTCACCACGCTGTTCGGCCGGAAGATGTACTATCCCGACATCAAGGCCTCGAACGCTTCGGTGCGCGCGTTCAACGAACGCGCCGCGATCAACGCACGGCTGCAGGGCACCGCCGCCGACATCATTCGCCGCGCCATGATTCGGGTGGAAGACGCGCTCGCCGAGAAGAAACTCTCGGCACAGATGCTGCTCCAGGTGCACGACGAACTGATCTTCGAGGTCCCGGACGCCGAGGTCGCGGCGACGCTGCCGGTCGTGCAGCATGTGATGCAGGACGCGCCGTTCCCGGCGGTGCTGCTGTCCGTGCCGCTGCATGTCGATGCGCGTGCGGCGAATAATTGGGACGAGGCGCACTGACGGCCGGAGAAGCCCGATGAAGATCGCCGCCGTCTCGGGCAGCCTGCGCGCGGGTTCGAGCAATACAGCCGTGCTGCGCGCGGCAGCGCGGGTCGCACCCGCCGATGTCGAGATTGTCCTCTTCCGGGGGATTGAGGAATTGCCCTTCTTCAATCCGGATCTTGATGGCGATGATGTGCCTGCGCCGGTCGGCGCATTGCGCGGCCTCGTCGGAAGCGTGGATGGCATCCTGATCTCCAGCCCCGAATATGCCCGCGGTGTCGCCGGCGTGCTGAAGAACGCACTCGATTGGCTGGTCGGGAGCCATGAATTTCCCGACAAGCCCGTGGCCTTGATCAACACCTCGCCGCGCGCGACACATGCGCTGGCCGCGCTGACGCTCACTCTCGAGACGATGTCGGCCCGGATCGCGAGGAACGCCTGCGTGACGCTGCCCCTGTTGGGCCGCCCCTGGGACGAGAACGGGATCGTCGCCGATCCCGCATTGGCGGAGCCGCTGCGCGCAGCGATGGAAGATTTTGCAGCATTCATCAGGGCAGCGCAGGCCGAGGCGTCCTGACAGGACGCGTGCGCGAATGTCCTCCGAGCAATTGCGTAATGGCGACGCGATCCCTCGCATATTAGAACCGAACCATCTCCCGCACCGGCTCGCTCATGCCCCACACCTCCGCCCTGCTCGGCTTCGCCCTCGTCTCTCTCGGTCTCGTGCTGACGCCCGGGCCGAACATGATCTATCTGATCTCGCGCTCGATCACGCAGGGGCCGGCGGCCGGCATCGTCTCGCTCGGCGGGGTGGCGCTTGGCTTCGTGTTCTACATGCTGTGCGCGGCGTTCGGAATCACGGCGCTGCTGCTTGCCATTCCCTTCGCTTATGACGCGCTCCGCTTTGCCGGTGCGGGTTATCTGTTCTGGCTGGCGTGGCAGGCGGTGAAACCGGGCGGCCGCTCGCCGTTCCAGGTGAAGCAGCTCGCGATCGACAGCCCGCGCAAACTGTTCGTCATGGGTTTCGTCACCAATTTGCTCAATCCGAAGATCGCGATGCTTTATCTCGCGCTGCTGCCGCAGTTCATCGATCCCACCGCCGGCAGCGTGCTGGCGCAGTCGGTGGTGCTGGGCGCGATCCAGATCGCGATCAGCGTCAGCGTCAGCGTCAACGCCATGATCGCGCTCGCGGCCGGATCCATCGCGCTGTTCCTGGCAAGCCGGCCGAGCTGGATGCTGGTACAGCGCTGGCTGATGGGCACGGTGCTGGCCGGGCTTGCGATCAGGATGGCGGTGGAAGCGCGGAAGGTGTGAGGCGCGACGCTGTCATGCCCCGCGCAGGCGGGGCATCCAGTACCCCGCGGGTTCTCGGCTCAATCACTGGCGTCACGGAGTACTGGTCACCCGCCTCAGTGCGCAAGTGCGCACAAGGCGGGTGACGACAGCGTCCAACCTCAATCCAGCTTCGCCTCCATGCCCCGCTTCACCGCCGGGCGCGCCATCAGGGCGTCGTACCAGCGCTTGACGTTGGGGAAGTCGGCCAGATCAACCTTGTGGCGAGGGTGGCGCCAGGCCCAACCGAGGATGGCGAAATCGGCAACCGAGAGATCGCCGGCGACGAAGTCGTGCTCCGCCAATCGGCGGTCCAGCACGCCGTAGAGCCGGCGGGTCTCGGCCATGTAGCGCTTCAGGCCGTAGGCGCGGTCCTGCTCGTTCTCGAGCGCGATGAAATGATGCACCTGGCCGGGCATCGGGCCGAAGCCGCCCATCTGCCACATCAGCCATTCGTAGACGGGAATGCGCTCCGAGAGCGATTTCGGCAGGAATTTGCCGGTCTTTTCGCCGAGATAGAGCAGGATCGCGCCGGATTCGAAGATGCTGACGGGCTTGCCGTCCGGGCCCTCGGGGTCGACGATCGCGGGAATCTTGTTGTTCGGGGAGAGCTTGAGGAACTCCGGCGCCATCTGCTCGCCCTTGCTGATGTTCACCGGGACCACCTTGTAGGGCAGCCCCATTTCCTCCAGCGCGACCGAGATCTTGCGGCCGTTTGGCGTGTTCCAGGTGTGGAGTTCGATGGTCATGCCCGGTTTCCTTCCCCAGTAGGATTGGGCCCTCCACTACTCCGGAAGGCTGTACCCCCACAACTGGCGGACCGGGATGGCCGACCGTCGGCCGATCCCTGTTGACTGGACCTGTCCCCTCTGGAATGTCGCGACCGTCGCGGATAAATTCCGCCACCTTCAAAAAATGCTCCCGAGGGACCGCCGTGTCGAAATCAGCCTCCCGCGCCCGCCTGTTCGAAATCATCCGCCGGCGCTCCTTCGGCCGCGGTGACGTCACGCTCGCGTCGGGCCGCAAGAGCGATTTCTACTTCAACCTCAAGCCGACCATGCTCGACCCGGAGGGCGCGACCCTGCTCGCCGAGCTGACCTATGAGACGCTGAAGGACGACAAGCTCGACTTCATCGGCGGCCTCGAGATGGGCGCGGTGCCGCTCGCCGGCGCGCTGGCGCAGATCTCCTGGATCAAGGGCCATCCGATCGCGGCGTTCTTCGTGCGCAAGAAGCCGAAGGAGCATGGCGCCAAGCTGGCGATCGAGGGGCTGCCCAAGGGCGAGACGCTTGCCGGCAAGCGCGTGGTGATCGTCGAGGACGTCACCACCACCGGCGGCTCGGCGATGAAGGCGGTGGAATCCGTGCGCGAGACCGGCGCCGAAGTGGTGCTGGTGCTGACCATGGTCGACCGCGAGGAAGGCGCCACCGACACGTTCGGTGCGGCCGGCCTGCCGTTCCGCTCGCTGTACAAGGCGTCTGAATTCCTGAAGGCTTGACCGCCCTCGTGTCCCGGACGCGGCGCGGCACGAAGTGACGCGACGCAGAGCCGGGACCCAGAATGTCGCGAGCATGGGCCCCGGCTCTGCAGCGCATCACGCCGCGAAGGGCGGCGCGCTGCGCAGCGTCCGGGGTACGAGAGTCCGCCAGGAACGGCCGCCTCAACCGCTCATTTACCATCCCGCTCTATGGTGAATCATCTGCTGAGACCTGAGGGTCCCGGCCCGGTTCGGTAGCGTCGGGTGGAGTGAGCGTTGCGTACAGTCATGTCCCATGCGCGCCAGCGGCGTCGCGCGATGCTTGTGGCCGCCGCCCTGGCAGCCCCGCTGCTTGCGGCTCCCGCCCCGGTTTCGGCCGAAGGCCTGTTCGACTTCTTCTTCGGCGGCGTGCAGCAGAAGCGGCCGCAGCGTGAGGTGCCGCAGCAGGCGAGTTCCTACGCCGATCCCTTCACCGGCCAGCAGAATGCGCCCCCGCAATACGTGCCGCCGACGCGTGCGGCTGCCGCCGGCGGCTCCGGCCCGGCCTTCTGCGTGCGCAGCTGCGACGGCAAGTATTTTCCGCTGATGCGCGGCCTCGCCTCGCCCGCCCAGATGTGTCAGGCGTTCTGTCCCGCCAGCACGACCAAGGTCTATTTCGGCACCTCGATCGACGGCGCCGCCTCACAGACCGGCGAGCGCTATGCCGACAGCGATAACGCGTTCGCCTATCGCAAGGCGCTGCGTTCGGACTGCACCTGCAACGGCCGTGAGCCGGTCGGCCTCGCTCCGGTCGATCTCGCGCTGGATTCCTCGTTGAAGGCCGGCGACGTGATCGCCACCACCGACGGTCTCGTCGCCTATACCGGCATCCGCGTCGGCAACGACCAGGCCGCCGACTTCACCCCGGTCGCCTCCTATCCCGGCCTCACCGCGCAGGTCCGCGCACGGCTCGGCGAGATGAAGGTGGCGCCGGTGCGGGCAGAGACGGTGTCGGCAGATGCGCCGGCATCGTCCGAGATCGTGCGTGAGGCGCTACCTGATGTGACGCTGCCGAAGGCGACGGCGCAGAAATCGGCGAAGCGGGCGGGATTGGATTAGGCTGGGGCTCTTGTCCCGGACGCGCTACAGCGTGAAACGCTGCTGCGCAGAGCCGGGACCCAGAATGCCTCACCAATGGCCCCGGCTCTGCAGCGCACCGCTGAAGAAGCGCTGCACCGCGTCCGGGGCACGCGACTATCTCCCGATAATCACCCCGATCACATTCGGTGCCGCCAAGTATTTCTCCTCGATCGCCGCGCGCGCGGCGGCGCGGTTGTCCGCCGTCAGCAGGCCGCGCTTCTCGGCCAGGATCATCCAGCAGAAACCCCACCAATCGGTCAGCATGCCCTGATCGTCGACGAGGTCATACCCCTGCTCGGCCGCGAAGATGCGCGCCTGCGCTTCATCGAGCGTATCGAGGAACAGATGGTCGTCGGGCGAGAACAGGTCATCGCTGACATCGTCGATGGTGTAGCCCCAGATCGACTGGCACACCGCGTTGAACTCGCGGTCGAACTGGTCGTCATCGACCGCGTAGCGCCGCGCCGCCTGGTGCAGCCGCGACAGCGAACGCGCGAAATCGGCGATCCGGGTGAGCGCGAATTGATCGAAGGCAATGGTGGACATGTAGACCTCAGAAACTGATATCTCAGGATTACTCAGGATAACGCGCGATCACGTAACCCATTAGCACTCCTCAGTTTTCTGTAACCAAGATCACTGAGGACCATTTGAGATATCTCAGGATAAGAGCTACAAACGCGGAAAGCGGCGCGGAAAGATACCATGGCGATTGAGCCTATACGGGCTGGCGAGCTTGACCGGCTTATGCGAACAAAGGGTAAACATTCTGACGGCGGCGGCTTGATTCTGCAAGTGTCAGCGCCGGGCTAGGCGAGCTGGGTCTTCCGCTACAAAGACCGCCAGACACGGAAAGAGCGTTGGCCCTGCATCGGGCCTGCGAGCCATAACCGGCGCGAGCGTTAACGGATCGTAAATGCGCTGGGCACATGGCTTCGGCCGTTTCGCTAGAGCTATGCGTTTGCCCATCAAACAGGCTGGCACGCGGCTTGCGCGAGGCCGAAAAGATTCCATAACGGAGATTATCCGCGGTGGGTTAACCACGATCGGCCATGCTGCCCTCGCCGTAGGCAAGATCGTGGTGAAGGAAGCGTTGAGACGAACGAACAGTGATCTCGCCACGCCGCGCGACTGGGCCTGTGCCGCGGGGCGCGTGGGGAGGGAGGCGGAAGTGGGTGGATCGAGCTACCGGGTAAGGACCCTCAATCGCGGGCAGTGTCAAAAACGCTATGTGCCCTGGGACGTGCTCGCTATTAGGTTCTGAGGTCTGTTTCTGAAAACGAGAAAGGCCCGGGACGATTTCAAAACTACCCTCCGTGACGCGCTCGTGCTCCAATACACCGCAAGCGAGGAGAGATTCACATGACGAAGCGATGGAAGTCGCCGCTCATTCTCAGGCTCAGCCGGATCGAGGCGTGGGGCAAGGCGCGCTTTAAGAGCGCGATACAGTCACGGGACACAGCCAAGGCGTTGAAAGCCGCCAACCTCTACACGGCCGCCTCAGCCCGCGCGAATGGCTTGCTAGGCAGCATGATCAGGCCTGACACCTAGGGCGTCAGGCTGCCGCCGACTGGACCTCGAATGCGACGCCAGCTTTTTGCAGCTCCGGGACGAACTCAGAATCGACCGTCAGCGTCACCCTGTTGCCGGCCGCACGGCCAAGGATGGACGGCTGCAAATCACTGCGGCGTCGTGCTCGCCACCACTCCATGTACAATCGATCTACGGCCAGACGATCAACTGCGTCGAACGCGATAATGACGATCCGCATGATGGCTTTCTCACGCTGCCAATGAAGCGACCAGCTTTCCCGGAGACCGAGGCCAAAAAGCGATGTCGCTAGGCTGTCCACAGGAAATTGACTGCCCATGACAGACGAAGCGAGGATCGACATCGGCCGGTACTTCGAGAAGCACGGCCGCAAGCGGCTACTGGGTCTTTCGGATCGTCTCGCCGCTCGCGACGGCGCGAGATCACGAGTTGCGCATGCCCGAAGAGATGGCTTTCAAAGACGCGTGCGATGGGGCGTTGGAGGTCGAGGCGCTGCGCAAGTCGACGCGGATCATCGTGCTCCCGTAGTAGCCTCCTGACTTGTCGGAGTTCCAGAGCCCGTTTAAGTTGAGCGTGGGGAAGCGGCGACGCGGGGCGATTACGATGGAAGGGGATGCCGGGGAAAAAATTGGCGAGCTGGCTTTTCGGCGCGCTGCTTCTCGCGTTAGCCGGATTTTTCATCTGGCCGACCTTCGATCGCATGCACGGCGAGGTCACGGTCTACAATATGTTTTGCAAGGTCAATCGGGTCGCGGGCGAATGCAAGCGAGACCAAGAGCAAACCTCGATCCCCCCGACGTTTAAGGTTTTCCCCGAGCAGCAGCTCGTGATCTATTGGATCGGTGACAACTCGCCGACGCGGTACAGTAACTGCGCGGTTCGCGACACCATCAATTGGCGATGCAGGATCGGCGCGGTAAACGAGGCCAAGACGGAATATGCAATGGTCGACGGTCAATATATCGAGACCGTCGATCCCCCGTTTCTGCCGAGCACGAACCTCTTCTATCAGGTGCCCCTTTGGCGATGGTGGTATCTGAGAATCATAGAGTCGATCTTCGGTCAAAATTGACGCCGCACGAGGCGGATCGCGGACGCCGCTTGATTGCGCAAACGCGAGCCGGGTATGTGGGGCTAGGCATCGTCCGCGCGGGGAGATTTCAATGGCTCTTCTAAACGTGCCGCTCGATCAGATTGATGAAGCCCGGCTCTTGGCGTTAATCGCCGCAGGCGCCGCGGAAAGCCGCACGATCGACTACAAGCGGGATAGCTACGGCAACGCGCACGCCGATCTCTCGGAATGGCTTGCTGACATCTCGTCATTTGCGAACACCGCGGGCGGTGACTTGCTGCTCGGCATGGATGCGGCCAACGGCACCCCCTCGACCATCACGCCGCTCACGATGCCGATGGACCCGGAGATTTTGCGCTTAGAGCAGAGCGCGCGAGGCGGGCTCCAACCACGCATCACGAACCTCACTTTTCATCCGATCCCGATCGCAGTCGGCGGCAACGTCCTGTTGGTTCGTGTGCCGCGGAGCTTCAATTCGCCGCACAGGATCATCCGCCAAGGCAGCAATAGGTTCTGGGCGCGATCGGCGGCCGGCAAGTATGAGCCGGACGTCAATGAACTCCGCGCGCTGTTCAACAACGGCCCTCAACTCGCCGAGCGCATCCGGAATTTCCGGCTCGATCGCGTGGCAAAGATCGCCGCAGGCGAGGCACCGGTTAAGCTGATGGATGGCGGCATCGTCACGCTTCATGTTGTTCCGCTCTCAGCTTTCGATGTCGGCTTGGCGGCCGTTCCTATTCGCAAAGTCATGATAGATTACACCGCGTTTTTGCCCTATGGCTCGCGGTCATACACCAATTCGCGAATCACCTTCGAAGGCATTCTCCAGACATCGAACGCGGATCAGCAAGCCGCCCAACATCGCGCGTATCTACAGCTCTATCGCAACGGCATCGTTGAGACGCTGACTTCAACTCTCGCCGCGCGCAGCAGCGGCACGCCAATTATTTCGGGGCTCGACGACAATCTGATCAATGAAGTGCAACGCATTCTGCGCGATCTCGCGTTTTACAGCATTGAGCCGCCCTACGCGGTGTTCGTCAGTCTGCTTGAAGTGAAAGATATGAGAATCCACCTCGTACGTGATCCGCGAGATTCCAGCTGGTATGACAACCTCAGCAGCCCGCTCGACAGGGATCAGTATCACTTTGACGAAGTGATTTTCGAGACGGAGCCGGCGGATGCGGCAGAGTGCGCCAACGTGATCCGCCCGATCCTCGATCAGCTCGCTAATGCCGGCGGCACGCCCGGCTCTCCCGTGTTCGATGCGAGTGGTGTTTTCGTCCCGTTCCAGCGGCGCTGAGTACCGGCTAGAGCGGGAAATCTATTGCGGCTGTCGAACACGCATGACGGTGAGCCGGGCTTGCGCCAAATAAAGCTCGTCGGCCTCGCGCAATTTCGGTTCCATGTAGTCACGATAGCCCGGGTACTTCGAAGTGAGGTCGCGCCGAAGAGCCCCAGTGTACGCGCCGCACCTCGCGACGACCGTCGCCGCAGCAACATCCAAATCTGATGCCACTGGGGCCACGGTGATGGCTTCCCGATTGATGCAGTCTGCTGCCTGACGAGCGTTCGTTTCTGCCTCCTCACGAACCTCCGCTCGGGAGGCGCACGCTGCAAGCAACAATGAAAAGGCAAAGATGAGTGTTAATCGCATTGGCGCCTCACCCTAGCGAGTTAGGAGCAAAAATTTTTAATGATCTCCGGGCCGATATCGACGGGGGCTCCGCTGCCTGTGTCGACGTAAGCTTCCCTGTCTTTCACGAAATACACAAAGCGACGCGGTGCGGATTTCGTGTCTTGCCGCCTCTTGTAGTCGACGGTGCCACAAACGACTGTTGTCATGACACCTTTGTAGTCGATGACGTTCAACTTCTGCACGTTGGTAAACTTCGCCGCACTGGGATTTTGAATCTTCGCTAGAACGGCCTGCCTCGCCTTGTCGAAGGTGGGCTGATCGGCATCGCGCGTACCTCTAGCGTCTGGATTTTCGTTGGCAGCAACAACCATCGCCGACAGCTTTATCCAACCTGCGATCAGCTTCCCTCGGTCGGACTGCTCGACCTTCATCCGCTTGAGAGCTGTGTTTACTCGGGCGAGAACTCGTTCGATCTTCACGAGATCATCAGGCTCGCTGCCACCTCGCCGCTTGGCGTTGAACTCGGAAAAATCGCTAGCGATATAATCGATTGTAAAACAAAGCGCGACGCGATCCTGAGACGGGTTCGGCATCACGTCTTTCCAGCACTCTGCCAGTCGAGCAATCACACCGGGCATTCCCTGTGCTTTAAAGGCAGCATTAAACTCGCCAACGCCTCGTGTTACGCTCGCGTTGTTCTCCTGTGCGAAGCCGATGCCGGTGCAATAGGTCGCTAAGACAAGTGATAAGGTGCAGGTCTTCGCTAGGCGAGGGCCGATCATCGCGCCAGTTGCTTTTCATTTGCGATCGTAACGTTGATTCCCAGCCGCATGGCATCCTTGATCGTGAGCCACTGCACCTCAGAAGGCGAGGGATGGGTTATGTATCGGATTGCATCGGTAGAGAGGCCGAGCTGTCCCAGAAATGCGCCAACCAAAGCGTTGGCTTCGCCGCTCTCGACACTCTGAGTCCCACTTCTCCGGGAAGCTGCGTGGAATCCAATCTGCGATGCCGGCTCCATGTAGCGCCCGTCGCCTGCTAACCAGGCCAGCGCACACGCGGATGCGCACATGTCGCCGGGTCGAACGGCCGTCGAGTAGCCCCTAACCTTGATCTGCTCTGCTATCGCAAGACCGCTTGTCAGCTCACCACCCGGGCTATTGAGCTGCACGATCATCATGAGCACCGGGACCTGCTGAGCGAGCTGCTCAAATTTCTTCGCGTCGCCTTTTTCGATCGGACCCGTGATCTTCAAAACAGAAACTGGATTGCCCTTATCCAGATGCATTTCCGCAGCGGCGGCGCTTGTGCCGAACCCAACGGCAACGGCCGCAACTAGATATCGGAGAACAGCTCGCATCGCTCACTCCGTGCGCTTGACCGGGTCCAGCTCAAAAAGGGGCGACGTCCGGTGCGGAGGGCCTCCACCACGCGTTCACATTATCCGGCACGTCAACGACCTTTCATCACCCTGTTGAAGTCGATTTCATAGCCTGCGGCGTCCAGCTCCTTAGCGAGAGCCATCTTCCAAGCGCCAGCTTCATCCCATTTGACATAGACGGTGCCGACGTAGTCGGTCGGCATTTCGATGTCACCTTTCAGAAGTGCGCAGACTTTATCGCGTCCAAGGCGCCCGACGAAATAGCCCAGCTCTAGGATCACGTTCTGCCGAGCGCGTGGCCTCTCATTAGCTTCAGCTTTAGCGCGCCCCAGATCGTCCGGCGTTAGCAGGACAACAGCGAACCCAACATTTCCATGCTGGATCAGTTTCTCGGGAATGGTCATGCCCCGACTTGCTTGCTCGTGAAGGATTATCGCTTCGAGCCCTTGCTGCTCAACAAATCGCGCAAGGGTCTCCCGCGGAGCATCATCGTGACCATGAACAATAAAGACCTTGCTCTTATCCGCAGAGAAGCCTTCGGATTTCACGGTTGGAATTCTCTGTTGAACGTAAGCCTTGTAGTCCCGGGCGAAGGGGATGATGACCGATTTGGTAAGCTTACGAATTCCCGCGATCAGCTTGCTGCCATCGTAAAACCAGTGATGAGCAAAATCCATGAGCCATCTCGGATTTTCGGCAGCCCTCTC
This sequence comes from Bradyrhizobium betae, assembly GCF_008932115.1. Lineage (NCBI taxonomy): Bacteria > Pseudomonadati > Pseudomonadota > Alphaproteobacteria > Hyphomicrobiales > Nitrobacteraceae > Bradyrhizobium > Bradyrhizobium betae. The sequence goes on from NZ_CP044543.1 coordinate 2,643,975, forward strand.
GATTAAGACGATGGTTAGACCCAGTTCCTGCTCCTTATCGTCAGGCCAAGACAGACTTTCACTGCCTAGCATACCATGGCCGCGCTGGGACTGCTCAACGAACTTGTCGAAATCGACGGCGCCCTTTAAGGCCTCGTTCAGCTCCCTCAGCTCCTTGGACTCTAAAGCCTTGCCGAGCTTTCTTACTGGCCTCTCATATGTGTTGTAGTCGGCTTGCTGCAAATCCAAGATAGCGTTGTTCAACTCTGCCAGCGCACCAGCGATCGTCATTGCTTGTCGCCTTCAAGACGCGCAGCTGCCGCGCGCTCTAGAATTTTACTGCGGCCCCATTCCTTGACTTGCTCGGCGACGTTAGCGGCCCAATCGTTCCGCTCATAGCGTGCTGCTTTCGCATCGATCGCGTTGTTCAATTCTTGAATCGCAGCCTCGATGCTGGAAGGGTCGCTCGGATCAAACGCGACGCGCGCTATCTCGCCGTTAAGCTCCTCCGTGAACTTCGCCAGTTCATCCATCTTTTTGGCTAGCTCGCCAAATCCAGTGACTTTTGCCACGTTCGCATCCCCAAAAGCGCGTCGTACAGGCTCGGCAACCCCGTCGATCTTGCGTCGATTCGGGCGAGGTAGTGCAGCACTATAGTTGCACGCACCACCTCCGAACACGGTTTATTGCACCGGCCTCACTCTTCGTTCTCGGCGACGAATTTATCTAGCCCGGCCGGAGTGATCGCGATGCGCCGGCCGATGCGAAGCACCTTCAGCTCACGGCGCTGGATCAGACGGCGGACTGTGAGAGGCGCGACACCGAGAAAGTCGGCGACGCCTTCAACGTTGAGACAGTTCTGGGGAAGTGGTTTTGGCACAAGGGTCTCCCTTGGAGACCTCGGCGGGGCTTAGAGAACCCACCATTGCCGGAGGTGTCGGAGGTGCCTATGCCGTCGCGGCGGGGCGGTGCCGCGCTGCCCGTCTAGGACGGGGCTATGCGACTGGGCTACTCCCGAGCCAAAAGGCCGTCAATGCGGTTTAGGAGCGATATTTCGAGACCACTCAGGAACGCGCCGGGGATATAAACGTGGAAACGAAAAATCCGAAATCGATCCAAATCCTATAAAAAAGGTATCTTGTGCGATCGAAAATGAACATGTAGTCCTCGCAAAGTCTGACAGACGCTAGATATTGTGTCGGCAATGCGCCGAATCACAATGATATATCAAAGACTTGCTAAAGTGTTCTTAATTTGTTCCGAGGCGTTACCAAAGTCTCAATAACAGCGCGACGCCGCGATGGCGTGGACCCGGCGGTCGCCAAGCAGATGAGCGACGAAGCCGTTCTTCGGAAAGATTTTTGCGAAGGCCGCATCGCGGATGCTGAGGCCGCCGGCATAAGCGCCGAAAGCCGGCATCACGGCGCGCATCCCGTCGGAAGCAAAGCAGCGCCGCTCCATCGACCGGCCGCGCGCGGAGACACGGGCTTTGGGGTGCAGATGGCCGGCGATCTCGCCATGCGCGCCGGTCGGCTCGTGGCGAAAGGTAATGGGACCGATCGCGACTTCGTCGGCGACGGTGCCGCCGAGATCGCGCGGTGGCTCGGGATCGTGATTGCCCGAGATCCAGATCCAGTCGCGGCCGGCCTGAAGCGCTGCCACGGCGTCGCGGTCGCCCGCCGACAAGCGTCCATGCGCGGTGCGATCGTGAAAGCTGTCACCGAGTGCGATGACCACGCGCGGATCATGGCGGGAAATGACTGCCGCGAGACGGCTGAGCGTCGCGATCGTATCGTAGGGCGGCAGCAGCACGCCGCGCTTGGCGAAGCTCGAACCCTTTTCCAGATGCAGGTCGGAGACGACGAGCAGGCGCTGCTCTTCCCAGAACAATGCGCCAGAGAGGTCGGCTGCGAACGTCACATCGCTGATGGTGACTTTCGAAACACGCATGTCCTCGACATCCCCTGAAACCAGCGCGCCTGCCGTCACGTCCCGCCTTCTCTTATCCCATCGCCTCTTTGACCAGCTCGTCGGCGGCTTCCGCCAGCAGCTCGTCTGCAGCTTCGCCATAGACTGACTCGCGGCCGATTTCCAGCATCACGGGGACGGCGAGCGGGGAGACGCGATCGAGTTCCCGGTGGGTGATACGGCCCTGGATGCGGGTGAGCATGTCGCTCAGACGGCGCAGATCGAGCAGGCCTGTGGCCGCATCGGCGCGCGCGGCACGGAGCAGCACGTGATCAGCCTGGTGCTTGCGCAGGACGTCGTAGACGAGATCGGTCGAGAACAGCACCTGGCGGCGGCTTTTCTCTTCGCCGGTGTGGCGGCGGGCAATCAGGCCGGAGATGATCGCGCAATTGCGGAACGTCCGCTTCATCAGCGCGGACTCGGCGAGCCATGCCTCGAGGTCGTCGCCGAGCATGTCAGGGTCGAACAGCGCGTTGAGGTCGAGCTTGCCGTTTCGGATCATGAATGACATGTCGCCGAGCGCCCAGATCGCCACCGCATATTCGTTGGCGACGAAGCCGAGCGGCCGGGCGCGGGCCCGCTCCAGCCGGCGCGTCAAGAGCATGCCGAGTGTCTGGTGCGCGAGGCGTCCCTCGAAGGGGTAGAAGACGATGTAATGCTTGTCCGCGCGCGGAAAGCTTTCGACCAGCAGTTCGCGCACCGCCGGCACGCGCGACACATCCTTCTGCAGCGACAGCCAGTCGCGCACCTGCTCCGGCAAGCCGTTCCACGCACGGCTGTCATCCAGCAGCCGGCGCACCCGCTCGGCGAGATAGGTCGAGAGCGGGAACTTGCCGCCCATATAGGACGGCACCTTCGGGTCCTTGTCATGCGCGCGCGAGACGTAGACCTGATCCTCGACCAGAGTTTCGTAGCGCACGACCTCGCCGCTGAACACGAAGGTGTCGCCCGGGCTCAAGCCCTCGATGAAGGCCTCCTCGATCTCGCCGAGCAACCTGCCGCCGCGCGCGATCAACCCTGTCGAGCCGCCTGCCTTTCCCTGACCGCCGCCGCGCGAACGCACCAGCCGCACTTTCAGCATGTCGTCCTCGACGATGGTGCCGACATTCATGCGGTAGCTCTGCCGTACCTTCGGATTGGCGACGCGCCAGCGGCCCTGCTTGTCCTGCTTGATGCGGGCGAAGCGCTCATAGGTTTTCAGCGCGTAGCCGCCGGAGGCGACGAAATCGACGACATCGTCGAAATCCTGGCGCGTCAGATCCGCGTAGGGCGCTGCGGTGCGCACCTCGTTGTAGAGTTCGTCCGCGAGAAAAGGCTCGCCGCAAGCGCAGCCGAGGACGTGCTGGGCCAGCACGTCCAAGGCGCCAGTGCGCAGTGGCGGCGTGTCCTGCGCGTTCTCGGCGATGGCGTCGATGGCAACGCGGCACTCCAGCACCTCGAAACGGTTCGCCGGCACCAGCACCGCGCGAGAGGCTTCGTCGAGACGGTGGTTGGCACGGCCGATCCGCTGCATCAGGCGCGAGGAGCCCTTGGGGGCACCGATATTGACGACCAGATCGACATCACCCCAGTCGACGCCGAGGTCGAGCGAGGAGGTACAGACCACGCCGCGCAGTCTGCCGGCCGACATCGCGTCTTCGACCTTGCGTCGCTGGGCGACGTCGAGCGAACCGTGATGCAGCGCGATGGCAAGGTTGTCGTCGTTCATGCTCCAGAGATTCTGGAACAGCATCTCGGCCTGGCTGCGGGTGTTGACGAAGACCAGCGTGGTCTTGTTCTGCTTGATCAGCTGGTAAATTTCGGGGAGCGCATGGCGCGCACTGTGGCCGGCCCAGGGCAGCCGCTCGCGGGTGTCGAGCATCTCGACCAGTGGCGGCGCGGCGCCGCCGGCGATGACGATATCGGCCGATTCCGCCTTGTCCTTCGGTTGCGGCACCAGGAAGCGCGCCAGCGATTCCGGCTCGGCCACAGTCGCCGACAGACCGATCGCGCGCATCTGCGGCGCAAGCCGCCACAGCCGCGCCAGCCCGAGCGACAGCAGATCGCCGCGCTTGGAGGTCACCAGCGCGTGCAGCTCGTCGAGCACGATGCGCTTGAGCGAGGAGAACAGGAACGGCGCGTCGTCGGAAGAGAGCAAGAGTGCGAGCTGCTCGGGCGTCGTCAGCAGGACATCCGGCGGATAGCGCCGTTGGCGCTGGCGTCGCGACGTCGGTGTATCGCCGGTACGGGTCTCGACCTTGATCGGCAATCCCATCTCAGCGATAGGACGTTCGAGGTTGCGCGCGATGTCGACGGCGAGGGCTTTCAGCGGCGAAATATAGAGAGTGTGCAGACCGCCGCTGCGTTGAACGCCGCTGCCGGTTGAGACGACGGATCTGGCCGGAACCGCCGGCACCGCCGGCACCGAACTCAGCTCCACCAGCGTCGGCAAAAATCCCGCCAGCGTCTTGCCGGCGCCGGTCGGCGCGATCAGCAGCGCGCTAGCGTCTTCGCGCGCCTTCTCCAGCAGCGCCAATTGATGCGTGCGCGGCGACCAGCCGCGGGCCGCGAACCACGCGTTGAAGCGGTCGGGCAGCAGCGCGGCCGGCTCGGCCGGGATTTTGAGGATACGGGGCGGCACGGCACCACAGGTAAGCCGTGGGGCTGGGTTCGTCGAGGGGGCTTACTTCGCCTCGCCCCGCTTGCGGGGAGAGGCCGGCGCGAGGCAACGGGTGAGGGGGAGCCTCCGCGAGTCCAATTGTCGCCGTCCCCGCGGAGGCTCCCCCTCACCCCAACCCTCTCCCCGCAAGCGGGGAGAGGGAGAACATCACTCCGACATCGGCTTGTCGGAAATGTCCCAGTCCTTGCCGGTGAAGGTGGAGATGAAGAGGGTCTTCATCGGCGTGTAGTCGTCGGGCGTGTAGCTGTAATTCACGCCGTCGAGGAAGTAGGGCGAGTGGAAGCCGTTGAGGTTCGACGCCTGCTTCAGCACGTTGGCGCGGGTGAGATCGTCGCCGCAGCGGCGCAGGATCTCGCCCATGGTCACGGCCTGGCCGTAGCCGGCGAACGCGATCGTGTTGTCCTGATCGATCGCCGGCGTGTACTTCTTGCGCAGTTCCTCGAACGCCATCACGTCGGGGTCCTTCTCCCATTTGGGCAGGCCGACTTCCTTGTTGTAGCGGATGGCGACGATGCCGGTGGCATTCTCGAGGCCGGCGGCGTTGAGGATCGAGCGCCCGGTGGAGCCGGCCGACAGGAGCTGCAGCGGCTTCCAGCCGAGCTCGACGACCTTGCGGATCGACTGCGACGTCGCCTTGCCGGTGGTGATGTTGTAGAAGACGTCGGCGCCCGACTTCGAGAGGTTGATCAGCTGGGAATCGACCGTCGGCTCGGTGAGATCATAGGTCTGCTCCATGATCACCTTCGCGGTGCCGCCGGCGTCTTCCAAAACCTTCTTGAAGGGACCGAGGAAGTCGCGGCCGAAATCGTCGTTCTGGTAGAGGATGCCGATCTTGGCGTTTGGCTTCACGGCGACGACGTGGCGCGCCAGGATACGCGCCTCGGTCGGATAGAGCGGCAGGCCCGCCATCGTCCATTTGAACTCTTTCGGGTTGTTCCATTTCGATGCGCCGGTGTTGAGCAGCAGCTGCGGCACGCCCTTGGAGTTCAGGTATTTGTGCACGGAGGTCTGCGGCGCGGTGCCGAGCGAGCCGTACAGCGCGAGCACCTCTTCCTGCTCGACCAGACGCCGTGTCGCCTCGACGCATTTTGGCGCGCTGTAGGCGTCGTCCATGGTGAGGAATTTGACCTTGCGTCCGTTGATGCCGCCCTTCTCGTTCAGCATCTGGAAATAGGCCTCACCGATGCGGCCGAGCACGCCGTAGAGCGAGCCGGGACCGGAATGCGGCACGGTCTGCCCGATCTTGATCTCGGTGTCGCTGGCACCCGCATCGTATTTCTTCTCGGCGGCCCAGACGTAAGGCGCGGGCAAGGTGGATGCAGCGATAGTTGCGATTGCGCCGGCGCTGAAATCGCGCCGCGATGGATTCTTGATCATTTATTTGTTTCTCCCTAGTGCGCGCATTGTGCTGGCATCGCAGCTCCGCTCGCAAGTGGGAAGTCGTCGCTTTGCGACGCAATGACGCTGAGATTGCAGAGTCTTTAGCGCCTAGACTCAAGTTTTTTCAGCGACGACAACGAGACCGCTGACCGGCTCGTTGTTCTCGGTGCGCGGCGAGGCAGGCTCCAGTGTCAACAGTTTGAGGCCGACCATCGCAATCGCAGCGCGTGCATATTCCGCCGAATGGGCATAGCGCAGGCCCTCGCCAAGAACGATGCCGCTGCCATCATGCGTCTCCAGCGTGAAGGCGAGCACGCCGCCGGACGCGAGCACACGCGCTGCTTCGCTCAGCACCGGCGCCAGATCGGAGAGATAGACGAAGGCATCCGCGGCGACGACGAGGTTCGCGCATCCATCGTCCTTGCCGCGCAGGCCTTCGATCATGTCGGCGACTTCGAGCTCGGCATAGAGACCGGTGGCGCGTGCCTGCTTGATCATGCCGGGCGACAGATCGATGCCGACGAAATGATCGACCTGCTTGGCGAAGGCGGCGGCCGCGAGCCCCGTGCCGCAACCGAGATCGATGGCGCGCTTGAACAAGGCGGGCTTCTTCGCAGCGACGCGGGCGGCCACCACCGCCTTGAAGATCAGGGACGGCGCGCGATAGTCGAGATCGTTGACCAGGACATGCTCGAAGCGCGGCGCATATTGATCGAACAGGGCCTGCACATAGGCCTTTGGCATCTCGGACAATTGCTCGTCGCCGAGCCGTATCAGATGCAAATGGGCGCCATGCTTGTCGTCGGGATCGGACTCGCGCGATTTTCGAAACGCCGCGATCGCCTTGTCACGCTCGCCAAGCTGCGCGCGGATTTCGCCGAGCGTGAACCAGGCCGAGGTAAAATTCGGCGCGAGCTCGATGGCCTGCTCGATGAGGTCGGCGGCGGCGGGCAGATCGCCCTTGAGCTGGAGGTCGCGCGCGAACTCGAAACGACGGTCGGCCATGAGATCGCCGGAGGAGTGGAACAGGCGCAGGGGCATTGGGAACCAGGAAGCGAAGCGGGTGATGACTCGAAGATGCGGGGTCGCAACCTATATATCAGGCATGCGTCCGCAAGACATCCTGTTGCCAGCTGCTGCCGGCCTGTGCTGCAAGCCCGGCGGTTTCCATATCGACCCCGTCCGACCGGTGGAGCGGGCCGTGATCACCCACGGCCATTCCGACCATGCCCGCGCCGGCCATGGCGCGGTGCTGGCGACGCAGGAAACGCTGGACATGATGCGGTTGCGCTATGGCGAGAATTTTGCCGGATCGACGCAAGTCATCCGCTATGGCGAGGAGATCCGGCTCGGCGATACCAGGGTGAAATTTCATCCAGCCGGTCATGTGCTGGGCTCGGCGCAGATCGCGGTGACCTGCAAGGACACCTGCATCGTCGCCTCCGGCGACTACAAGGACGCACCAGATCCGACCTGCACGCCGTTCGAGCTGGTGCCCTGCGACGTCTTCATCACCGAGGCGACTTTTGGGCTGCCGGTGTTCCGGCACGGCGATGCCGCCGACGAGGTCGAGAAGCTGCTCGCCTCCGTCGCGCTGTTTCCCGAACGCGCGCATCTGGTCGGCGCATATTCGCTCGGCAAGGCACAGCGCGTGATCAAGCTGCTGCGGCAGGCCGGTTATGACGCGCCGATCTATCTGCATGGCGCGATGGAGAAGATCACGCACTACTACCAGAGCCGGGGAATCGATCTCGGCGAGCTCAGGCCAGTGGCCGGAGTGAAGAAGGCGGCGCTTGCCGGCACCATCACGCTGGCGCCGCCTTCGGCGACATCGGATGTCTGGACGCGGCGCTTTCCCGATCCCGTCACCGCCTTTGCCTCCGGATGGATGCGGGTGCGCGCCCGCGCGCGGCAGCGCGGCATCGAGCTGCCGCTGGTGATCTCCGATCATGCCGACTGGGACGGCCTCACCGCCACCATCGCCGCGACCGGCGCCGGCGAGATCTGGGTCACCCACGGCCAGGAGGATGCGCTGGTGCATTGGTGTCGGTCGCAAGGCTTGCGGGCACAGCCGCTCGATCTCGTCGGCTATGGCGACGAAGAGGAAAGCGAGACGCCGCTTGCCGACGAGGCCGACGCATGAACCGCTTCGCCGAACTGCTCGACCGCCTCGCCTACGAGCCCGGCCGCAACAACAAGCTGCGGCTGATCACCGGCTATTTCCGCGAGGTCGGCGATCCCGACCGCGGCTACGCGCTGGCAGCGCTCACAGGCGCGCTCAGCTTCAAGCACGCCAAGCCGGCGCTGATCCGCGACCTGATCGCATCGCGCACCGACCCGGTGCTGTTCGGACTGAGTTACGATTATGTCGGCGATCTCTCGGAGACGGTGGCGCTGATGTGGCCGAAGGCGGTGGGCGTCCACAACAACCCGCCGCCCCCCACTCTCACTGAGGTCGTCACCACGCTGCGCACCCTCGGCAAGACCGAGCTGCCGAAGCAGATCGAACGCTGGCTCGACGAACTCGATGAAACCGGCCGCTGGGCTTTGCTGAAACTCGTCACGGGGAGCTTGCGCATCGGCATCTCCGCGCGGCTGGCGAAGACTGCGGCCGCGGCGCTCGGCGACAAGGATCCACACGAGGTCGAGCTGATCTGGCCGGGGCTCAGCGCTCCCTATCTCGACCTGTTCGCCTGGCTGGAGGGCCGCGGCGAAAAGCCCGTCAATCGCGATCCCGCACCATTCCGCCCCGTGATGCTGGCGCATGCGATCGAGGATGCTGACTTCCAGAACCTCGATCCCGCCGACTACATCGCCGAATGGAAATGGGACGGCATCCGCGTGCAGGCGGTGGCTGGCCGCGACGAGCGCGGGCAGATCACGGCGCGGCTCTATTCGCGCACCGGCGAGGACATCACGGGCAGCTTTCCGGACCTCGTGCCGTCGCTGCGCCTGCCCGGTGCGATCGATGGTGAACTGCTGATCCTGCGCGAAGGCCGCGTGCAGAGTTTCAACGTCCTGCAGCAGCGGCTCAACCGCAAGCTCGTCTCGCCGAAGCTGATCAAGGAGTTTCCGATTCACCTGCGCGCCTACGATCTGCTCGGCGACGACGAGAACGATCTGCGCGAGCTGTCTTTCGCGGAGCGGCGCGAACGGCTGGAGACATTCATCGGGAAGCTCGGGGATCCCCGCATCGATCTGTCGCCCACCGTGCCCTTCGCGAGTTGGGACGCGCTCACCGCCGCACGCGCCGATCCCGCGAGCGCGGGCGCCGGTGAGGATGCTGAGGCCGTCGAAGGCGTGATGCTGAAACGGCGTGATGCGCCGTACCTGCCCGGGCGACCGAAGGGGCAGTGGTGGAAGTGGAAGCGCGATCCACACATCATCGATGCCGTGCTGATGTATGCGCAGCGCGGCCACGGCAAGCGCTCGTCCTACTACTCCGACTACACATTCGGCGTCTGGACGGAGGGCGATGGCGGCGACGAACTGGTGCCGGTTGGCAAGGCCTATTTCGGCTTCACCGACGAGGAGCTGTTGCAGATCGACCGCTTCGTCCGCCGCAACACCACCGAAAAGTTCGGCCCCGTCCGCCATGTCGTGCATGAGGGCGACAAGGGGCTGGTGCTGGAGGTCGCCTTCGAGGGCCTGCAGCGGTCGCCGCGGCACAAATCCGGCGTCGCCATGCGCTTTCCCCGCATCAGCCGCCTGCGCTGGGACAAGCCGCCGCGCGAGGCGGACCGGCTGGAAACGCTGGAAAAAATGCTGAAGACGGACGAATCCCTGCCAACAATTAAGGTTGCGGCATCCGCCGACAGCCATTGACGAGGGAATACCGGTTCCCCATGTGCCCCGCCGTGACCTATAATGGGGCCAGATCCCCGCGAGGAGTTTTTTGAGATGGTCCAAGACGTCAGAGATTTGCCGGCCGGCCGCAGCGATGGGCTGAACCGCTTTCTCGGCGGCTCGCCGCTGGCGGTCGCGTTTCGCCTGGTCCTGCTCTCGATCCTGGTCGGCGTCGTGCTCGCGGCGATCGGCTTCGATCCCTGGAACATCCTTTACAGCATCCGCCTGCTGTTCCAGCGCCTGTGGGATCTCGGCTTCGACACGGTGAACTGGCTGTGGCGCTACTTCCTGCTCGGCGCCGTCATCGTGATCCCGGTCTGGCTGCTGATGCGCGTGTTCGGCGCACCGCGCAGCCGGTAAGCCGATCGGGCGATGGGTCGGTCAACGCACTGATGCACGCGCCCGTTCATCCCAGGGTCGGCTCACGCCAGGTCTTCGCCATTGCCGGTCCCGCGATGGTCGCGAACCTGACCACGCCGCTCATCGGCGTGGTCTCGACCACCGCGATCGGACGCCTCGACGATGCCGCGCTACTGGGCGGCGTGGCGATGGCGTCGGTGATCTTCGATTGCCTGTTCTGGTTGTTCGGCTTCCTGCGCATGAGCACGCTGGCCTTCACCGCGCAGGCGCTGGGTTCCGGCGAGACCCGCGAGCTGACCGCGATCCTGATGCGCGGCTTCATCGTCGCCGGCCTGATCGGCGCCACGTTGATCGCGTTGCAATTGCCGCTCGCCGCCGCGCTGTTCGACCTGATGGGCGGCAGCGAAGGCGTCACGCGCGCCGCCAAGTCCTATTTCATGATCCGGATCTGGTCGGCGCCGCTCGCCCTCGCCAACTACGTCATCCTGGGCTGGCTGGTCGGCCAGGCCCGCGCCAATCCGGCGCTGTTGCTCCAGGTCGCCATCAACCTCGTCAACATGGTAGCGACGGTTCTGCTGGTGCTGGTCTACGACACCGGCATCGCGGGCGCGGCGGTCGCCGCGCTGCTGTCGGAGACGATCGGATTCGTGCTCGGCGTGATCGTGTGCCGGCGCTTTGCGGATGGCGGCCTTGCCGTTCCTCGCGCGACGCTATTCGACCGGGACAAGTTGATGCGGCTGCTGTCGGTGAACTCCGACATCTTGATCCGCACCGCGGCACTGATCGCCGTGTTCCTGTTCTTCACCGCCAAGGGAGCCCGCGCCGGCGACGTTACGCTGGCCGCAAACTCCGTGCTCAACAATTTCCTGCTGGTCAGCGCCTTCTTCCTCGACGGCCTTGCCAACGCAGCCCAGCAGCTTTGCGGCCGAACTTTTGGCGCGCGCGATGCCAGGGGCTTTGCGGACTCGACCCGGCTGGTGCTGCTGTGGGGGCTCGGCTTCGCGCTGGTCGTGTCGGTCCTGTTCGCCCTGTTCGGACCGGCCTTGATCGATTTCATGACGGCGAGCGAAGCCGTCCGGCGAGCTGCGCGCGAGTTCCTGCCGTTCGTCGTATTCGCGCCCCTGCCCGGCGTTTTCGCGTTCGGCTTCGATGGCATCTATATCGGCGCGACCTGGGCGCGCGAGATGCGCAATCTGATGCTGGCCGCGCTCGCAATCTTCCTGGCCACCTGGTGGGCGCTGCAATCGTTCGGCAATACCGGGCTGTGGTGGGCGTTGATCGCGTCCTACGTCGCGCGCGGCGGCTTGCAGGCGGCCCGCTATCCGGCGCAGTTCAGGGCAACGTTTCGTTCTTCCCCTTCTCCCCGCTTGCGGGGAGAAGGTCGGGATGAGGGGGAGTCTCCACAGGGACGGTGAGAGTTGGACTCGTGGAGAGTACCCCTCACCCGGAATCCGCGCTGCGCGCGCATTCCGGCCTCTCCCCGCACGCGGGGAGAGGCGAAGAAAAGCGCCTCACATCCCCGGCCAGTCTTCCGCCGTCAACGTCGCTGCATCGGCACCGACGATCTCGGAGAGCGAATCCCGGCCCGTGCGCAACATCGTCGATGTCAGGTCGCGCTTGATCTCGTCGACGAGACCGAGGCCCTTGTAGACCAGCGACGAATAGAGCTGGATCAGGCTCGCGCCCGCACGGATTTTCGTCAACGCGGCGCCCCCGGAATCGACGCCGCCGACGCCGATCAGGGGGAATGCGCCTTCGACGCGCACATAGGTCTCCGCGACCATGCGCGTCGACAGGCGGAACAGCGGCCGGCCGGACAGGCCGCCCTGTTCCTTGGCGCGCGTCTCCTCGCGCAGCGTGCTCGGCCGCGCGATCGTGGTGTTGGACACGATCATGCCATCGACCCGGCGCGAGCGCGCGACCTGCACGACGTCGTCGAGCTGGGCGAGGCTTAAGTCCGGCGCGATCTTGAGCAGCACCGGCGTGTCGCCAGCCTTCTGGCGCACCCGCTCGCGGGCGTCGATGACGCGCCCGAGGAGATCGTCGAGCAACGCGCCTTCCTGCAGATTGCGCAGGCCCGGCGTGTTCGGCGAGGAGACGTTGACGGTGAAGTAGCTCGCCACCGGCGCAAAGGTCTCGATCAGCTTGACGTAGTCGGCGACACGATCTGCTGAATCCTTGTTGGCACCGACATTGACGCCGACGATGCCGCCGTGCTGCGCGCGCGCGGCGAGCCGGCGCAGCACCGCTTCGGCGCCGTCATTGTTGAAGCCCATACGGTTGATTACCGCCTCGTCGCGCTCGAGGCGAAACAGCCGCGGCCGCGGATTGCCGGCCTGCGGCTTCGGCGTCACCGAGCCGATCTCGACGAAGCCGAAGCCGAGCCGCAGCAGCGCGTCCGGCACCTCCGCGTTCTTGTCGAAACCTGCGGCCATGCCGATTGGATTGGGGAAGTTGAGCCCGAAGGCGCGCACCGCGAGCTTGGGATCGTCGGCGCGCGGCTTGCCCGGCGGCAGAAAGCGCAGGCCCTGGATCGCCAGGCGATGCGCATCCTCCGGATCGAGCCAGCGCAGCACCGGGAGCGAAAAAGCGTCGAAGGCGCGGATCACGGCAGAAGCTCCGGGATGTCGTGGCCGCCATCGGAGCGCATGTTGAGGTTCATCACCGAGAGCACCGCACCTAAATCGAGCTCGCCATAGAGATGCGGAAACAGCTCCTCATTGCGCGAGCGCTCCCAACGCAATGCGCCGCCGAGCGCATCGCCGTCGACCTCGACCAGAAACAGCGCCCGCTGGCCGAAGTAATGCTTGCGCAGGGTCTCGGGAACCTGAGCAGCGGTCGAGAAGTGGATGAAACCGTCGCGCGAATCGTCCTCGCTGCCCCGGTAAACACCCTGCCGTTCCGCCTCGCGCCAGGCCGAGGCCGGACAGATTTTGTAGATCTTGACCACCGCTTGCGGAGCCCTTTGAATTTCCCGGGTTTTTTCGTCTCTTGCGGGTCTTTAAACCCGGGCGCGACCGTAAAGGCGGCTCCCCCTGAACTCAAGAGTTAGAGCCGCCCCTTGCACGGAAAGCGGAAAACCGGTTGATTTGAGGACAGTTTTCCTGAGTTGCGACGGGCTGGACCTTTCATGGTCAGGCAGGCCAAAGCGCAGAGGATACTCTCTCACGACCAGATCTGGGTCGCGCTGGATCGGCTGGCGGAGCGCGCCGGCCTGTCGCCGTCCGGTCTTGCCAGGCGCGCCGGGCTCGACCCCACCACCTTCAACAGGTCCAAGCGCGTCACCGCCGACGGCCGCGAGCGCTGGCCATCCACCGAATCAATCGCCAAGGCGCTGGCGGCGACCGGCGACTCGCTCGATACCTTTGCCAGGCTGGTCGGCGACGATTCAGGCGACCGCCGTGCGGTGCCGCGGCTCGACCTCGCGCAGGCCAGCGCGAGCGGCGCCTTCGACGAGCAAGGCCGTCCCTCCGGCAAGGGCTGGACCGAGACTGCGCTTCCCACCGACGAGGACAGCCACACCTTTGCGCTGGAGATCTCCGGCGACGCGCTCGCGCCGGTGTATCGCGGCGGCGACATCATCCTGGTCTCGCCCCGCGCGCCGGTCCGCAAAGGGGATCGCGTGGTGGTGAGGACCAAAGCGGGCGAGGTCACGATCGCGACGCTGAAGCGACGCACGGCCAAGGCGCTGGAATTGCAGCCGCTCGAAGCGGCGCAGTCCGAGCGCACGATCGCGGCGAGCGACGTCGGCTGGATCGCGCGCATCGTGTGGGCAAGCCAGTGATTGCAGCGTAGCCGGAGCATGACACCACCGGCCGCGCGGCATCTCGCCCCGGCGACCTTGCGACTCACCACCCCCCTCGCCTAGGTTGCGCGCGCATTGCCGATCAAATTCATCTCAGGGGGAATATGATGAATCGCCGTCACGCATTGAAAGCCCTCGCGGGTCTCGCTCTTTGTCCAGTTTGCAAGCCGGCCTTTGCCGCCGAAGGCGCGCATTGGAGCTATGAGGGCGCCGGCGCCCCGGCCAAATGGGGCGATCTCGATGCAGCCAACAAGGCCTGCGCGGTCGGCCTGCAGCAATCGCCGATCGACATCGAAGCGGCGGTCAAATCGCAATTGCCCGCGCTGAAGCTGAGCTGGGGCAAGAGCGCCGACACCATCGTCAACAACGGGCATACCATCCAGCTCAACTTCGCCGAAGGCAGCACGCTCACGCTCGGCGACGTCAAGTACAAGCTGCTGCAGGTGCACTTCCATCGGCCGAGCGAGCACCAGATTGGCGGCAAGAATTTTCCGATGGAGGCGCATTTCGTCCATCGCAACGATGCCGGCGGTCTCGCCGTGGTCGGCGTGCTGATGGCCGAGGGCAGGCCGAACGCCGCCTTCGGCAAGATCGTCAAGACCATGCCGGCGGCCGAAGGGCCCCCGGTGAAGGCCGAGACGAGCATCGATCTCCACGGCATGCTGCCGACGAGGCTCAGCTACTTCCGCTACCCCGGCTCGCTGACCACGCCGCCCTGCTCCGAAGTGGTCGAATGGCTGCTGCTGACCAACCCGGTCCAGGTGTCGGCGGCCGACGTCGCGGCGTTCGCAAAACTCTATCCGATGAACGCGCGCCCGGTGCAGAAGGACAACCGGCGTTACGTGCTGCGCTCGATCTGAGCGGGGGCGCCCACTCCGCGACTTCGCCGTATTACTCGATGTCATTCCCCGCCACCGGGTCTCGCCTTTGGCGAGCCCGATGACAGGCTCCGCCGGGGACTCCAGTACTCCGCAGCGTCTCGGCCTGATCAGCTATCTCGGCGTACTGGATCGCCCGGTCAAGCCGGGCGATGACGCCGAGGTTATCCCTCACGCGCTCCGCGCCAGCGCGCCGTCGATCATGTTCACCGCGTTCTGGACGCCGTACACCGCCACGAAGGAGCCGAAGCGCGGCCCCTTCTCCTGGCCGAGCAGCACCTGGTAGAGCATGTTGAACCAGTCGAGCGTCACGCCGGGGCGGCCATCCTTGCCCTTCTTGACCTGGTCGAGGAACGGCTCACGGCGGCCGATCTCGTAGACCACGTTCTGGATATCCTCTGGCGTTGCGTCTTGCGGCAGCTGCGACAGCGCATCGCGCAGATCCTGCAACGCGGCGCGCTCGACCTCGGTCGGTTCGCGGAACTGCTTCGTCGGCGCGACGAAGTCGCGGTAATAGTTGATGGCGTAACCGACCATCGCATCGAGCTTGGGATGTGTCTGCGGGCTCACGCCGGGGCGGTAGCGACCGATGAAGCCCCACAGCGTCTCGGCATTCTCCGCATTCGACGACGACACCAGCGTGAGCAGGAGCTGGAAGGTGACGGGCATATCGCCCTTCGGCGGATGGCCGCTGTGGACGTGCCAGACCGGATTGCCGAGCTGCTGCTTGCCGTCCTGCTTGGCGAAGCCGTCGATGAACTGCTGGTAGTCGTCGACGTTGCGCGGGATGACGTCGAAATACAGCCGCTTGGCCGCCTTCGGCTCGCGATACATGAACAGCGACAGCGATTCCGGCGAGGCGTAGCGCAGCCATTCGTCGATGGTGAGGCCGTTACCCTTCGACTTCGAGATCTTCTGGCCCTTCTCGTCGAGGAAGAGCTCGTAGTTGAAGCCTTCGGGCGGCGTGCCGCCGAGCGCCTTTGCGATCGCACCCGACAGCTTCACCGAGTCGATCAGATCCTTGCCGGCCATTTCGTAGTCGACGCCAAGCGCGACCCAGCGCATGGCCCAGTCGGCCTTCCACTGGCATTTGACGTTGCCGCCTGTGACGGGCGTTTCAACTTCCTGGTTGGTGTCAGGATCGACATAGGTCACGGTGCCGGCCGCGACGTCGCGGCGGATCATCGGCACCTGCAGCACGACACCCGTGGTCTTGCTGATCGGCAGGAACGGCGAATAGGTCGCGCGGCGATCCGGGCCGAGCGTCGGCAGGATGATCGCCATCACCTTGTCGTAGGCAGCCAGCATCTTCAGCAGCGTCGCGTCGAAGCGGCCGGACGTATAATAGTCGGTCGAGCTCGCGAACTCGTAGTCGAAGCCGAAATGATCGAGGAAGGCGCGCAGGCGCGCGTTGTTGTGCGCGCCGAACGACGGGTACTCGTTGGAGAACGGATCCGGCACGCGCGTCAGCGGCTTGCCGAGATGCGCGGCCAGCATCTCCTTGTTGGGAACGTTGTCGGGCACTTTCCGAAACCCGTCCATGTCGTCGGAGAAGGCGAGCAGGCGCGTCTTGATCTTGTCTTCGGTCAGCACGCGGAAGGCGTGGCGCACCATCGAGGTGCGCGCGACCTCGCCGAACGTGCCGATATGCGGCAGGCCTGATGGCCCGTAGCCGGTCTCGAACAGCACCTCGTCCTTCGGGCTTTTCTTCAGCCGCGCGACAATGGCCTTCGCCTGCTCGAACGGCCAGGCGTTGGATTGTTCGGCGAGCACGCGCAGGTCGCTCGGATTCGCGGCAAGATCGATAACGGACATCAGGGCCTCCGGGCCGCGGAAAATAGCGATTTCCGGGCAGAATGCAAAAATGGTTCTGATCGTCATTCCGGGGCGACGTGCGAGCATCGAACCCGGAATCTCGAGATTCTCAGGTGCGCAAGTGCGCACCATAGTTCGCGCTTCGCGCGCCCCCGGAATGACGATCGATGGTCAGAACGGGCTCACCGAAAAATACCGCAGCCACAGATCGGTGTAGCGGCCTTTTTCCCAGACGCGGAACAGGGCCCAGTTCAGGGCCTGGCGCAGCACGTCGTTGCCCTTGCGGACGGCGATGCCGATGCCTTCGCCGAAGAAACGGCTCTCGACGAACGGGCCGCCGGAGAAGGCGCAGCAATCGCCGGAATCGGTGCCGTTGATCCAGAACGCCAGCGAGATGGCATCGCCGAAGATGAAGTCGACCTCGCCCTTGCGCAAGGCGCTCCGGAGCGCGTCGTCGTTCGGATAGCCGTGCAGCTCGGCGTCGGTGAACATCGCCTTCAGATAGGCCTCATGTGCGGAGCCGGCGATCGCCCCGACCTTCTTGCCTTCGAGATATTCGGGCCGGATCTCCGGCATCACGGCGTCCTTGCGCGAGGCGAAGCGCGCCGGCACGCGGTAATAGGGATCGGTGAAATCGACGCGGGCGCGCAGCTGCGGGCTCACCGCCATCGAGGCGATGATGGCATCGCCCCGGTTGGAGCTGAGCGCATCGACCAGCGTCTCGAACCGGCGCATCTGCACCGTGCAGGTGACCTTGATCTCCTCGCACAACGCGCGGGCCAGATCGACGTTGAACCCTGCCGGATTGCCGTCGGCGCCGGTGTAGTTGAACGGCGGATAGTCGGTCTCGGTCAGGAAGCGGATCACGGTCAGGCGCGACAGGTCCGGCCGCTCCGGCCGCCGCCGCGGGTCCCAGAAGCCGGGCACCGCCTGCGGCGCGGCTTGGGGGGCGATCTGAGTTGTGGCTTGAGACGTCCCTTGGGGGGCAGCCGGAGGCTGCTTGGCCGGGGCCTGGGCCTGGGCCTGGGCGGCCGGCAGGCCCGAAAGCAGGCAAGCGCCGGCGGCCAGGCCGAGCAGGACGCGGCGCACGGTCTTGGACGATTTTGCCTGTCGCGACGGGGCCATCGGCGGGAAATGAACTGATATCGTTGGGATCGGAGGGCGTTATAGACCATCCGCCCGGGAACGCGAGGGCCGATTGCGGTTAAGAGCGGAGCCTAGAGGTACCGCTTCAGCTCGGTGGCGGCCTCTTCCGGGGTCCGCTTCAGGTTGAACGGCGAGACGAACCGGCCGTCGCGGTCCATCAGATAGATCAGCGCGGTATGGTCCATGGTGTAGTCGCCGTCCTTGGTCGGGACCTTCTTGGCATAGACCCGATAGGACTTGACGACGTTGGCGATCGCGTCGGGATCGCCGCTGAGGCCTTCGAGATGCGGGTCGAAGCTCGACAGATAGTCCTTCATGGTCGCGGGCGTGTCGCGCTCGGGGTCGACCGAGATGAAGACGGCATTGACCTTGTCGGCGTCCTTGCCCATCGCGCGCAGCACCTCCGAGATCTCGAACAGCGAGGTCGGGCAGACGTCGGGGCAATGGGTGTAGCCGAAGAAGATCAGGGTCGGCTTGCCCTTCAGGTTCTTGTCGGTGACGGCCTTGCCGTGCTGGTCGGTGAGCTGGAACGGTCCCCCGATCGCGGCCGGCTGCGCCACTTTGCTGACCCCGCCCATGGCCCAGAACACGAGCAGCAGCCCGACGATGAGGCTTGCGGCGAAGGCTGTCGCGATCACCAGCGGACGGGCGGCTGAACTCATGAGCGGAAAACTTCCTGTCGCGGGTCAGAAGCAGGCGGCAAAGCCGGTCCTGATCATTTCGAAGAACACCTGGCTGCCATAGTGGAACCACAGCGCCAGCGCGCCGAGCACGACCAGCCCACCGACGCCAGCACCAGCCGACAGCAGCACGAGCGGCAGCCGGCCGGCAGTAGGCGAATTGTCCTGTACCGGATGGGTGGGGTGCAGTGGTTGAGCCATGACAATTATCGGGGCGAAGGCCGTGGTTCCTGCCCTTCAAATAGGCTTCAGCCCGCCCGCAGGCAAGCGCCACGGGCGGACCAGGGATCACGTCGTGCTGACAGTCTCAGCGAAGCAACTGGCCCCGGGCGGACTCCAGCTCTTCCACTTTCGGGGAAGGCCGGGGCGAGGCGGGCTTGTTGGCCGAGGCCTGCGCGTCCAGGTAGCAGGGCTTGTACATGGCCTGAAGCTGCTTGCCCTTCAGGAACAGCATGTGCGGGGTGAGGCCGCCGCGCTGGTTGATCCAGCGTTTCACCTGCGACGGATACATCGCATAGAGCATCTGGGTCGCTTCGGTGTTGGTGACGGCGCGGCCGTTGGTGCCGAAGTCCCAGGCGGCGTGGAAGCCCAGCGTCGCGTGCGAGGTCACACAGATGCGGTCGTGCGGGATAGCGCCGAGGACGATGGTGCAGGCCGATGCGCAGAGGCCGTCGATGATGACGGTGTCACCGGACTGGCGCAGGTCCTGGTACTTGTCGACATAGGTTCCGATCCGGCCGCCGCGGTCATCCGCGATCCGAACCACCGCGTGAGAAGCTCCCATGCCCACGATCAGGAGAACCGCCGCGAGCAACCCCGTCAGAACCTTCATTGTCCCCCGCCCCAGTCGAATTCGAATCTGCGTGTCAGGTGGTGATGCACAGCTAGCGTCGGTCGTAACCGCGGTTTTGTCTAGGCACGCCGGCTCGCTCAAAACAAATTCAAATCCAGTGTTGCGTCCGCGCTGCACTCCGTCCGTTCCGGTCCCAAACTGGAACAAGTTAACGGTGTGTTACGCGCCGCACTCTTGATCTCAATTGCAACCGCTGGCTTCAATCCCGGGCAACTACAGGGGGAACCATGAAGGGGGAAACGCATGGCTGAAGAGACTGACGTCATCGTCGTCGGTGCAGGCCTGTCGGGACTGGTGGCCGCGACCGAAATCGCGGATGCGGGCAAGCGCGTGGTCGTGGTCGACCAGGAAGGCGAGCAATCGCTGGGCGGCCAGGCCTTCTGGTCGTTCGGCGGCTTGTTCCTGGTCAATTCGCCGGAGCAGCGCCGGCTCGGCATCAAGGACTCATACGACCTCGCGATGCAGGACTGGCTCGGCACCGCCGGCTTCGACCGCGACGAGGATTTCTGGCCGCGCCAATGGGCCGAGGCCTATGTGGCGTTCGCCGCCGGCGAGAAGCGCGACTGGCTGCGCGCGATGGGCCATCGCATCTTCCCAGTGGTCGGCTGGGCCGAGCGCGGCGGCTATGACGCAATGGGCCACGGCAATTCGGTGCCGCGCTTCCACGTCACCTGGGGAACCGGGCCCGGCATCGTCGAGCCGTTCGAGCGCCGTGCGCGCGAGGCCGTGAAGAGCGGGCGCCTCACCTTCAAGTTCCGCCATCGCGTCGATGCGCTCTCCATCACCAATGGCACGGTGGATGGCGTCAGCGGCGCCATCCTGGCGCCTGACACGATCGAGCGCGGCAAGAGCTCGTCGCGCAATGTCGTCGGCGAATTTGCACTGAAGGCGCAGGCGGTGATCGTGGCGTCCGGCGGCATCGGCGGCAATCACGAGCTGGTGCGGGCGAACTGGCCGAAGCGGCTCGGCGAGCCGCCGAAGTTCATGATCTCCGGCGTGCCCGAGCATGTCGACGGCCGCATGATCGGCATCACCGAAAAATCAGGCGCGCGGCTGATCAACCGCGATCGCATGTGGCATTATGTCGAGGGAATCCAGAACTGGAATCCGATCTGGCCGCGCCATGGCATTCGCATCCTGCCAGGTCCCTCCTCGATGTGGTTCGACGCCACAGGCACGCGATTGCCGGCGCCGCTGTTCCCGGGCTCCGACACGCTCGGCCAGCTCCAGTACATCATGTCCACCGGCTACGAATATTCCTGGTTCATCCTGACCCAGAGCATCATCAAGAAGGAATTTGCGCTGTCGGGCTCGGAGCAGAATCCGGACCTGACCGGCAAGAGCTGGCGCATGACCTTGCGCCGCGCCACCAACAAGGGCGCGCCGGCGCCGGTGGAGGCCTTCAAGAGCCATGGCGTCGACTTCATCGTGCGCGACAGGCTGGAGGATCTCGTTGCGGAGATGAACAAGGTCGCCGGCAGCGACCTCCTCAAGTTCGATCACATCAGGATGCAGATCGAGGCGCGCGACCGCGAGATCGCCAACCCCTACGTCAAGGATGCGCAGGTGATGAACATCCACAATGCGCGGCGCTATATCGGCGACAAGCTGATCCGCACCGCCGCGCCGCACCGCATCCTCGATCCCGCGCAGGGACCGCTGATCGCGGTCAAGCTCAACATCCTCACCCGCAAGACGCTGGGCGGATTCGAGACCGATCTCGACTCGCGCGTGTTCGGCAGCGAGGGCAGCGTCATTCCCGGCCTCTATGCGGTCGGCGAAGCCGCGGGCTTTGGCGGCGGCGGCGTGCACGGCTATCGCTCGCTGGAAGGCACCTTCCTCGGCGGCTGCCTGTTCTCGGGCCGCAATGCGGGCCGCGCAGCGGCAAAGGCAGTGGGATGAGCCGTGCGGCAATGTGGCCCCTCCAGCCGATTGCCGTAGGCGACGCATGCGTGCCCGGGCACGCATGCGTACCCGGGGTGGCAGAGCGCGGGGCACTGGGCTAGACAGGGCCGCCATTCCAGCAGGAGATCCCAAATGAGCATTCAGCGTTTCGAAACCGGCCCGCGCATGAGCCAGGCCGTCGTGCACGGCAACACCGTCTACCTCGCCGGCGTCGTCGCCAACAAGGCGGCCGGCGAAAGCGTGACGAAGCAGACCCAGGACATCCTGGCGACCATCGACAGCCATCTCGCCAAGGCCGGCACCGACAAGTCGAAGCTGCTCTCGGCCACCATCTACATCACCGACATGAAGACCTTCGGCGAGATGAACGCGGTGTGGGACGCCTGGGTCTCGCCCGGCAACACCCCGGCCCGTGCCACCGTCGAAGCCAAGCTGGCCGCGGCACAGTACACCGTCGAGATCATGGTCACGGCGGCGAAGTAATTTTTGCGCAAGTTTGCATGCGAATGGAGCGCGATGAGACCATCATCGCACTCCATTTTTTTTGGAAGCGCTTGAAACTCCGTCGTCGTCCCGGCGAACGCCGGGACCTATACCGCGTGATCTCTCGAGTCGTGGAAGGTGGTAGTACCGAACGCCTAATCTTCGCCAAACTACTCCCTGGGGTTATGGGTCCCGGCGTTCGCCGGGAAAACACCTGTGATTAGGCGCGTGCTGGCTCATGCCATCGCCAGCCGATACGCAGCCTGCGCATTCACACCAAACGCCTTCTCGCGCACCTGCGCACCCAGATTCGCGAGGCACCTCTCCAGCGCATCCTTGATCTCGCCATAGCTCCCTGCCAGCAAGCATACCGGCCAGTCCGAGCCGAAGATCAGGCGATCCTCGCCGAAACATGTCGCGGCATGCGCGACGAACGGAAACAGCCGGTTCGCATCCCAGTCATTCCATTTCGCTTCCGTCGCGAGCCCCGAGATCTTGCACCAGACGTTGCCGCAAGCAGCTAACGCCGCGATGCGGTTGGACCATTCGACGCTCCCACCTTCGGCGATCGGCGGTTTGGCGGCGTGGTCGAGCACGAAACGCGCCTGCGGAAAGGCTTGCGCCGTTGCGATCGCGGCGGGCAGCTCGCGAGTACGCACGAGGAAATCGTAGGCGAGATCGCGAGCGAATACCACGGTGAGGCCGCGCCGCACATCCGGACGCAACAGCCAGTCGGGATCGGGCTCATCGTGGACCTGATGGCGGATGCCGACGAGCTTGTCGCCGCCGGGCGAGGCCCGCAACCGGTCGAGCGTGTCACCGAGCGCGCCATCGGTCAGATCGACCCAGCCGACCACGCCGATGACGGAGGGCGTCGCGTGCGCGATGCGCAGGAATTCCTCGGTCTCCTCCAGCGCGGAGCGGCACTGCACCACGATGCTGGCATCGATGCCGTTCGCTTTGAGCAGCGGCGCGAGATCGGCGGGACCGAAGCTGCGGCGGATCGGCGCCAGCTCGGGTGCATCCATCCAGGGATAGTCCGCGCGCGCCGGGTCCCAGAAATGCTGGTGGCCGTCGATGATCATGGCTTATGCCCCGCCCGGCAGCGGCGCGCGGGCGTCGACGAGGTTTCGCGCGCGCAGCTCCTGCCAGAAGGCTTGCGGCACCGTCGTCTGCGACATCGCGATGTTGTCGGCGACTTCGGTGGCGTTGCGGGCGCCCATCACGGCGACCGTCACCGCCGGATGGGCCATGCCAAACTGAAGCGCGGCGGCCTTCAGCTCGGTGCCGTGCTTGCGGCAGAGCTCATCCAGCTCGAGCGCCCGCGCGATCAGCGCCGGATCGGCGTCCTGATAGTCGAACTTCGTGCTCGTGCGCGGATTGGCCAGGATGCCGCTGTTGTAGATGCCGCCGAGCAGGATGCCGATGTGCTTTGCCGTGCAGACCGGAAACAGCGCATCCAGCGCGCCCTGGTCGAGCAGCGTGTAGCGGCCGGCGAGCAGGAAGCAGTCGACAGGTACGGCCTCGGCAAACCGGACTGGCATCTCCGACTGGTTCATGCCGGCGCCGATCGCCTTGACCGTGCCTTCATCGCGCAGGCGCTGCAGCGCGCGGAAGGCGCCGGCAATTGCGGCGTCATAATGATCGTCGGGATCGTGCACGAGCAGGACGTCGACACGGTCGAGCCCGAGACGGACAAGGCTCTCCTCGACCGAACGCATCACGCCGTCATGGGAGAAGTCGAACACCGGCCGCTCGCGCTGCCCGCTCTTGTAATAATCGTCCTCGGCAGCGGCGCCATCGGGCGCGCGCAGCAGGCGGCCGACCTTGGTCGAGATGGCATAGGAATCGCGCGGCTGCTGCCGCAGGAAAGCCCCCAGCCGCCGTTCGGCCAGGCCAAAGCCGTAGAGCGGAGCGGTGTCGTAGAAGCGGATGCCCGCCGTCCACGCCCGTTCGATGGTCGCTTCCGCGTCGGCATCGCTAACAGGGGTGAACAACCCGCCGAGCGGGGCGGAGCCGAGGCCGATCGAGGTGACGTCGAGGGTGCCGAGCTGCGCGCGTTTCATATCCATGTCCATCCGACAGTCCCAATCATCTCTCCCGCTCCCGGAAACCGCAAGCGAGAGGAGGGCTCCCTTAAACGAATGACGCGCAACACCGAAGAAGTTCCTAAGATTGCATTTCTGTGATCCGCGCTGAGGCGGATTGCTCGCAGCGAGACGGAAGAGATTGCGATGAAGTGGGTGCTTGATATCTCCGAGGACTACCGGTCACAACTCCGCGAAGGTCCCTTTTTCAGACGCGTCGCCACCGCGACCCGGCCCGATGATCTGGAATGGGTTCACCAGCTCGTTCACCAGTCGCGCGAATTCACGCAAGCGCTGTGTCTGCGTTCCTCGCTGTGCCAGGACAGGCGCTATCAGCCCATCTTCGCGGAGCACGCGATGGAGGAAGCAGACCATCCCGATCAACTCATCGCCTGGATGAGGGCGCACGGATTTGTGCGGAACACCGAACCCGGCGACGTGCCACCCACGATGGAAACGATGAATGCGATCTCATATTGCTGGCGCAGCGCGATGCGAGATCCACATGACGTGCAGGTCGTCGCCCTGAATGTGCTCAGCGAGGGGGTCGCGCTCGACTTCTATTCGAACGTGATCCCCGTGCTGGACAGGCTCAGGATCTTGAGCGGGCGCTACTGGAAGGTCCACACCGACGTCGATGCCCGCCATCTGTCCATGGGGCTCGATATCTGCGGCAGCGTCACCAGGGATTCCGACCGGGGCAAGCTGTATCAGCGCGTGCTGTGGCAATCCGCCACGCTGTATCATCAGATGCTCAGCTCCTGGGTCGGCGAACGGGTCGAACCGCTGCCGCAGCGCCTTTGATCGACCTGATCGGCCGCGGCGGGCGGCGCGCTGCTCACCGGGTCAGATCCAGCGTCAGGAACAGGCTGTTGGGATCCTCGACATAGTCTTGGAACGGCCCGCAGAGGACGAAGCCGTGAGCCCGGTAGAGCGCATGCGCGGGCTTGAAATAATCCCACGAACCGGTCTCGAGGCTGAGCCGAACCATGCCCCGCGCGCGGGCCTCGGCGATGATGTGACCGAGCATCTGGCCGCCAAAGCCGCGCCGGCGCGTGGCCTGCAGCGTGTGCATCGACTTCACCTCGCCATGATCGGCGATGAGCGTCTTCAGCGCACCGGTGGCGACCAATGTCTCTCCGTCCCATCCGGTCCAGAACGCGACGTCGGGCGCGCGCAGGCCGGCCAGATCGAGCGCATGCGCACTGCCCGGCGCCGTCTGCGCCCGCGCCGCCGTGACGTGATGATCGAGCAGCGCAATGACGCGCGGATCGAAGGTATCGCCGGTGCGGATCTGCATCGTCACGGCCTCACCCCATTTGCGAGCCGTTTCTGCATGAAGACGAGATCGAGCCAGCGGCCGAACTTGCAGCCGACCTCCGGCATGCGGCCGACTTCGGCAAAGCCGAGCGAAGCGTGCAGCCCGATCGAGGCGGCGTTGGCAGCCTCGATCCCGGCGATCATGGCGTGCTTGTTCAGCCCATTGGCGCGCTCGATCAGCGCGGCCAGCAGGCTGCGGCCGACGCCGAGCCGGTGATGCTGCTCGCCGACATAGACGGAATTCTCCACGGTGTGGCGATAGCCGGGAAACGGGCGGAAATCGCCGAAGGACGCGAAGCCGACCACCTGCCTGCCCTTCATCGCGACCAGCACGGGATAGCCGGCTTCCTGTCGCGCGGACATCCACGCGCGGCGCGAGGCGAGATCGGCCGGGCCGTCGGTCCAGACCGCCGTAGTGTTGATCGCGGCGAAATTGTAGATGGCGAGGATATCCTCGGCATCCTCCAGCGTGGCGTCCCGCACGATCAGCGACATCACATTTTCCCGTATGAGGCGCCGCGCCGCGTGATGACCACGTAGCGTGCGTCCTGTCTGGTTTCGTTCTCGAAGATCACCGCGCGCATCACGTCGAAGTCGAGACAGTCGCCCTCGCGCAGGCGGACCGTCTTGGCGTCGATATGCACGGCGATCGCGCCCTCCAGCATCAGCAATTGCTGGGTGAAGGCGTTGCGGCCCCACGGGCTGTACGGTACCCGCGCCCCGGCCGGCAGATCGACGACGATGATCTCGATCCCGCTCGCCGCATCCGTCGGCGAGGCGTGACGCCGGCGATAACCGCTGTCGGGATCGCGCCAGTGCGGCTGGTCGGCGAGCCGCACCAGCCGCTCCGGCGGCTTCTCGGCGAGAGCGACGACATCGCTCAGCGACACATCGAGCGCCGCGCAGAGTTTTCCCAGCAGCGCAGCGGTCGCGCTGCTCTGCGCCCGCTCCACCCGCCCGATCATGGCCCGGCTGACACCGGAGCGCGCCGCGAGTTCGTTCAGCGTCATGCCGGCCTGCGTCCTCAGCGTCTTCAAGCGGCGACCGATGGCACGGTCGAGTTTCTGCTGGTCCATCGTCCTCATCCAAGCATTACCCCGCGCGAGGGACCGCAGCCGCCAGGGCCAAACGAGCTTAGCGCGGGCAGCGGCGAACGCCGGGAGCGAGAGGCCAATATATTAGAAATTTGGCGTGGCAGCGCTCGGCGCAATTGCACCTGTCAGATCGACCGGAATGGAAGCCACAATCGGGAAAGCCTTGGAGCGGGCGAAGGGAATCGAACCCTCGTATGCAGCTTGGGAAGCTGCCGTTCTACCATTGAACTACGCCCGCGGATGCGCGGCTCACGCCCGTCCTGATTAGCCGAGACGGCGCCGCGCGCCAAGCGGTTTGGCGCGCTCGGCCGGACGGTTGTTAACGTCCCGGTAAGATTTTGGGTGCGCCGGATTGTGGCGGTGTTATGATCGCGTGTCTGGGGAGAAACCTGCACTGAGTGGGGCGTGTGCATGGTGGGGCGGGCTTACGCGATCTTCGACACGGCCATCGGGCGCTGCGGCATCATCTGGAGCAGCAGCGGAATTGTCGCCGTGCAATTGCCGGAGGCGCGGGAAATCGATACCCGCCGGCGGATCTTCGCGGTTCATCCCGAGGCGCGCGAGCAGCCCCCTTCCGTGAATGCCGAGCTTGCCATCGAGGGCATCGCAGGCTTGCTGCAAGGCGGCGATCCCGATTTTTCCGAGGTCAGCCTGGATGCCGGCCGCGTGCCCGGCTTCCACCGCCGCGTCTACGAGGCGGCCTGCGCCATTCCGCGCGGGGAGACGCGCACCTATCACGAGATCGCCAAAGCGCTGGGCGCCTCGGGCGCCGCGTATTCGGTCGCGCAGGCAATCGCCAAGAATCCTTACATGCTGATCGTGCCCTGCCACCGGGTGCTGGAGGCCGGCAATTACACCGACCGGCTCTCGCCCTATGGCGGGGTGATCTCCAAGCGGCGGCTGCTGGCGCTCGAAGGCGCCCATCCGATCGCCAGCAAGACGCTGTTCGAGGTGCTGCTGCCCGTTGCCCCGCCGCGGCCGTCCACCTAGATAGGTGGCATGGATGCAACCACGCTGCTGACGACACCGTCGATGACGGTTTCCGAGTTTCGCTGCGATGCGGGACCAGACGACAAGCCGTTTGCCGAATGCCGCACCGGACATTCCATTGCCTATGTCCGCTCGGGCAGCTTCGGCTGCCAGTGCCGCGCCGGCTTCTTCGAGCTGGTGGCGGGCTCGATGCTGGTCGGCGCGCCCGGTGAGGAATACACCTGCACGCATGACCACGTCTGTGGCGACGTCTGCCTGTCATTCCTCCTCAGCGAGGACCTCGTCGATAGCCTCGGCGGGCGCCGCGAGGCCTGGCAGGTCGGCGCGACGCCGCCGCTGTCCGAACTGATGGTGCTGGGCGAGCTCGCCCAGTCGGCAGCAGGTGGCAATAGCGACCTCGGGCTCGACGAAATCGGCCAGATCCTGGCCGGTCGCTTTGTCGACATCGTTTCGGACAAGGCGCGCAAGCAGGCCACGCCGACGGCGTGCGATCGCCGCCGCGCAGTCGAAGTGGCATTGTGGATCGACGAGAACTCCCATGCCGAGGTCGATCTCGAACAGGCGGCGCGGCATGCGGGCCTCAGTCCGTTCCATTTCCTGCGGCTGTTCTCCAGCGTGCTCGGGGTCACGCCGCATCAATATCTGGTCCGCTCGCGGCTGCGGCACGCGGCGCGGCTGCTGACAGACGACGACATCGCGGTCACCGACATCGCCTATGACGTCGGCTTTGGCGACCTCTCCAACTTCGTCCGCACCTTCCATCGCGCCGCCGGCGTGTCGCCGACGAAATTCCGGCAGGCGTCTCGCGGGCAGAGCAAGATTCTCCAAGAGCCGCTCGCCCTCAACTGACTAGGTTCGTCTCCGGCGCGCGCCACTCGCGGCGCGCTTTGCAATGGAGACGACCATGTACGACCATATCGGATTGCGCGTTGCCGACCTCGACGCCGCCACGCGCTTCTACACCGCGGTGCTGGCGCCGCTCGGCCATGTCCTGTGCTCCAGCGGTGACGGCTATGCCGGCTTTGGCCCGAAGGGCGTGCCCGCACTCTGGCTGCATCTCAACAAGGGGCGCAAGGCCGACGGCGCGCATATCGCGTTTCGCGCCGCCGATCATGACGCGGTCAAGGCATTTCACAGCGAGGGCCTGAAGAGCGGCGGCCGCGACAATGGCGGCGCCGGCCCGCGCAAGGATTACAGCCCGACCTACTACGCGGCGTTCCTGATCGACCCTGACGGCAACAATGTCGAGGCGGTTTGCGTGTGAGCGCTTGCTGCGCACGGGCATTCGTAGGGTGGGCAAAGCGTAGCGTGCCCACCATCGCGTGCGACGGCGCCGATGAATGGTGGGCACGGCGCGCGAAGAGCGCGCCTTTGCCCACCCTACGAATTCTATCCAAATGGACACACTCATGGCCTCCATCCACAACGATGTTTCCCTTAACGTCCCTGCCGACAAGGTCTGGGATGCCGTCCGCGATTTCGGCGCGCTGCCTCAGCGGCTGGCGCCGGGCTTCGTCACGGCCTGCACGCTCGACGGCGATGCGCGCATCGTCAGCTTCGCCAATGGCTCGGTCGCACGCGAGGTGCTGGTGGATTGCGACGAGGCGCGGCGTCGGCTGGTCTATGCGATCGACAACGAGCGGCTGACGCATTACAGCGCCTCGGTGCAAGTGATCGCCGAGGGCGACAAGGCGTGCCGCCTGGTCTGGATCATCGACATGCTGCCGAGCGAGCTTGCGGCTTACGTCCAGGGACAGACCAGGGAAGCGGTGGCCGCGATCCACCGGGCGTTTCCGCCTGCGTGATCTTTCTCACAGAGCTTCTCCCTGCTCGACCGTAACCATGGCCGCGTGCGTCCGGTTGGCTTCGCTCTCCCGGCGGAGCCACGCACGCGAGGAGCAGGCCATGAGAGGTGCGGACAAGGTGATCTGCCAGGCAGCCGCGGTGCTGCTGCTGTTTTCGATCTCGAGCGCGCCGGCAAGGGCGCAGTTCCTCGGCGGCGGAGGCGCCGGCGGCGAGGACATGATGACCCAGATGGCGCCGATGCTGGAAATGATGAAGGCGAAGATGGGCAAGCGCCGCTTCGCCATGCTGATGCAGACCATGGGCCCGATGATGAGCCGCATGATGGAGAATGGCGGCGGCGGGATCGGCGGCATGATGGGCGGCGGCTTCGGCGGCGGCAATTTTGGCGGCGGCTTCGGTGCGCCGAACTACGGCGGCTACACGCCGATGGGCGGAGGCGGCTATATGCCGACCGGGCTCGGCGGCATCGGTGGCGGCGATATCATGGGCATGATGGGCGGCGCCGGCGGCGGCGACATGATGGCGATGATTCCGCAACTGATGCGGCTCGCCAATGTCGGCGGCGGGGGCCATCGCCGCCACAAGCACCGTTAGGGCCGGCACCTTCGGACATGAGGCAACCACCCTTCGCGGGGCACGAAGGATGGTTGCGCCGGGCCGGCGGTCGGGGAGCCGCCGGTATCAAATCCGATCGTTGATCAGGACGCCGGACATCGACGGATCGCTTGGCTTGGTCTCGTCGCTCGATTGCTTCGCGCTGTAGGTCGAATCCGCGATCGAGTTCTTCAGCGACTGAAGGAATTGTTCAAGCAGGTCCGTCGTCGAGCTGCCGCTCGACGAACTGTCCGTGGCGGTGATCGAAGACGTTCCGCTTGCATCCGTCGTGTCGCTCGATCTCGTCGCGCTGGACGAAGTCGAATCCGTCAGCAGGTTCTTCAGCGAGTCGAGGAGTTGCTGAAGCAGGTCCACCACCGAATTGCCGCTCGACGAACTGTCCGTGGCGCCCGCGGGGGGAGGCCCGCCGGGCGGCGGTCCGCCTGCTCCACCGGGGCCACCTGCCCCGCCCGGTCGCTGGGAGAACGCCGCCTTGAAGATGCCCTGCAACTCGGTGGCCTGCTCGTCGGTCAGCTTGCCCGCCGAAACTTCCTTCTTGATGAGATCATCGATCTTCGAGGTGAATGCATCGGGCGATGATCCGCTGCCGCTGGACTGATCGCTCGCGCTGCTTGATTGCAAGGCAGTGTCGATGTCGCTGAGCGCGGATGACAGCGCCGACTGATCAGATGCATTGATCGCGCCGGAACTGACTTCCGCCTGCAATTCATCCTGGAGTCGTTTCAACGGCGATGCGTGGTGGGAGGAGAGCGCCGAAATCGAGGTCATGATGGCCTTCCGTGCTTCTGGTGAACTCGCGGCGAAATTGTTCCCAGGAGCTGGCGCGAAGCCTTCGGCAAGGTGCGGGACCGGTTGCTGGATATTGCCAGGCAACGGTCGGAAATATTCAGAAACAAAAATCCGGCGAGCGAGCCTAGTCCACCGCGGCCGACAGAGCCGGTCTGATCGCGCCCTTGCGCTCGCGCGGCCCCCAGCGGGTCAATACGACGCTGGAGCAGGAGAGCAGGCCGAGCACGACCATCGAGCTCGCCGCCAGCCAGAAGAAGCTCTGCGCGGTGGCATCGTGCGTCGACAACCACCAGCCGAGCGTCGCGATGTAGGTCAGCCGCGCGGTCTGCGCCAGCACCGGCCCGATCACCTTGGCCGCGCCTTGCGAGGAGAAGTACATCGTCGAGGCGAGCCCGATGAAGGCGTAGAATGGCGCCACCGTCGACAGATATTGGTGGCTGGTGGCGCGCACCGTCGCGCTGTCGGTGAAGATGTTGACCCAGAGATCCGGGAAGGTCGCGACCAGACAGGCCGGCGCGCCGACGGCGACGAAGGCGCTCGCACCCGCGATCCAGGCGATCCGCCGGGCGCGCGCAATGCGCCCGGCGCCGACCGCCATGCCGATCATCGGCACCGAGGCGATGCCGAACGAGAACGCGATCGAGGTCAGCAGGAATTCCAGCCGCGCCCCGATGCCGTAGCCGGCGAGGATCGCGGTGCCGAACTTCGCCAGCATGTGGGTGAAGATCGAGATCGTCAGCACCGATTGCAGCGGCGAGAAGCAGGCGATGGCGCCGACCTTGAGGATGTCGAAAAACATCACCCATTGAATGCGAAGACCGCGCAGTTTTGGAACGACGCGGGCGCGGCCGGAAAACAGGTACCAGCCCATCACGCCGATGTTCATGGAGTAGGCGATCAGCGCGCCGGCCGCGACGCCGCGCATGCCGAGCTGCGGCATCGGCCCGAGTCCGAGGCCCAGCGTGCCGCCGAGCACGATCTGCCAGACCGCGGAATTGAGGATCAGCAGCGACGGCAGCTTCATATTGCCGGTGCCGCGCAAAACGCCGGCCATGGTGTTGAGCAGCCAGGGCAGCACGGCGCCGCCGAAGAACACCTGCGTATAGGCGATCGCATGGGTCAGCACATCGCCGCGGCCGCCGAGCATCTCGAGCACCTGCGGCCCGAAGATCAGCATGCCCAGCATGAAGACGAGGCCGAAGCAAATGCCGATCAGCAGCGCATGCGCGGCGAGCGTGCCGGCGCGCTCGCGATCTCCCGCGCCAAGCGCGCGTGCGATGGCGGAGGCCACCGCGCCGCCCATGGCGCCGCCGGACATCGTCATGGTCAGGATCACTGTCGGAAACACCAGCGCCATCGCGGCCAGCGCTTCCACGCCAAGACGCCCGATATAGGAGGTCTCCGCGATCACCACGCAGGTGCCGGCCGACAGCGCCACCACGTTGGGCCAGGCCAGGGAGAGCAGCGTGCGCAGGATCGGGCCATCCGTCAGCGCGCTCCTGGCGGGGCGCGGAGGCGGCGGCAGCGGACGTTCTTGCTCATCGACCGGGATTTCGGCGATGTCGGACATGTCCTCTCCCGGGCACGAGCGCCTTTTGCGGCGCGGCAATCACTTGGTGTACCAATGACTTTTCTCGCGCGTAAGGCGCGGCGGGGCTTGTTAGCACGGTGGGCGCCGATTCCTCCTGCGCCTGATGCAGGCGTGCCCTGCGGCAGCGCATTTCAACGGGTGGAATTACCCGATCGTCCAGACCAGCGGCGGCCGGCCGCCCGCTGTCGGGCGCAGGTGCACGCCAATATGCCGGCCGCACCCCGCGGCCAGCCCCTCGAACAGTCCTTCCAGCACCCTGGCGCCGGCGCGGTGATGATCCGCGACATCGTCCATCAGCTTCCAGCTCTGCTGGCGGATTTCGAAGGTGCCCTCGGATTGCGAGGTCTCGGCAACGTCATCCTGCGCGGCGAACAGCGCTTCGAGGAACGACGCAAACTCCGCGGCGCCGCCTCGCTTCATGGCGAGCGCCGCGGCGACCTCGTCGAAATATTGCATGCCAATCAGCTTGCCGGTGAGATGCAGGAGATAGCCGGCGTCTTCCGGGCCGAACAATTGCACCATCACGGGCGCTGCGGTCCGGACATATTCCATGGCGTAGTTGCGATAGGCTTTTTCGAGCCGCGGTTTTGGCCAGCTCGCAACGGGAAGCGCCGGCGCGGTCTTCGCATCGAACAGCGGCGCTTCGAGGTGACGCGCAAACACCAGGCGCTGGTCGAGTTCGAGCGGGTGGTCGTACTGGTGATAGTAGCCTTCGAGCCCGTCCTGGCCGTCGACGCTCTGCTTGGTGCAGACGAAGCCCAGCCTGAGATCGCCGAGCGCGACGCCGTTGTTGGCGTGCCAGCCGCGCAGCATCGCGCGGCTGACTTCGCCCGGCACGCCGCAGATCGCGGTGCCCTTCCAGATCCAGCGCGGCGGCGGATAGCGGATCCACGCCTTGGTGTCGCTCTCATACATGTATTCGACGTGCACGCCGCCGATCCAGTTGGAGAGATAGTGATACTGCGCGGCCGCCACCGCCGGCGGCAGATGACTGAGGCCGAGCTTCTTCAACCCCGGCAGGAAGCGCTCCTGCTGCTGGCGGCGGAACACGCGGAAGACGAATTCCGCAGCGTCGGCCGTGCCGCGCCGCGTGACGACGGTGAGGATGAGGCCGGTGAAGTAAGCATGATAGAGATCGGCCACCGCGCGCCAGCGCTTCCATTGGGCTTCCTGCGCAGTGTCAGCTGCGGCGGTCATGTTCGCTCCCGGCTTGTTGTTTTGCCGGAGTGTGTCATCGCGGATGGAGTGACGCAACCGACTACACATTGGCTGTCATCGCCCGCGCAGGCGGGCGATCCAGTATTCCAGAGACGATTGTGATTGAATCGAGAGGCCGCGGCGTACTGGATTCCCCGCCTACGCGGGGAATGACAGCGGAAATTAGGGCTGGCACTACACCCGGAAGTGCTTGCTCAGCTTTAACCCCTGCGCCTGGTAGTTGGAGCCGATGCGCTGGCCGTACATCGCGTCGGGACGGGCCAGCATCTTCTCGTAGACGAGGCGGCCGACGATCTGGCCGTGCTCGAGGATGAAGGGCACTTCGCGCGAGCGCACTTCGAGCACCGCGCGGGAGCCTTGCCCGCCGGCGCCGGCATAGCCGAAGCCGGGATCGAAAAAGCCGGCATAGTGCACGCGGAATTCGCCGACCAGCGGATCGAACGGTACCATCTCCGCGGCGTAGTCGGGCGGCACCTGCACCGCTTCCTTGGAGGCGAGGATGTAGAACTCGCCGGGATCGAGGATGAGGCTGCCGTCGGGGCGGGCCGAGATCGGCTCCCAAAACTCTCCCACCGCATAGCCCGAGCGGCGGTCGACGTCGACAACGCCGGTGTGGCGCTTGGCGCGGTAGCCGACGAAGCCGCTTCCCTTCTCACCGGACAGATCGACGGAGACGGCAACACCGCCCGACAGATCGGCATCGTCGATGTCGACGAGACGCTCGGTGGCATGCAAGCTTTCGAGCGCGTCGGCATTGAGGATGGCATCGCCGGTGCGGAAACGAACCTGCGACAGGCGCGAGCCCTCGCGCACCAGCACCGGAAACGTCTTCGGGCTGATCTCGGCATAGAGCGGGCCGTGATAGCCGGCGCCGATCATGTCGAAGCGGCGGGTGCCGTCGGCGATCACGCGGGTGAAGACGTCGAGCCGGCCGGTCGAGCTCTTCGGATTCGCGGCCGCGACGATCTCCGGCGGCAGCGCGAGGCTCTCGAGCAGCGGCACGATGTAAACGCAGTTGGTCTCCAGCACCGCACCGTCGGCGAGGCTGAACTCGTGCAGCTTCAACTCGTCGATGCGCTCGGCGACGGTGGCGCCAGGACCAGGCAGGAAGCTGGCGCGAACACGATAGGCGATGTCGCCGAGGCGAAGGTCGAGGCTCGCCGGCTGGATCTGGCTTTCGACGAAGTCGTAAGCGGGCAGAATGAGCCCCGCTTCCGCCATCGCCGCGATCATGCGGTCGGGCAGGATACCATTGGCGTCGGCGGCGACCGTGAACGTCAAACGGGGGTCCTCGTCAGGGGCAAATGTATCCGGACATGCGGAAAATACAGCTTTTTACGGCTATCCGATGGACGCCTTGACGAAAAGGGCATTGCGGAATATGAGCATGACTTATCCCGTGGTGATTTGAGCCGGCCGGCTTGCAGCCACGTTAAATAAGTCGCTAAACAGGCCGGGGACCTCTGTGATCCCGGCCCGTGGAAGTTATCCAGGCCGGTTTTTTTGTGACCATTTTCGATGGTCACGCAGAGGAGGTCCTATGTCGAAGTCCCCGGCGTCCGCCACGCAATACCGCCCCGAAACCCGCCTGGTCCATTCCGGCACCCTGCGCTCGCAATATGGCGAGACGTCGGAGGCGCTGTTCCTGACCCAGGGCTACGTCTACAACAGCGCCGAGGAGTGCGAGGCGCGGTTCAAGGGCGAGGACCCCGGCTTCATCTATTCGCGCTATTCCAACCCCACCATCGCGATGTTCGAGCGCCGCATGATCGAGCTCGAAGGCGCCGAAGCGGCCCGCTCGGCCGCGACCGGTATGGCCGCGGTGACGACCGCGATCCTGGCGCCGCTGAAGGCCGGCGATCACGTCGTCGCCTCGCGCGCGCTGTTCGGCTCGTGCCTCTATGTCATCCAGGACCTGTTGCCGCGCTACGGCATCGAGACAACGCTGGTCGACGGTTTCGATCTCGACCAATGGCAGCGTGCGCTGAAGCCGAACACCAAGACGTTCTTCCTGGAGAGCCCGACCAACCCGACCCTCGACGTGCTCGACATTCCCGCCATCGCCGAGATCGCGCATAGCGGCGGCGCGCGGCTCGTCGTCGACAACGTGTTCGCGACCCCGATCTGGCAGAGCCCGCTCGCTCTCGGTGCCGATGTCGTGGTCTATTCCGCGACCAAGCACATCGACGGCCAGGGCCGCTGTCTCGGCGGCATCATCCTGTCGTCGGAGGCGTTCGTCGCCGAGCACCTCCATAATTTCATGCGCCAGACCGGCCCGTCGATCTCGCCGTTCAACGCCTGGGTCCTGCTCAAGGGCCTGGAAACGCTGGCCGTGCGCGTGCGCGCGCAGACCGACACAGCGGCGCGCGTCGCAGACGTGCTGGCGGACCATCCCAAGATTTCGCGGCTGGTCTATCCCGGCCGCGCCGATCATCCGCAGGCAGCGCTCGTGAAGAAGCAGATGCGCGGCGGCTCGACGCTGGTCGGCTTCGAGGTGAAGGGCGGCAAGCAGGGTGCGTTCCGCATGCTCAACGAGCTCAAGCTGGCGAAGATCTCCAACAATCTCGGCGATGCCAAGAGTATCGTCACGCATCCGGCGACCACGACGCATCAGCGCCTGAAGCCGGAAGACCGCGCCGCCCTCGGCATCAGCGAGGGCTTCATCCGCTTCTCCGCAGGACTCGAGCATGCGGATGACCTGATCGAGGATCTGACGGCGGCGCTGGAGAAGGCGTGAGCCACACACTCGGACCCGTAGGGTGGGTTAGCCGCAAGGCGTAACCCACCTCTTCTGTCTCCGCGGAGATGAACAGTGGTGGGTTACGGCTTCGCCTAACCCACCCCACGGCACCGAACTACATCGGCCGGTACGCGCGCACATCGCCGGGCACGTTCACGCCGAGCTTGATCTGGCCGACTGAGCGGATGATGTCGTCGCCGAGGAGCTGGGCGAAGCAGGCGTAGCCCCAATCGTTCATGTGCAGTCCGTCGGCGATGACGAAGCTCTCGACCGGGATCGATTGGTTCTCGTGCCAGTCGCGCATCACCTCGAACCGCGGGAAGATGCCGACGTGACGGAGCTCGGCGACCTTGCCGAGCAGCTTCACCATCTTGCCGGCGCTCTCCTTGCGCTGGTTGACGGCCGGCGAATATTGCGGATCGACCAGCACGATGTCGGCGCCGCCGGCGGCCTGGATGCTGGCGATGCCGTCCTCGACGAGCTTGGCGGTGTCGCCGGGATCGAGGTTGCGCAGCACGGCGTTGGTGCCGACCTGCCAGATCACGAGATCCGGATGCACGTCGATCACCTCGGTCTGGAGGCGCTTCATCATCTCGGGCGCGTCCTCGCCGCCGACGCCGGCATTGATGACGGTGATGTCGGCGGTCGGATATTGCCGGCGCAGCTGCGTGGCGAGACGGTTCGGATAATTGAAATCGGGCGAGCTCGCGCCATAGCCGGCGGTCGAGGACGAGCCGAACGCGACGATCACGACCGGCTTGCCGGCAACGAGCTTGTTCGCGACATGCGGCAGCGAGCCCATCGCCTTCGAGCCGCCCTTCGGCGCGAGACACGGCACGCGGTTGAAGATGTCGCCCGCGGATTTGGCGACCTGCTTCACCCTGTCGATCGCGCGCCCGGTGATACCGCGCTGCTCCGCGGATGGGTGGGTGGCGGCAATTGTGGTCTGGGAGGGCGAGGCGGGCGCGGGATTAGCGGACTGCGCAGGCGCGGGCGTGCCCTGCGCGGCTTGAGCTTGAGCTTGAGCCTGCGCCACTGGCGTCAGCAACAGCAGGACCATTGCGGGTGCGGCCAGCCATGCCGTCAGGCGAAAAGGGTGGAGAGAACTCATTAACGCTAGACCTCAATTTTGCTGCTGGGTCGGCCCCAGATGGGCTGCGTCGATCACAAACTGTGCCAACGCCCGACCAAGGCAATCGTGGACCTGCTTCGCCAGCTCGGGCCCGCGGGACGGGCTGAACAGGTCGAACTGACCCTGATCATTCCACTGCCGCATGATCGCGAAACGGTCGAACAGCGGGACGTCATGCTCCTGCGCCACCACCCGCATATTGTCGAGATAGGGCGGTACCGAGATCATGGTTTCGGTGCGCGGGCTGTACTGCAAGTTCATCAACACGACGTCAGCCCCTGCATTTTGCAGCGCGGCAACCCCTTCGGTCACAGCACCGCGAAAATCGTCGGGATCGATGGCTCGGATAGCATCCACGGTCCCGGTCTGCCAGATGACCAAAGTAGGCCTTTTTGCTTCCATCAGCTTAACGAAGGTTCCAGCTGCCTCCTCCGCCGTTTTCTTGCTCTGTATTTCTACGGAGACGTGCACTGCTTCCGATGGCGGCAGCTTGTCCTTCAAAATGGCCTGCATGCGCGCTGGATATGAGGCGTCCTCGGAAGCCGGAATCGTGGTCGAAC